>JBKGZK010000037.1:0-21209 GCA_046545615.1 Natronomonas sp.
TACCAAGTCGTCGACAACCTGACGAAGCAAGGCATCGGCCAGACGACCGCCGTCGGCATCGGCGGCGATCCCATCATCGGTACGGACTTTATCGATGCACTGGAACTGTTCGAGGCCGATCCCGAGACCGAGGCCGTAGTGATGTGCGGCGAAATCGGCGGCGAGGACGAGGAGGAGGCGGCGTCCTACATCGGCGAGTACATGGACACCCCCGTCGCCGGCTTCATCGCCGGTCGAACCGCCCCGCCGGGCAAACGGATGGGCCATGCAGGTGCCATCGTCTCCGGCAGCGGGACGGGCACTGCTCAGTCGAAGATCGACGCGCTCAACGACGCGGGCGTCCCCGTCGGTGACACGCCCGAGGAAGTCACGGAACTCGTCGAAGACTACCTCTGACGAGACGGAGGACTGATCGTTCATTTTCGTCGTTCGATCGGTGTGCCACGGTACACTCGACAGCAGCCAGGTCGCACACGCATCGGTAACGTCTTGACGCCGCCATCCGATCCATCCGGACATGCCGACGACACAATATAGCGTCGATGGAATCAACGCGATCGTCACCGGCGCGTCCCAAGGGATCGGTCGATCGATCGCCGAGGGACTCGCTGCCGACGGGGCCAACGTCGCGATCTGTTCGCGCGCACAGGAGCGCGTCGATCCCGTCGCCGAGGCGATCCGCGACGACGGCGGCACCGCACTCGCCATCGAGTGCGACGTCCGCGACGCCGAGTCGGTCGACGAGTTCGTCGACGCGACCGTCGACGAGTTCGGAGGCGTCGACCTGCTCGTCAACAACGCCGGTGGCGAGTTCGTGGCCCCGTTCGAGGACATTTCCGAGAACGGCTGGAAGGCCATCATAGACCTCAACCTCCACGGGACGCGACATTGCACGCAGGCCGCCGGCGCATATATGCGTGAGAATGACGGCGGGAACATCATCAACATCTCGAGCGTCAACGGCCAACACGCCGCCCCAAACGAGAGCCATTACGGGGCGTCCAAGGCTGCCATCATTCGGTTAACCGAGACCCTCGCAGTCGAATGGGCCGAACACGGTATCCGCGTCAACTGCGTCGCCCCGGGACTCATTCAGACGCCAGGGGTCGCCGAGACGCTCGGAATCGACGAAAGCGACATGCCGCCGCGCGCTCAGGTCGATAGACGAATCGGCCACGTCGAAGATATTGCGGACGTCGTCCAGTTCCTGGCCGCGCCCGCCTCTGCGTTCATGACGGGCGAAACCGTGACCGTCAAGGGCGTCCCGAGGGCTGGGAACTACACCGACGGCGACCTCGGCCTGGAGTAGCGTACGTACCGAGACCGAGATCGGCTCTGGAGGTGACGCTCAGAACGTCTCGAGGTATCGATCGAGTTCCCACTGAGAGACATCGAGGTTGTATTCGTCGAACTCTGCGGCCTTGGCTTCGAGAAACTTCGGCCCGACATGTGGTCCGAGCCCGTCGAGGACTACGTCGTCGTCTTCGAGTGCCTCGAGTGCCTCGCCGAGATTGGCCGGAAGCACGTCGATACCGTACTCCTCCCGTTTGGCTTCGTCGAACTCGTAGATGTTTTCGCGCACGGGATCCGGGGCCTTGAGTCCGCGCTCGATGCCATCCATGCCGGCGTTGACGAGCGCGGCGAGAGCGAGGTAGGGGTTGCACGACGGATCGGGAAATCGCGCCTCGATGCGCGATGCAGCCGGGACGCGTGCAGCGGGTTTGCGGATGAGAGCCGAGCGGTTGCGGTCCGACCAGGCAACGTACACGGGGGCCTCATAGCCCGGCACGAGTCGCTTGTAGCTGTTGACGGTCGGGTTGGTGATCGCCGTGATCGCTGGGGCGTGTTCGAGGATCCCCGCGAGGAATGCGTGCGCCGTCTCGCTGAGGTCGAACTCGTCGGCTTCGTCGTGGAAAGCGTTCTCATTGTCCTCGGTCAGAAGCGAGATGTGGGTGTGCATCCCGGAGCCGTTGATCCGGGGGATGGGCTTCGGCATGAACGTGGCGTGGAGATCGTGCTGGGCAGCGATCGCGCGCACCACGGTCCGAAACGTTGCGACGTTATCAGCCGTCGCGAGGGCGTCGTCGTATTCGAAGTTGATCTCGTATTGGCCCTCCGCGACCTCGTGGTGGCTGGCCTCGATTTCGAACCCCATGCTTTCGAGTCCGTATATGATGTCCCGACGAACGTCACTCGCGAGATCTTTCGGTGCGAGGTCGAAGTAGCCGCCGACGTCGGCAGTCTTCGTCGTCGCCCGTCCCTCCTCGTCGTGCTCGAAGAGGAAAAACTCGGGTTCCGGGGCGGCATTGACCGTAAAGCCGTGTTCCGCCGCCCGATCCAGCGCCTGCTTCAGGACGTGGCGTGGATCGCCGACGAACGGCTCACCCGTCGAGGTGTTGATGATGTCACAGATGAGGCGGGCGGCTGCGCTTTCCTCCGTTTTCCGCCACGGCAGGATCGCGAAGGTCGATGGATCCGGTTTGAGCCGCATGTCGGATTCCTGGATCCTGACGAACCCCTCGATGGAGGAGCCATCGAAGTAGATGCCCTCCGTGAAGGCTTTCTCCGCCTGTCTGGCGGGGATCGAGACGTTCTTGACCGTTCCGAGGATGTCGGTGAACTGCAACCGGAGGAAGTCGACGTCCTTTGATTCGATTTCCTCGAGTACGTGCTGTGCCTCCGAACTAATTCGTCCTTCCGTCATATGTTTTCTCCGATTGACTCGAACATCTATAGTAATAAACGGGCAATGATTAGTGCAATATTCACCTATTAAGTGGATAAATATACATATATGTTATTTTTGTGGGTCAAATACCGAGGTCGGTCTATATAATCGTTCACCGATTCGCCATCTTGCGTGCGTATTTCAATTATCGCGTTGTGGAGCGCCAGAGAGTGTCGAAGGTCAATTGGGTGATTTCGCCGAGATATTTCGTGGGGGTTTGCGTCGTCGATTCCATCGCGAGGCGTACTCATCGGCGGCCCTCGACCGGCATCTGCCTGCCTGCCGACGCAATCCGGTTCGTCCCAGCAAACATTTATGCGACACGAGTAAATGGACGCACGATGAGAACGTGGCTCCGGCACCGAATTCGCGACGCCTACCTACGGATGCTAACCACTCGCATCGAGGAGACGCCTCGCCACGTCGCCGTCATCCAGGACGGAAACCGGCGATACGCGAGTCGGGGCGGCGACGACGTCTCCGACGGTCACAGGGCCGGTGCCGAGACTACGGAGCAGATACTCAGGTGGTGTAACGAACTCGACATCGACGAACTCACGCTGTATGCGTTCTCTACAGAGAACTTCAAGCGACCTCCCGACGAACAGGAGCGAATCTTCGATCTGATCGAACAGAAGCTCCTCGAGTTCGCCGACGACGACCAGGTCCACTCCGAAGAGGTTCGCATCAGGGCCCTCGGCGAAATCGATCGACTCCCACAGCGCGTGATAGACGCCGTCGAGTACGCGGAAGCCCAGACAGCAGGGTACGACCGACACCGCCTCAACGTAGCGCTCGCCTACGGCGGCCGTAACGAACTCATGCGAACCACCCGCGAAATCGCCCAGGACGTCGCCTCGGGGACAATCGACCCGGAATCGATTGACGTCGACGAAATCGAAGGACGACTCTACCACGAACCCGTCAGGGAGGTCGACCTGATCATCCGGACGGGGGGCGACGAACGGACCTCGAACTTCCTGCCGTGGTATGCGAACGGCAACGAGGCCGCGGTGTTTTTCTGTACGCCCTACTGGCCCGAGTTCTCGAAGACGGACTTCCTCCGCGCGCTCCGAACCTACGAGGCCAGAGAGGAATCCTGGCAACGCAGCCGCGCCGAGCGCGCCATCGCCCTCATCCGCTCGATGGGCGAACTCGAACTCGAGGAGGCTAACCGAATCGCGGCCCGCCTGCGGGATCGCCTCCCACCAGCCAGTGCCGACAGACTCGATGCGGAACTCGAACGGGGGGATCCCCTGATTGCGGACGGAGAACCCTCCGACGACTGAGGGTGCAGTCGGAGCTTTTACTCGAGGTCCTCAAGGAGCGTTGCGAGCGCATCACGGCCCCCTTCGGTGAGGTTCTCGCCGTGACTCATCAGGACGACGTCGAACTCGTATTCGGCGAGATTCGAGACGCTCTGGCGCGTCAGGTCGTCGTCGTGGTTGAAATCTGATGTGATCACCGCCAGCGGGCCGCTCCAGTCGCCATCGGCGGCGAAGGGAGACTCGGAACCGACGACGGTATCGCCAGCGACGAGGATCTCTTCGTACAGATAGGCCATGTTGTCGGGCGTATGCCCTGGGGCAGCGATGGTCTCGATACCCCAGTACGTTTCTCCCGCATCGAGAAGGGTGTCGGCTTCGATGCCGGCATCCTCGAGAAACGAGACGTCGCCGGCCGGCACCGCAACCTCAAGGTCGTCGATTGCGCCACGAAGCACGGGAACGCCTCCGTAGTGATCGACGTCGCCGTGCTCGACGATCACGACATCGACGTGATGATCGGTTGCGATATCGGCGATTTCGTCGGCGGCGTCCGCCGTCCCGGCCCCGAACAGAACCGTCGCCTCGTCGGTTTCGATGACCTGGATGCCGATCGGTTCGTCGTATTCCCAGTCGACTTCGTATGCGTGTACCTTCGGATTGATCTCCACGTCTGAAACACCTCGATTCTATCCTTTCACGAGTGGTCGAATAAGTGTTGTCCGGGTGAGTGCGACGAATCCCAGAGATGGAACGGGACCAGAGATGAGCGAGGGCAGAAACGGATGGATGGAAGAATGTGAGATGCGTCCCTTCTGTTCGGCACGATCCGAGGCTTGCAGCCCGGGGTCACAACTCCGAAGCAACGTCCGCCACGACGAATCGAGGCACGTCCGGAGCGAGGAGGGCAAGACGCTTTGTCCCTCGCCATACAGAATCGTCCATGCGAAGGTCCCATCCCGTCGAGTCGGCGGTCGGAATTGAATGGTACGTCTCCGACGGGCCGGGAACCGGCGGTCGACTCCGGGATCGAACTGACGACTTTCGCGTGCGCGAACGGGAGGCCTTCGACGTCGACGTCAGACCACCCTCCGCGGATCCGGGATCATATCCCCACCTCGTCTTCCGGGCAACGCTTCGAGGATGGGACACGAACGACTTCGCGTCGGCACTGTCGGATCGACTTGGGATCAGTCGCGAGCGGATCTCCTGGGCGGGAACGAAGGACAAACGTGGCGTCACGACCCAGCTGTTCTCGGTGCGTCTCGACCAGAACTCCCTGCCCAAGATCGATCGGGCCGACGTCGATGTACTCGGACGCGCGGGACGTCCGGTGCTGTTCGGTGACCTGGCTGGAAACGACTTCGAAATCGTGGTACGCGAGCCGGACGAACCAAATCGGGCGGACCGGATCGCGAGTGAATTGCGACGGTTCGCAGCGGATTCGGACGTTCGAACCGCACGCACCGTCGATGGCCTCGATACGGCGACCGATGACGGGACCGATTCGGGCGAACGGGATGCCGACGATCCGGGCGCCGATGAACCGGAGGTTGATAAACTGACTACCGACGAACCGATCGCGGTGCCGAACTACTTCGGCCAGCAGCGCTTCGGTTCCAAGCGGCCCATTACTCACCGGGTGGGGCTCGACATCGTTCGCGGTAACTGGGGACGTGCCGCCGTTAGGTACGTCACGGAATCGAGCGACCGCGAGCCCGACGGGACCCGGCGCGCGAGGGACCAACTGGCGGAAACCCGATCCTGGGCGGACGCCTCCTCGATCCTCCCCGGCGGTCTCAGGTACGAGCGGGCCATCGCGGATCGTCTGGCCGACGGTGCGGACGGGCCCGCCGACTACCGTGAATCCCTGGAACGTCTGCCCACGAACCTGCAGCAGTTACTCGTTAACGCCGCCCAGTCGTACGTGTTCAATCGGATTCTATCAGAACGGCTGGACCGGAGACTCCCATTCGGCCGCCCGGTCGCCGGCGACGTGGTCTGCTTCGCGGACGAACGCGGACTGCCCGATCCCGGCCGGTCGCAGGTTGTCGACGAGAATCGCGTCGACGTGGTGACCCGCCACTGCGAGCGGGGTCGGGCGTTCGTGACGGCACCGCTCGTCGGAACAGACACAGAGTTCGGGGCGGGCGAACCGGCAGCGATTGCCCGGGCGGTCCTCGCGGATCTGGGTGTCGAACGGGGAGATTTCGACCTCCCTGGAGCCTTCGGATCCAGCGGGACGCGACGGGCCATTCGGGTTGAGACGGCAATCGAGATCAGGAGAAATCCGCTGAACCTTTCGTTTTCGTTGCCCAAGGGGAGCTACGCCACCGTCCTCGCACGGGAGTTTCTCAAAGTCGACCCAGACCTGCTGGTGTGACCAACACCCAGTACGGCCCGGATGGGAATTCTCGATCGGCCAACTTATCAGCGATTACCTCCGACCGCGTAGCATGAAGTGTCGGCACTGTGCGACGCCGCTCGAACGACCGGGTGATTACTGCCTGGTCTGTCGGCGAGCCAACACCGACAATGTGGTTCTCGAGGTGGACCGTGACCGGACCACCGTCTCGTGCCTGTTGGACGACGAACTCGTCGCCGAACGGACGGTGACGACGACCCCGGTGGATGACGAGCGCTGGGCCCCGGCAGAGTTGCGGAACTACGCCGGACGAATCGCCGACGAGATTCGCCGCAAACGCCCCGACGACGTCTACGCTGGCGGGGATCGCACCGTCATCGGAGCGATCCGTGCCGACGTCCATTACCAGGTGTACCGGGTTGCGGACGACGACCCCCTCGGGGCGGTCCGAAATTCACACCACGAATCGCCCCTGGAGGTGGTCGAAGCTTCGATCGCCGAAAAGCTTGGCGGCAGCCACTCGACGCTCATCGGCGGCCGAAGCGGCCGTCGCATCCTGGAGACGGTTGCGGCGCATCCAAACGTCAAGAAGATCGTTCCCGGTCCAATCGACGCCGGTGGATCTGGATCCCGATCGGGCGTGCGTGCCAAGGCGACGAGGGCGGACGAAAACGGCAACGTGCGTCTTTTGCTTCGCGACGGATCAAGCGTCCAGGAGAATCGGATCGTCACGACGGCCCGCGATCGCGACCTCGGCGAACGTCTCCGAAGCGACCTCAACGATGCACTCGAAGCGGCTGGATATCGCACGTGAAACGTGGGGTTTATCAGTTCGACGCGGGGAGTAAACACCACTATGAGTAACAGCCAACGGACCGGAAGCGCCGGCCGGTTCGGCGCACGATACGGGCGCGTCGCTCGGCGGCGAGTATCCGAAATCGAGGGGGACATGCGGAGCGCGTCTGTCGACGGCGACGACTTCAAGCGTATCGGAACGGGAATCTGGGTCAACGAGGCCACCGGTGAAACCGTAACCGGCGGCGCTTACCGGCCGGAAACTCCGGCAGGAAAGACGGTGGGACGGTCGATCCGGGCGGCACTCGGCGAGGACGAATCCGAGGAGTAACATGAGTTACAAGTGTTCCCGCTGCAAACGCGACGTCGAACTCGACGAGTACGGCGGGGTCCGCTGTCCGTACTGCGGTCACCGCGTCCTGCTGAAGGAACGGAGCCGCGACATCAAAGCAGTCGACGTCAAGTAGTCCGACGTGCACCGCGCGGAACTTTCTATTTCATACGATTCCACTCGTGCCGGGAGACTCGTTGCCGACTCGATCGCTCAGGAAATGGGGGAGATAAACGGCGACCGTGCGACTGCCTCCGTGACACAAGACGGGCGAACTGTCTCCGTCACCATCGATGCGACTGATCTCGTCGCCCTCCGTGCGGGACTCAACACCTGGAGTACCCTGCTCGAGGTCGCAGAACGTACCCACGACGTTGGGAACCGCCGGCGGGACGATTCGTCGCCGACCGAGACGTGAGGCGAGACCATCCTCGACTCGAACTTCACACGATCGGTCAGTTGGGACGAGGTTAACACAGACTTCCGATCCGAATACGAAGACGATTCCGGGGGAAGAGGTTTTGGCGCGTGGCTGTGATTGGGTATCATGGAGGACTGTCCGTTTTGTGGGATTATCTCCGGCGAACGTGACGCGTACGTCCTCTGCGAGACGGAACGGACAATTGCCTTCCTGGACCGGAATCCAGCCACGCGAGGCCACACCCTGGTCGTGCCCAAGATACACCGAGAGTTTTTGTTCACGACCGATGCCACCCTCGCGACACCGGTATTTCAGACCGTAGACGATGTCGCGATGGCGATCGAGGACGCGCTCGAACCCGATGGTGTGAGTCTCTTTTATACGTCGGCGGCCCTCGTGGGGGAGATCAGCCACGCCCACGTGCACCTCCTGCCCCGATACAGCGACGACGACATCCACCTCTCGTTGCCTCGAAAATTCGTTACAGGTGACGACGCCGAACGAGTCTCAGAACGAATCCGATCCGCGCTGTGATCGGTCTTCGTCGAACCCGAAACTTTCAACTCGACGCCGCAAACGATCGCTCCGATTCGACACCGAGAAGGGTTACTCAGTTGACGCCCCAGGAGTTACTCCGACTCCGGCCCGACCCCACCGAGTCGGAAGGCGTTCCCCGTGACGGCGAGACTCATACCCATGTCGCCAACGAGGACCGCTACGATGACGCTCACGTAGCCGAGCGGTGCGCCGATGGCGAGAAGCAGCTTCACGAACAGGCTCACCCCGATGTTCTGTCGGATGACCCCGTTTGCCTTTCGCGAGAGGTCCAGGCAGTACGGAATGGCCCGAAGGTCGTCGGCCATCAACGCCACGTCCGCCGTTTCGAGTGCCGCATCGCTGCCGGCCGCCCCCATCGCCACTCCAACGTCCGCCCGCGCGAGCGCGGGTGCGTCGTTGACGCCATCGCCGACCATCGCGACGACGCCCGTTTCGACGAGTTCTTCGATTGCTTCGAGTTTCTCGTCGGGAAGAAGTTCGGCCCTGACGTCGTCGATTCCGATACGATCCCCGACGGCGCGTGCGGTTCGTTCGTTGTCGCCGGTGAGCATCACCGTTCGGATGCCATCAGCATCGAGTGAGGCGATCACCGAGGCAGCCTCCGGGCGAATCGTGTCGGCGACAGCGATGACGCCCACGATATCGCGTTCCGTTCCCACGAGCACGACCGTCTTCCCCTCCGCCTGGAGATCCGGAACCGTGTCGACGGCCGGGACTTTCTCCGCTGAAGCGGGATCACTCTGAGCGACCACGTTCCCGCCGTCCGTTCGGAGCTTGACGGCCGAAAGATCGATTCCGAGCCCCTCGAACAACCCAGGATTGCCGACGTAATACGTCTCCTCGAGGTCGCCGCGGACACCCTCCCCGGCAAGGTTCTCGAAGTTCGATGCCTCCCGGAAATCCCCGTCTCCGATCGAGGTGGCGTGCTCGACGATCGCGTTGGAGATCGGGTGTTCGCTGTATCGTTCGATCGCGGCAGCGATCCCGAGGACGTCACTCCCCTCGTATCCCGCCGCCGGGACCACGTCCGTGACGCCGAGGTCGCCCGAGGAGAGCGTCCCCGTCTTGTCGAAGGCCACGACGTCGACCTCGCCGAGTCGTTCGAGGTGATCTCCACCTTTCACGAGCACGCCGTTTCGTGCCGCACTCGTGAGGCCCGAGACGACTGTGACGGGGGTGGAGATGACGAAGGCACACGGGCACGCGATGACGAGCAGCGTCAGACCGCGAACGAACCACGTCCCCCACGCCGCACCGAATAGCAACGGCGGGACGAAGGTTGTGACGAGCGCCCCGAACACGACGATCGGCGTGTAGTAATCCGCGAACCGATCCACGAACTGTTCGGCGTCTGTGGGTCGCGATTCGGCAGCCTCGACGAGTTCGACGACCCGCGCGAGCGTGGTCTCGTCACCTGCGGCGGTCGCTTCGATTTCGAGGTATCCGGCCTCGAGGACCGTGCCCGCGTACACGTCGTCATTGGGGGTCTTGTCGACCGGGACCGATTCGCCGGTGATAGGCGACTGGTCGACGGCGCTGTTCCCGTCGACGACGACGCCGTCGACCGGGATCCGTTCGCCCGGTCGAACGAGCACGAGATCGCCCGCCTCGACGCTCGCCGCCGGAACGGTTCGTTCCTCGCCGTCGCGACGTATCGTGGCCGTCTCGGGCGAGAGCGCGAGCAGTTCTCGAATCGAATCGCGTGTTCGATCCATCGCGTGGGCTTCGAGCAGTTCCGCGGTGCTGAAGAGCACAGCAAGGGTGGCCGCTTCGACGTAGTAACCGACTCCCATCGCGGCGACGATGGCAGTCCCCATCAGGAGGTCCATATCGAGGCTGCGGAGTCGCACGGAATGGATACCGGCGCGAATGATCGGCACCCCCGCGACGATCGTCGCGAGGACGAAAAACAGGTCCGAGACGGTGATCTCACGCCCAAACGACCACACCGCTGGATCACCAATCGGTGCGAACCAGACAAAGAGGCCGAGCACCATTCCGATCGCGCCGATGTAGGTGGCTATCGCCCGGTGACTCCGCCAGACGGCCTGGCCGGCCGTCACCCCACCGTCAGTTCCTGTCACTTGGTAGCCGGCCGCCTCGATCTTCGCAACCAGCGTCTCGACGGCCGTTCGTTCCGGATCGTATTCGATTTCGACCACACCGGTTGTAGCTCGCGTCTCGATCGAGCCGACCGCGTTATCGTCATCAATTGCGGATCGGACTTTCCCCGCACATGAGGGGCAGTCCATTTCCGGCACCGACAGTTCGACACGTTCCGGACTCATCGTCCCTTTCTTGGTCGTCGAACGACATAGGGTCTTGGTTGCGGACGATCGATCCGGAGTTCGCGGTTGACAGTTCCTCGCGACGGAGTCCACGCTCGATACCTCCAGTCGAATGTGGGGGCTCTGACTCCGCTGACGGGTACCCTCCACGAGCGAGGTAGATCGGGTTCGTACATACCTAATCGCAAGAAGAAGCGTTTTCCTGCCGACCCGAGCGCGCCCGTATTACACGTGCTCAACGGGTGTAAACAGTCATTCTCGGGAAAATCATACGAGTGAGAGAGAACGGCAGGGCACGGTTCCCGATCGGCTACCCGATGACATTCTGGAGTGTTGCCGATTGGCATATAAATGCATCGCGGTACAGTCGTAATTCGTTGTGGAACCGTTCCCCGGGGATTTCGAGCTATTCCCCGTCGAACGCAGGGTTGGTCACGGCCCCGTCCGCAGCGGATGCGAAGTCGCGCCCGTACCGTCCGAGCACGCCCGACCACGACGGATCGGGTTGGCTCCGTTCCTCGAGACGCGCCTCGATCGTTTCGTCGTCGAGGTCGACCGCAATCGACCGATCGGGCACGTCGATCGTGATCCGATCGCCGTCCTCGATCGCCGCGATCGGCCCACCGCTGAAGGCCTCGGGGGCGACGTGTCCCACCATCGGACCCCGCGTCGCACCCGAAAATCTCGCGTCGGTCACCAACGCGACGTCGTCCTCGTGTCCCTGTCCGACGATGAGGGCAGTGATCCCAACCATCTCTCGCATTCCCGGCCCGCCCTGTGGACCTTCGTTCCGAATAATGACGACGTCGCCGCTTTTCAGGTCGCCTGACAGGACGAACTTGGCGGCGTCCTCCTCCCGTTCGAACACCCGCGCCGGCCCCGTATGACTGAAGGCGTCGGCGTCGCTGCCAGTGAGCTTCAGGACGGCACCCTCCGGCGCAACGTTACCCTCGAGCACCGCGATCGCGCCCACCTCGTGAACGGGATCCGACAGCGGCCTGACGACGCCCGAATCAATACTATCCCGATCCGGGTGCGAGAATTCCAGTTCCCGAAGTTCGGCCTCGATCGTCCGACCAGTGACAGTCATGGCGTCGCCGTCGACCAATCCGGCGTCGAGCAACTGGCGGAGGACGACCGGGACCCCACCCGTCGCGTGGAGATCTGCCATCACGTAGTGTCCGCCCGGCCGGAAGTCACACAGGTGCGGCGTCTCGCGCGAGATACGGTCGAAGTCTTCGAGTTCGAGGTCGATTCCAGCCTCGCGTGCGATCGCGAGCAGGTGAAGGACGCCATTCGTCGACCCGCCGATGGCCGTCTGGAGTGCGATCGCGTTCTCGAAGGATGCACGCGTGAGAACGTCGCTCGGCCGCCGGTCCGTCTCGATACAGTCGAGGGCAATTTCGCCGGCCCGTCGTGCAACGTCAAGCCTGGCCGAGGATTCTGCCGGTGCCGAGGCACTGCCCAGTGGGGCCAGCCCGAGGGCCTCACTCAGCGCCGCCATCGTGTTCGCGGTGTACATCCCGGCACACGAGCCGGCACCTGGGCAGGCCGAGCGCTCGAGTTCGAGAAGTTCCTCGTCAGTCATGTCGCCGACGGCGTGGGCACCGACTCCCTCGCCGACGTCCTGGATCGTGACATCCTGGCCGTCGTACTGTCCCGGCAGAATCGTCCCGCCGTAGACGAACACCGAGGGGAGATCGGTCCGGACCATCGCCATCAGCATGCCCGGAAGGTTCTTGTCGCACCCGCCGATCGTCACCAGTCCATCGAGTCGCTCCCCGATCGAGACCAGTTCGACGCTGTCAGCGATTAGTTCTCGCGAGACAAGCGACGTTTTCATACCCTCGGTGCCGACCGAGATCGCATCCGAGATGGTGATCGTCCCGAACTCGATCGGCATCCCGCCCGCGCTCTCGATGCCAGAGACGCCTGCATCTGCCACTTCGTCGAGGTGAACGTTGCACGGCGTGATGTCTGCAGCCGGGTTGGCGATGCCGACCATCGGGGAGGCGAGGTCGGCGTCGTCGAAGCCCATCGCCCGGAACATTGCTCGCTGTGGGGCCCTACCCGGACCGGCGGTGATCTGTCGGCTCGGTAATCCCTCGTCCTTGTCCGGAAATCCATCCTGGCTCATGCCCTATCTGGCCACCGGTGTGGGGAGACCTTAAGCGTACAGCCACGGGCAGTCTATCGAGTCGACAACCGAATTTCAGTCATCCTTACCAACTCTCCGCTCCGTCACGTTCCGCAAGGGATACACGGGAGCGTAGTGTTAACCGTACACGATGAGCGAGGAGGTATCGCGGACGGCAATCGACGGTGGGCAGCTCAGGTCCCTCGTCGAGTACATCGAATCCGTCCAGCACGGCGACGGATTGATTCCGTGGTATCCCGACGGCCCGGCGGATCCATGGGATCACGTCGAGAGCGCGATGGGGCTGTCGATCGGCGGACGCCACGAGGCCGCCCGGGCGGCTTACTCGTGGCTCGCCGAAAATCAGCTCGACGACGGCAGCTGGTGGGCCTCCTACGGTGACGGTGGGGACAACGAGGGGGCACACGCCGACGGGGATCCACGCAAGGAGACCCACCGAACCGCCTACGTTGCCGTGGGCGTCTGGCACCACTTCTGCGTCACCGGCGATCGGGCGTTTCTCGAATCCCACTGGGAAACCGTTTCGGACGCCCTCGAATTCGCTCTCGATCACCAGTCGGCGACCGGCGAGATATTCTGGGCAACCGACGGTGACGGCGAGGTATACGAGGATGCCCTGGTTTCGGGGTGTGCATCGGTTTATAAAAGCCTCGAGTGTGGCGCAGCGATCGCGGACGAAGTCGGCGAAGTCGAGGTGCGGGACCGGTGGCTCTCGACCCGTGCAGACCTCGGCGACGCAATTCGAACCAGACCCGATCGGTTCGATCGCACCTGGGAGAGCAAATCGCGGTACGCCATGGACTGGTTTTATCCGATTCTGTGTGGAGTTATCACGGGGGAGGACGCTCGGATACGGGCAGATAACGGCCTCGATCGATTTCTCGAGCCGGGACTCGGTTGCCTGTGTGTCGAGGACGAGCCCTGGGTGACCGTGGCCGAGTCGTGCGAACTCGTCGTTTCGCTCGAGGCGATCGATCGTCCGGAACGAGCCCGCGAAATCTACGAGTGGCTGTTCCAATGGACGGACGACGACGGCGTGTTCTGGACTGGATACCAGTTCGAAGACGGAGAGTTCTGGCCGGGCGATCGGCCCACCTGGACCGCCGGAGCGGCGCTGCTTGCCGCGGACGCGCTCGACCCCCTCACATCCGCTACGGACCTGTTTCTCGAACCTGCCATGGAGCCGCACTCGAACCACAACCGGTGACGGCTTTCCGGAAGTGGGCCCCAGCGTATCCCAAGAAAAGTTCGACCACCTGGTCGACTGGAGAGTGCGGATCGACGGAGGATACAATCCCGTCTCCGGTAGCGGTCACGTGCTGTCGTCGACCGGTCCGAGATCAGGGATACGCGCAACCCCGGTATCACAGACAACGCAACCCGCCAGATCGTGGCGGTCGACGACGGAATCGAACAGCCCCGAGAGGCGAACGTCGTGACTGGCGAGGATGCCCTCGCTCGAGAGGTGATCGAGTGCGGTCTCATACTCGAACCGCATGTGGGGCAGGCGGTGATCGGAGTCGTGGAGGAAGATGTCGACGGGGGTGACGGATTCGAGTAGATCGTCGAGTCGATCCCGGGCGTCTCCCTCTTGGAGTGTCCATCGGTCTCGACACTGATCCGGAATCAGATGGCCGTACTCGAACGGCCCTGGCGGTCCTCCAGGTAGGTCCAGCGAGTGGAGCTGGCCCCGTCCGTTTCGTTCGAGCGCGGCGAGAATGTGGGCATCGAACGATCCGAAGCGGACACCCGTTTCGACCACCGTCGACGGTTCGACGGCCCGACACACGACGTACATGGTTTTCCCGTCTCGCCAGTGGGTCGTCTCCTTCGCGACGCCCGCGTCGTGGATCTCGGCTACGCGATCCGCATACACGTCGTGAAACCACGCTAATTCGTCGTATTCCTGCTCGTAGCGCCGTATGGTGGTCGGCGAGACCTCGAGCACTTCTGACAGTCTGTCCGCTCGGGCGCGTTCTTCGGTCGCGTAATCCAGTCGGCGACGTTCGATCCGGAGCCGACTTTTCCGGAGTTCGTAGATCACGTCACGAAGCAGCGTCATCGGTACCCGAGCGCGGCCAGACGTCCTTCGACCTCGTCACCAGCCCCGTCGGGCGAGCGCCCGCGAGCGACCCCATCGGGCAGTTCTGGTGTGCAGGTCGACTCGTTCGTCCCCCGACGAACGACCCACGGAACGCGGCGAAGGGAAGGCACCGGCGTCCCCGGTGGATGCGACCAGACGCCGAACTCGCCGGCACCGTTTCCGTGGTCGCTCGTAAGCGCGATACGACCGTCACAGTTCTCGAAGAGTCGAGTAATGTCGTCGAGGACCCACCTAAGGTTGTCCCGGTACGCCGCCCAGAATTCCTCGCGGGGGAGATCGCCGTCTCTGAGTCGGGTCCAGGGGTCTTTCATCCCGTCTGTTTCTGCGGCGGCGAGCTCCTCCAGTGCTCGAATCTCCTCCGGCGAAAGATCCGTGAGATCTGTGTCCTCCGACTCCCCATCGACGCGCCCCCATCCACCCCGATCCGCGGTCCCCAGGAACCACTCCGGCCGCGATCGGAACGGCGCGTGGGGTTGCATGTAGTGGACAAGGACGCGGTCTACATCGAATTCCTCGCGATGGTTCCAGATCGAGATGGCTGCCTCCGTGAGCGGCCCCGGGGGAATCGTCGAGATGTCGCCGTCGACCCACTCGTCACGCCAGGCCTCATACAGCAGTCCGAACTCGTCGCCAGAAAGCGGCAGCACCTCGCCGGAGGTGACGACGATGTGGTCACACGACTGTGCGGTGAAGGGATTGCCAGTAACGTACGCCGTATTTTGCATCTCGGAATCGTAAATCGAGGCGAACGTATTGTCCATCCACTCCGCTGATTGGGATCCCGCAGACCACAGCGACTCGAGGCCCTCCGGAGGCGGAAGCAGCTCGTGACCCACCGTGGCGACGTCGGCCATGAGGTCGTATCGACAGCCGTCGAGCACGCAACACACGTCCCACTCGCGTTCCCAGATCGTCGTCGACGGGACCAGTGTCGACACTGTGTGACCGAGGCGGCTCGTGACGATCCGACCGAGGAGGTTCCCGAGGGTCATCGACACTCCAGACGATGAAAGGATTCGACAGCACGCCGCAAAACTGTTTGGAGTTGGGCTAATGACTGACCGAACCGTGTAAGAATCTACAGACCGCCGTTCACCCGCTAGTCCGTGGCATACTTTTACGTGGTGGGATGGGAACGATAGCGCATGAAAAGAGCAGGCGACTCGATCACCGTCCTTTCAGTCGATGACGACCCTGCTTTCCTGGACTTGGTCGAGACCGCCCTTGACCGGGCGGCGGATCGGATCAACGTGACCACGGCACCCGACGCTCGCGAGGGCCTTGACCGTCTCAAAACCGACGAGGTCGACTGCATCGTTAGCGACTACGATATGCCGGCAATGAACGGGCTCGAATTCCTTAGGACCGTCCGAGTGGACGACGAGGAGTTACCGTTCATTCTTTTTACCGGCAAGGGCTCCGAGGAAATCGCGAGCGAGGCAATCTCAGCGGGGGTCACCGACTACTTACAGAAAGGCGGCGGGGGTGACAAATACGCCCTGCTCGCAAACCGCATCGAAAACGCGGTCGATGCGTCTCGCGCCGATCGGGAACGAAGACGACAGCTCGACGCCATCGAGACGGCACAGGAGGGCATCAGTATTCTCGAGGACGACCGGTTCATTTACGTGAACGATGCCTACGCCGACCTGTACGGCTACGAGCGTGAGGAATTGATCGACCAACACTGGGAGATTCTCTATCCGGACGACGACATCGACTACATACGCGACGAAATTCTCCCCCTGGTCGAAGCCAAGGGACAATGGCACGGACGGACCACCGGCGTTCGATCGGACGGAACCACATTCGAGGAGGACCACGTCCTCGCAACCACGGCGTACGACGAACTCGTGTGTACAGTCCGCGACGTCTCCGATCGCAAGCAGCGAGAGCAGGACCTCGAGATGTTCGAAACCATGATTGAAACGATAAGCGACGGCGTCTACGCCCTCGATACCAAGGGTCGGTACGTCTATGCGAACACCCACTTCGAGAAGGTGACTGGCTACGATCGCGAGGAAGTCCTCGGCGAATCACCGACGATGGTAGTCAAGGATCTCCCGGTCGAACAGTTCGAATCCGCCATCCGCGAGATAATCAAGGGCGAACGCGACTCGTTTTCGACCGAGGTTACCGTCGATCCGAAAACGAGAGATCCCTATCCAGCCGACGTAAAAATCACGGCATTGATCGTCGACGAGGAGTTTCAGGGAACCGTCGGCGTCACGCGAGATATCTCGGAGCGAAAGGCCCGCGAGCAGGAGTTAAAACGCCAGAAGGATCGGATCCAGGAGTTCGTCAGCATCGTCTCTCACGACCTCCGGAATCCACTCAACGTCGCGAGCGGACGACTCGAACTGTTGAAAGACGAACCGGAACCCGGACACGTCGATGCAATAGAAAAAGCCCACGACCGGATGGAGGCGCTGATCGAGAACCTCCTGACGCTGGCACACGAGGGCGAGAAGTCGATCGATTACACATCTGTGGACCTCGAGCGACTCGTGGATCGGTGCTGGCGCACCGTCAGGACGGACGGGGCGGAATTTTCCATGGAGGCGGTCCCCCCACTCCGCGCCGACGAAGACAGCATCCGGCAACTCCTCGAGAACCTGCTCCGCAACGCGATCGAACACGGTGGTGCGGACCTCATTCGAATTGGACCGGTAGACGGCGGGTTTTATCTCGAAGACGACGGGACCGGAATCCCGGAGGACCACCACGACCAGGTGTTCGAGAGCGGTTTTTCGACCACGAGTGCGAACACCGGCTTTGGGCTCGCGATCGTCGAGGAGATCGTGGAGACCCATGGGTGGGACATAGACGTGACCAAGGGCAATTCGGGCGGAGCTCGATTCGAGATCACGGGTGTCGAATTTGCGGAATGAGGTCGAGGGAGTCGTCGACAGGATATATCTTGCAACAGTGATCAAGGATAGCGGTTCCAGTAAGGGGCAGTACTGAAAGAATCGACCGGTTATCCCCGAAGAATGGCACTCGTCGGGGCTAATCTATCGAGCCAGCACGGTTCAAAATAGCCAGAAGCCCATCGAGATTCCCACCTAAAAGACGTGGGAACTAGTATGGCCTGCCGCTATCGAGGTTGCTCGCCGTGAACCGCCTCGGGTCAAGCCCCGGAGCATTCGCCTCGACCGCCTGTAAAATACCACTACGACGAAGACGCGCTGGGCTATGTCCGAATGAATCCGGGGTACCGATCCAAGCAATCCTCTGAAATGGAACCATTAGTCGGCTACCAATCGATTGAAAAATAGCAAATTTCCGTCAGTATCCCTCGAACGTAAAGATGTAGTATCCCGTTGTCGCATCGGAGACGTAGATGCGCCCACTGTCCCCGCCGAGTGAACTTTCCGCACCCCACGTAAACGGAACGTTGTCTACCGGTCAAACCGGGCCGGATTCGTTCGACGAACCTCTCCGACGCCTTGAGTTGGTTGGTACTGGTCGATGCGAATCGGGTCTTCGGGATCCGAGAGGTCGAAAACCTGAACGCCCGCCTTGTAATCACCATTGAACAGGACGTCTTCCTGCTCGCCGACGCCCCAGTCGGAGAAGTGACCGGTCCACCAGAAGCCCTGGTTACCGGGCGGCTGATTGGCGTGTTGCGGAAACTGGAAGGAGGACAGAAGTTCGGTCTCTCCAGTGTCTAGGTCGAAGTGGATGATGTGTTTGTATCCCGGATGGCCACCGCCGACCTCCTCGCCGAGGACTACAATGTCCTTCGAGGGATGGGGGACTGCGTGATGAGCGAACCGGAGAGGAACGTCGGCTTCTTCCTCTTCGTAGTCGAACGTGGCGACTACATCCGGGTTTTCTGGATCGATCATATCGAAAATGTACAATCCGTTACTCGTGGCGGCGACGTATGCGAAGTCGCCGCGAACGTGTGCGGCGTGCGTGTGGATCTCCTCGTAACTCGACACCTCGACAGGAGACGTGGGATCGCTGATATCGTAGACGACGACACCGCGACCGTGTCCGAGCGTAATGAGGTAGTCGTCGCCGAAGGTCTGGATGTTGTGGACTCCGTCACCCCTTCGACGGTGAAGGGGCCGAGAAGTTCGGGATTCTCCCTGTCGCTCGCATCGACAACCGCCCATCCGGCATCCTCTCCACTTTCGTTGGCGGTAAATACCCACGGGTTCAAGGGGTGGATATCCGAATTCCGGATGTCGCTTGAGTAGCCATCGGGATCCGTGCCGATCGTCGACACCAGCGTCGGATCCGTAGGATCTGCGATATCGACGAGCCGTAATTCGTTGTCGCCCAACACGAACGATCCCACTGCGGCGAGGTCGTGATTTTCACTCGTGGCGCCGTGGGTGTTCGCGCCGTCACGCGCACCGAGCGTCGAATGGCCGACGAGCTCGAGTCTGGGGGAACCATTCGGTGTCATAGCTGCACCGGGGTCGTCGCAAGAATACTCGCGCCGAGTACGGTCGCACCGGAACTGTCGTCGCCCTGTACCATCGGTGGTTTCGTTGTTCTGGCCTGGCATCCCAGTCGCCCACTTATTTCATAATTTAATATTTATAACCTACTTAATGCGTATTTAGATGCAATTTATCGGGGAATTATTACATTCTTTCACAAAATGCGGGCTGTCATCGTGGTCAACTGGGTTTGCTCTTACCGCTGCCACCCCACCGATTCGGTCTCGAATTCCGGATCTGTCGGAGAGCGGTCTGCTTACACAGGTCTACAGAATATGGCCATTCAGCGCTTTGAGAGAGTGGGAACACGCAACATACCGGTCTCATACGTTAATGAATCGATAATAATAACCTAGCCCAAAGAGAACACTGGTATGCCAACCGATTTCAAGCGGTGGTTCAGTGAGACGGGATCCGCAGCGGTGAATGGGGATCTGGGCGGTGTTGGAAAGGGGTTGTTTTATCTCTATGCCGGAACGTGGCTGTCGCTGACCTCCCGCTATCCAATCGGTACCAACGCGTTCGAACGCGAATGGGACGCCCTGATAGTTCTCGACAGCGCTCGCGTGGACGCTATGCGGGAGGTGGCACCCGAGTATGAGTTCATCGAGTCTGTAGACAGCATCTGGAGCGTCGGGAGTAACTCACAGGAGTGGTACCTACAGACGTTTGTTGATCGGTACGCTGACAGCATCTCCAAAACCGCACTCATAAGCTCCAACCCCAACGCGAGGGCGGTGTTAGAAGAACGCGACCTGGCGCTGAGAGACACAACTCCCTTTCTCATTACGAACTTGAACACAGTCGACGTGGACTGTTTCGACTACGTGGAGTTCACGAGAGATCACGACCGACCATTCAGTGACGTCTCTGATCGTACGGAAACTGTCGGAACCATACAAGGACCGCCCTACATCACCGAACGTGCGATCGCTGCGGGAAGGGGAGAGTCCGAGCGGCTCGTCGTCCATTACTTTCAACCGCACAGGCCGTTCGTACACGGACTCGTTGCCGAGGATCGAGACATGACGATCGCTGAGGAACGCCCGTACGAGACAATCGCTGAGGGAGGAGTGGATAGTGATGAACTGTACTCGTTGTATCTCGATAACCTCAGAATTGTACTTGACTCGATCGGGGTCTTACTCGAGAATCTCGACGCCGAAAAGGTTGTGATCACCTCAGATCACGCCGAACTGCTCGGGGAACTGGGACAGTACGGCCACTTTTTCGGCGTGCCACATCCCGCACTGAAGAAAGTTCCGTGGGTCGAGACGACCGCAGAGGATCACGGCACGATACACCCGGATCCGAAACCCGTGATAACGCAGACTACTAACGTGCAAGATCAATTAAAAGAACTCGGATATCTATAAACAAGCGCCGGTTTGAGATCGAAATCAACCCACGTCGGAACGACCTCGTCAGCTTGCTGTTCAGAGACGGTCGACAGACTACAGAGAGAGAACAGGAGAGAGCCCACGGCTTCACCGTGGGAAGAAGTCAAGCTGAACGCGCTGTGACTTCCGGGCACCAAATCGGGTCAGTTGGACATCTCATTGTGCGTATTGTTCGTCCGAGAATGCTCGCAGTTCTCATCTTTGCCCGCTCGCACAATTCGACCCACCCCTTACTCGAACTCGCGGCTCACGAGTCGTCGCCTCACTCCTTCCGATCTCTCAGTCCGAAGTCTCGCTTCGATCGACATCGCAGTCCGCCCTCCCCGATTTGAACGGGGG
>JBKGZK010000038.1:0-19164 GCA_046545615.1 Natronomonas sp.
GCCACGTCATGATGATCGGCTCGCCCGGGACGGGCAAGTCGATGCTCGCGAAGGCAATGAGCCAGCTGCTCCCCAAAGAGGAACTCCAGGACGTCCTGGTCTACCACAATCCCGACGACGGCAACGAACCCAAGGTTCGGACCGTGCCAGCGGGCAAGGGCGACCAGATCGTCGAGGCCCACAAGGAAGAGGCCAGAAAGCGCAACCAGATGCGGAGCTTCCTCATGTGGATCATCATCGCCGTCGTCTTCGGTTATGCGATCCTTATCGCCCAGCAACTACTGCTGGGGATCCTCGCGGCGGGGGTCATCTACATCGCCTTCAAGTACGCCTCGCGCGGCTCCGACGCGATGGTGCCCAACCTGCTCGTCAACAACGCCGACCAGCAGGTCGCACCGTTCGAGGACGCCACGGGCGCACACGCGGGGGCACTCCTCGGCGACGTCCGCCACGACCCCTTCCAGTCCGGCGGCATGGAGACACCCTCACACGATCGCGTCGAGGCCGGCGCGATCCACAAGGCGAACAAGGGCGTGCTGTTCGTGGACGAGATCAACACGCTCGACATCCGGTCACAGCAGAAGCTGATGACCGCAATCCAGGAAGGATCGTTCTCCATTACCGGGCAGTCGGAGCGATCCTCCGGGGCGATGGTCCAGACCGAACCGGTTCCCACCGACTTCGTGATGGTCGCCGCGGGGAACCTGGACGCGATGGAGAACATGCACCCCGCGCTTCGCTCGCGGATCAAGGGCTACGGGTACGAAGTCTACATGGACGACACCATCGAGGACTCCCCGGAAATGCGCCGCAAGTACGCACGCTTCATCGCCCAGGAGGTCGCCAACGACGGTCGCTTGCCAGCGTTCGACGAGGAGGCCATCGAGGAAATCATCCTCGAAGCCCGACGTCGTGCGGGTCGGAAGGGCCACCTCACACTCAAGTTCCGCGACCTGGGCGGCCTCGTTCGCGTGGCGGGAGACATCGCCCGTGCAGAAGAGAGCGAATACACGACGCGCGATGACGTCCTCCAGGCGAAGGCACGCTCGCGGTCGATCGAACAGCAGCTCGCCGACGATTACATCGAACGCCGCAAGGACTACGAACTCACCGTCAGTGAGGGCGAGGTCGTGGGTCGCGTCAACGGGCTGGCCGTGATGGGCGAAGACTCGGGGATTGTACTCCCGGTCATGGCCGAGGTGACTCCCTCACAGGGACCCGGAGAAGTCATCGCCACGGGACAGCTCAAAGAGATGGCGATGGAGGCGGTCCAGAACGTCTCGGCAATCATCAAGAAGTTCTCCGACGAGGACATCTCCCAGAAGGACGTCCACATCCAGTTCGTCCAGGCAGGCGAAGGTGGCGTCGATGGCGACTCCGCGTCGATCACCGTCGCAACCGCCGTCATCTCGGCGCTCGAGCAGGCCCCGGTCAAACAAGATCTCGCAATGACGGGGTCTCTGTCAGTCCGCGGTGACGTCCTGCCGGTCGGGGGCGTTACGCACAAGATCGAGGCCGCCGCAAAGGCCGGCCTCGAGACGATCATCATCCCGAAGGCCAACGAACAGGACGTGATGATCGAGGACGAATACGAGGACATGGTCGAGATCGTCCCCGTGACCCACATCTCGCAGGTCCTCGACGTCGCCCTGGCCGGCGAGCCGGAGAAAGACTCCCTCGTCGATCGCCTCCGGAACATCACCGGTTCGACTTTCGAGGGGCAGGTCGTCGGACAGGCCGGCAGTCCCAGTCCGCAGTAGTGACCCAGTGGACGCTCTTTGGTGGCGTCACGTTCGTGGTGCTTTTTCTCGTCGTTTTTCTCGCACGAGCCTCGGCTACGGTACTCGAGCAAGCCAGTTCAGCGGTCGAGCAAACCGATCCTGAATCGCAGAACTCGGCTATCGAGCGTAACGAGGAGGATGACACACGACTGGATCCAGCAGACCACCCCCCAGAGGTCGAGGTGGACGATCAGGTCGACAATGTCGAAACTGAAGTCGAGAGCCATCCCAGTCATCGAGACGATCGACCGGCCGTAACGAGAAACGGATCCCTCACCGACCTCTCGACGCGTGCGCTCCACGCGAACGTTGCTGTTTCCCACGGCCTCTTCGCGACGATCCTCTTGGCCGCGATATATTTCGGGGAGGTGCCATCGGCACCACTGGGTGTGACAGCCGAAGGATTGAGCACTGGGTGGATGGCGGTCGGGACCGGCATCGCGTTCGGCGTCGTCCTCGCGCTGGCAAACACGATGGCGGTTGGGCTTGCCCGGGCCTTCGGGGCAGATCCGAGCGAACGGCTCCGGGAGCTGTTGACTCCCGACTCCCTAATGGGCTGGGCGATGCTCCTCGTCGTCGTGTTGCCGGTCATCGCCGTATTCGAGGAATTATTGTTTCGCGCGGCACTGATCGGCGGGTTCGCCGCGTGGCTCGATGTCTCGTCGTGGGTGTTGGTTCTCCTTTCATCGGTTGTCTTCGGGTTAGGACACGTAACCCAGGGGAGACTCGGCGTCGTCGTCACCGGCGTGCTCGGCATCGCCCTTGGAGCCGCGTTCGTGTTGACGAATAGCCTCCTCGTGGTCATTGTCGCCCACTACATGATCAACGTCATCGAATTCGTTGTCGGGGAAGGTCTTGAGTGGAAACCGTTCACTGCGTCATCGACCCACGACTGAATTCGTGGGGTTCCACCTCGTATTCGATGTGAAACTGGCTTTCGAAGATCAATCGCGAACGTGGGAGAGGGCATCTAATCAGTGTGCAGGAGCGGCTCTCCAGGAAGCATCTCTGGTCTATGGGTCACGTCGGCCGACTGGATTACACAGCTACTTTAGAGTGAACGAAGTATACCGCGATATGAAGCGCAATGGCGATGGGCAAACCCGGAGCCTCCTCGCGGGCGTTTTCTTACCGGTTGCCCATGAAGGTGACGCCAGTCACAATGGGTATCACTCCTACGGGCGAAACCGGGATACGCAGTTCCCCTCGAATGACCGCGCAATATCCCTGCTCCCGGACGCGGATCGTTCTGTAAGTACGCTTTCTCGTATCCAGGCCAACGAATGAGCGACGAGGAACTGGCGAAGGACCTAGGACTCGTGTCCGCGATGACGATCGGCATCGGGACGATGATCGGAGCGGGAATCTTCGTATTGCCAGGCGTTGCGGCGAACGCAGCAGGGCCAGTGGTCGTATTCTCGTTCGTCGTCGGTGGAGTCATCGCAATGGTGAACGCCCTCTCGATCTCCGAACTCGGGACGGCGATGCCGAAAGCCGGCGGTGGATATTACTACATCAACCGATCACTCGGTCCGATGTTCGGATCGATTGCCGGCATGGGGGATTGGATGGGTCTCGCCTTCGCCTCGGCATTCTATTGTATCGGGTTCGGACAGTATCTCGCAGTTTTCGTGGGACTACCGACGATCGCCTTTCTCAACCCGGTTCAACTTGGCGCCCTCCTCGCAGGGTTCCTGTTCGTTGGCGTCAATTATATTGGCGCCCGGGAAACCGGGAGCGTCCAGACGGTCATCGTCGGGATCTTACTCGCGATCCTCACCGTATTCGCCATCGCCGGCATTCTGTCGTTCGACTATCCAACGCTCATTAGCGAAGGTGGTCTGTCACCATACGGTACCGGTGCGATTTTGCCGGCGACGGCGCTCGTGTTCGTCTCCTTTCTGGGCTACGCGAAGATCGCCACCGTGGCCGAAGAACTCAAAAATCCGGGCCGGAATCTTCCCATCGCGATCATCGGAAGCGTGGGAATCGTCACCGTGTTGTACACCATCCTCGTGACGACGATGCTCGGCGTGATCCCCTGGCCAGAACTCAGTCTCGAAGCCCCGGTCGCACAGGTCGCAGAGATCTCGTTTCCCTCGTCGATCGGACCGATCGGTGGTATCGCTGCCGGTGCGGCTGGGTTGATGACCGTGGGGGCACTCCTGGCAACGGCCTCTTCTGCGAACGCCTCGATTCTGGCCTCCGCACGAATCAATTTCGCGATGGGACGCGACAAAATCGTCACCAACTGGCTCAACCAGATCCACCCCAACTTCGCGACCCCATATCGGTCGATTCTCGTGACCGGTGGCCTCATCATCGTGTTCATCGCGTTTCTGGGTAGCGATATCGAGGTGCTCGCAAAAGCTGCCAGCGTACTCCACCTCATCGTCTATGCGCTCATGAACGTAGCGCTCATCGTCTTTAGGGAAGCAAACGATCCCGAGTACAACCCCGACTTCACTGTGCCGCTGTATCCGATTACCCCGATTGTCGGTGCGATCCTCTCACTCGGACTTGTCGCGTTTATGGACGGTATCGAAATCGCACTTTCTGGAGTGTTCGTCCTCACGGCGTTGGTGTGGTATTTCGTGTATGCCCGCAAGAACACGACTCGACAGGGTGTCCTCTCCGAATACATTCGTCGCCATGCGGAGGACCTGCCGGATCCAGTGGTCGATGCGGCGGACGCCGTCGAACCGACCGGTAACGAGGGGCCGACGATCATGGTGGCGGTGTCGAACCCGCGAACCGAAAGTGCCCTTATAACGCTCGCCGGTGCGCTGGCGCAACACGAGGGCGGTCGCGTCCTGGCAACACACATCGTCACGGTGCCGGATCAGACCTCGCTCGAGAATGCTGCGGAAAATCGAGAAGCAATCGATGCTTCCTCCCAGACGCTTCTCGACGCTGCCAAGGCGGATGCGGAAGCGTTCGAGGTGCCCATCGAAACGAAGACCATTCTTTCACACCGGGGAATCGAGGAAGTGTTCGAAGCTGCCCGGACGAATGACGCTGACACCGTGGTGATGGGCTACGGTGGCGCACAGTTCGCGGGCGGCCGTGCCGAAAGCCCACTCGACCAACTCACGTACGACCTCCCGTGTGACTTCCTCGTATTCGACGGGGAGGACCTCGATCTCGACGACGTGCTCGTTCCGACCGCCGGAGGACCGTCCTCCGCACTATCGGTCGAGGTGGCCCGTGCGCTACAGGCGACCGTCGACGTGGACATCTCGCTGTTACACGTCGTCGATCCTGGTGACGAGGAGCCAGGCCGCGAGTTCCTGACCGAATGGGCCGAGAGCCACCAGATCGCAGACGTCGAACTTCTCATCGAATCGGGTGACGTTGAGACCGTAATCGGTCAGCTCGGCGAGGACTACAGCCTGGTGATCGTCGGCGCAACGGAGCGGGGGCTCCTATCGCGGATTATCCGTGGCTCACTCGCGTTCGAAACGATCGAAAGGCTCGAAACGCCGGTGCTGTTAGCCGAACGGCCTTCGACCCGCACACTGCGGGAGCGGCTGTTCGGGCGTGGGTGATCAGGCCGATTACCGAATCGGGCTCGGGTGCGTCGAATTTGGCTTGACAGGATGTCTGCAGACATCGAGGGAGTTGCGGCGCAAACGGGCTTCGGTCGAGGATATCAACCCAGACACTCAAAGCCCTTCAATCGAGCGGAGGCGTTGTTCGACCGGCGGGGGTGCGGCACTCGGACCGTCGCGGACACGATGATCGGGAATGAGAAGCGGTGTGGGATTCTCGGCCAGTGCGGATCGGACGGTGATCTCGTCGGCCTCGCGGCTGGGATCAAGTCCGGGTACCAGGTTCGTGAGCTTTCTGACAGTCCGTTGCTCCCCGTAGGGAATCTCCCTGACGGTTTCGAGCACACTCCGGTGTTCGGTGGGGACGGTCAACGCGATATCGACGTCGGTGAAGTCGTCTTTGGCGCCGTCAAGGTAGCCATCGATTCGATTGAGAAGCGGTAACTCCTCCATGAACCCACTCGGTTCATCGTCCGGGAACGACACGGAAATCACCTGCCCACTTGCGATGCCGACCTGCACGTAGCAATTGAGATAGGAAGATTCGAGTGCATAAATTCCCGCCTCCACATCGGTGTCCATGCCAAACTATTGCACGGACGGCGGCTTGAAACTTGAGGCCGAGACGCAACCCTTATGTACAGATAAGTCCGTCAGTGTACAGTAATGGACAACGATGGCGACCTGGCTGCACCGGTCCGTTCGATTCTCGACGCGGCCGCCGGTCGTGATGGGGTACGTGAACGGCTGTCGGTATCGGCCCGCTCGCTCGAGGCAGCCTTCGACGCTGCAGAACGCGATGGCCGCGTCCCGATCATTGCCGAGCTGAAGCCGACGAGTCCCACCACCGACGGGACCTGGGAAGGGGATCCAGTCGAGGTTGCCAAAGCGATGGTCGACGGTGGGGCTGCCGCGCTCTCGGTGCTCACCGAACCCGCCCACTTCGGGGGATCGCCGGAAACCCTGGAACGAGTTCGCTCCGCGGTCGACGTGCCCGTTCTCCGCAAGGACTTCGTTCTCGAAGAGGCACATCTCGACGTGGTCGCTGCCGACGTGATCCTGCTCATCGCACGCTTCGTCGACGACCTGAAACGGTTGCTCGAGGCCGCGCGTGACCGCGGATTCCAGGTTCTCGTCGAGACCCATACGATCGCGGAGATGATGGAAGCGACTGAGGCTGGTGCGAAACTCATCGGCGTGAACAACCGGGATCTGGGCCGTCTCGAGGTCGATCTCGGGACGTTCGAGCGAGTGGCGTCGGCCGCGCCGTCGGACGGTACGCTCATTGCAGAGAGCGGCATAGAAACGCCCGAAGACGTACGACGGATGCGTGCCGCCGGTGCCGACGGCCTCCTGATCGGATCCGCGATCATGGCCGTCGACGAGGGGGACGATCGTACCGGGACCGTCCGAACCGGCTCCGACACCGTCCACGAGAACACGAAACGACTCACACATGTCTGAATCCGAACGCGATCCGAGGCGCGAGGTCGATCGAAAGTTCGATCGCTACGGGGGCCAGTACGTCCCCGAGGCACTGATGCCGGCGATCGAGGAGCTAACGGACGCTTACGAGCGATACGTCCTGGAGAACGAGGACGGCTTCCGCGACGAGTTTCGACGACGCATCGAGGATTTCGGCGGGCGACCGACGCCGCTCCAGCACGCTGAACAGCTGAGCGAACGCTACGGGATCGACGTGTATCTCAAGCGCGAGGATTTGCTCCACGGCGGCGCACACAAGCTCAACAACGCCCTCGGGCAGGTGTTGCTCGCGAAGTACATGGGGAAAGAGCGGATCATCGCCGAAACCGGCGCGGGTCAACACGGGACCGCGACCGCGATGGCGGCCGCTCACCTGGGCATGCCCTGCGAGATCTACATGGGTCGCCGCGATATCAACCGACAGCGGCCCAACGTGTTCCGGATGCGGATCAACGACGCGAAAGTGACACCGGTTACGGTCGGTCGTGGGACGCTCAAGGAGGCCATCTCGGAAACGATGCGCGACTGGGCGGGGAGCGTCGAGACGACCCACTACGTGATCGGGAGCGTCGTCGGCCCTGCGCCATTCCCCGCGATGGTACGGGACTTCCAGTCGATCATCAGCGAGGAAATCCGTGAGCAATCGATCGACCAAACCGGCAACCTCCCGGGCGCCATTCTGGCGTGCGCCGGTGGCGGGTCGAACACCATGGGGGCCTTCGCCGACTTTCTCGACGAGGAGGGGGTCGACCTCATCGCCGTAGAGGCCGGTGGTTCGACGCTCAATGTCGACGTCGAGGCCGGCGTCGCACCCAATTCGGCGTCGCTGTCGATCGGCGACGAGGGGATCTTACACGGCGCGCGAACGAAGCTCCTGCAGGACGACCACGGCCAGATCGTCGAGTCCCACTCCATCTCGTCGGGGCTCGATTACGCTGGCGTGGGACCGGAGCTGGCTGCGCTAGTCGACCGCGGTCGAGTCCGCGCAGTCACCGTCGACGACGATGCGGCGCTCGAGGCGTATCACCGCCTCTCACAACTCGAGGGAATCATCCCGGCCCTCGAAACAGCCCACGCCTTCGCCTATCTCGAGAACGTCGCCGGTCCGAACGTGGGGGAGACGACCGGGACCGATTCGCAACAGGACGGTGACGTTGGACATGCAGCCGACGACGCACTGCCCGACATGGTCGTCGTGAACGTCTCCGGTCGAGGAGACAAAGACCTCGAGTCCGTGATCGAAGAGACCGAGGCGAGGTCGCTGGATGACGCCCCGACGATGGAGGTGTTCGATCCGTGAGCCTCGAAGACGCCTTCGACGAACCGGCCTTCGTTCCCTACCTGGCGGCTGGTGATCCCGAGTACGAGGCCTCCCTTGCATACGTCGAGGCGCTCGCTCGTGGTGGCGCGGACGTAATCGAACTCGGGTTGCCCTTCTCCGAACCTATCGCCGAGGGGCCCACCATCCAGGGTGCGGTCGCGCGCTCGCTCGAGGCCGGAATGACCCCAGAACGCTACTTCGAATTCGCCGACGAACTCGATGTCGACGTCCCGCTCGTGTGTATGACGTACTACAACCTGATCTACCAGTACGGGAACGCAGCGACCGAACCCGTGGTCCCCTTCGTCGAACGGGCGGCCGAGGTCGGCATCGAAGGGTTCGTGGTGCCAGACCTACCCGCCGAAGAGGCCGATCGGCTCCGCGACGCCTGCGATGACAACGACCTCGATCTGGTGTTCATCGTCGCGCCAACCACCGAGGGCGATCGGCTCGCGAAAATCCTCGATCGGGTGTCGGGGTATGTCTACGTCCAGGCACGCCTGGGCGTGACCGGTGCCCGCGCGAACATTTCCGATCGCACCGCGGCCAGCCTCGAGCGAATCGAGAGCTACGAACGGGAGACGGGCGCCAAGACGGTACCCAAGGCGGTCGGATTCGGAATTGCCACGGGCGAACAGGCGGCCGAAGTCGTCGCCGCAGGTGCGGACGGCGTCATCGTCGGGTCGGCACTCGTCGACATCGTGGCGGCGGGGGTTGCAGCGGAAGACTCGACGGACGTCGTCGCGGAGCGCCTGGAGGCGAAGGCCCGCGAGCTAAAACAGGGTGCACTCGATGGGGCGAACCGTCGACCGCGACCGGAACGAACTTGATGGTACCTCCCACACCACTTCACAACATGACACCAGGCAAGGCCGCTCGCCTCGATCGACTCGGTACGGACGGACGGTACGTCGTCGTACCGATGGATCACGGTCTCACAATAGGTGCCACGAAGGGACTCAAGGACATCGAATCGACGGTCGATGCGATCACGCGTGGGGGGACGGACGCTGTCCTCACCCAGAAAGGAGTCGCCGGCCGTGTCCTCCCGAACTGCAACGATGCCGGGTTCGTCGTCCACCTCAATGGGTCGACCACGATCGGACCGGACGAAAGCGACAAGCGGGTTACGGGGAGCGTCAAGACAGCTATCCGTGCCGGCGGGGACGCCGTTTCCTTCCACATCAACGTCGGCTCCGAGCACGAACGCGAACAGATCGAGGGGCTCGGTCAACTCACAGACAAAGCAGCAGAATACGGTCTGCCGGTACTCGCAATGACCTACGCACGCGGCCCGGACATCGACGAGGATGATCCCGAGGCGTTAGGTCACGCGGTTAGACTCGGCGAAGAACTCGGTGCCGACCTCATCAAGACCGGCTACAGCGGCGACGCGGAGAGCTTCGAGCACGTGTGTGAATCAACGAGTAAACCCGTCCTCATCGCTGGCGGTGCTCCGGACACCGATATCGAGTCGTTGCGCGACGTCAGGGGCGCCATGGACGCCGGTGCCGCCGGCGTGTCGATGGGGCGGACGATTTTCCAGCACGACTCGCCCGAGTCGATGGCCCGGGCGGTCGCAGCCGTCGTCCACGACGACCTTTCTGCGGAGGCCGCCCTCGAGGCAGCTGACCTGGCCTGATCGGAATCTGGGCGATCGGAATCCGGCTCGAATGTGTGCACGCGCAAGCTGTTCCTCCGAGGGATCTGTCTCGACAGCTCTCAACCGCAGTCGACCGATTCGGCGACCTCGAGCTGTGCTTCTGCCGACAGCGTCCCAATGACGCGATAGGTTCGGTCGGAACATGACCACTGAATCGACGATCCTGAAGCGGTATCGACGAGCGTTCCCGGCTGGCCGTTCACGTCGACGGCCAACCCGTTGACATCGTGTCCCGATGAGGGACTCGCTGAGACGGTCACTCGGTCTGTTCCGTCCCAGTAGACGACAAATACCGCGATCCCGTCGTTGATCTCACGCACGGCGATCCTCCGGAGGTCGAACCCGTCCGGAACGTCGGGATCGGGAATCGCGTACGGGACAGCCTCGGCAGCAGCATCGATCGAGTCGTACTCCGAAGCCGTCGATGGCGTTCTGACCTCGGCATCAGCCGGCGGTTCGAATTCGAAGACATCCGGTGGGGGATCCCCGTCGAACGCGATCCGGTCGTACTCGGTCGTGATGGTGATCGTTTCACCGTCGGGTGACGTCATTTCGGTGCGCTCTTTGAGCGGGTAGGCGGTCTCCCGGTCGATCCACAGACGGTGTTCGTCGAGGACCATGGGTTCCTCAATCGTACTCCCTGCGAGTTGGTATGCATTCTCGCCGATCAGGAGTTCGATCGAGGCTGTCGGTTCGGCATCCGCGGGATCGCTGAAGACAACGACGTGAGCATCTCGACCGGCGACTCGATCAAACCCCTCGTACCGCAGCTCGAAGTCGTCGGTGACGTCGGCGTAGTGATCGAACTCGATGGCCGGTACGACTACGCCCCCTTCGTCCCGGTCGATTCGAACTACCTCCCTCTCAACTTTGTCGTAACTCCAGACGGTGGACTCGTTCGCGACGAGTGTAAGATCGGTCGCTTCGTCGTCGATATGCACCCGCCAGGTGTCTCCCTTCGGCCGCTCGGCGACCTCGTACGACTTGCGGTCGAGTTCCGTGCCGTTGTGTTCGGTGACGAACGAAAGGTCGCCCTCGACGTACTCCGGTTTTGAGTCAGTCATATTCGAAACCAGGGATGCAGGATCTCGATCCAGCGACTCATCTGGCTGGGAGTCATTGACTGGAACCGGGGCGAAACCTGTTGCAACGAGGACGAGAATGCTGGCAATGCCGGCCACGACGAGGAGGGCGTTCGAACGTTCGAGCATGGAGGGACAATCCAGTTTCGAGGGTACGTGCGATAGTTGGTAACGGTATCGATGTCGTTCGAATGCGGCCACACCTCGTTCGATCGGGGACTGTCGGGAGTCGGCCATTCGCCAATTTAAATACCTGCCTGCTCTACGTCTCGGGTATGACACGTTCCGTGTGGCTGAAAGCTGACGACGAGGTCGGCGACTGGGATGCTCGGCGTCGCCGGATCACCGCCGGGCTCGAGGCCGGAGTCGACTGGGTGCTCGTCGACTCCCGCGACGTCGGGCGCGTCCGAGAACTCGGCGAGGTGAACGTCGCTGCCCTCACTGGTGACGACGTCCAGGTAATGGACGCCGAACCGGAACCGGACGACGAACCTGATGCCATCGTGGTCGGCAAGGATGGCGAAGGCGACGGCACAGTCGATCTCCCTTCGGACTTCTCCGGTTCGGCGGATCTTACTACGCTGCGTCGTACCGAGGGCCCTAACGGTGCCTTCATCCGAATATTCGACGAGGACTACGAAGCGTTCGCGGCCACGGCCGCAGGGGATGCAGATTATACGATCGTGGTCGGTGAGAACTGGCAGATCATCCCGCTCGAGAACCTAATTGCCCGCATTGGCGAGGAAACCACTCTGGTCGCCGGCGTCCAGACTGCTGCCGAGGCCCAGACGGCGTTCGAAACCCTCGAACTCGGGGCGGATGCCGTGTTGCTGGATACAGACTCGCCGGACGAAATTCACGCCACCGTGGAGGTCCGCGACGCACTCGAACGCGAGACGCTCGACCTCCAGACTGCGACCGTGACGACGGTCGAACAGACCGGCTCGGCGGATCGAGTCTGCGTCGACACCGCCTCGATGCTGGAACACGACGAGGGACTCCTCGTGGGATCGATGAGCCGTGGCCTGTTCTTCGTCCACGCCGAGACGGCCGACTCGCCGTACGTTGCCAGCCGACCCTTCCGGGTCAATGCCGGCGCCGTTCACGCCTACGTCAGAACGCCCGGCGGCGAGACGAAGTATCTCTCCGAACTCGGCTCCGGCGACGAGGTCCAGGTCGTCGACACCGAGGGGAACACCCGCGAAACGATCGTGGGTCGAGCCAAGATCGAACAGCGCCCGATGTTTCGCATCGAGGCCGAACTCGACAACGGCGACCGAATCGAAACGCTCCTGCAGAACGCCGAAACCATCAAGGTCTCGACGACTGACGGGCGGCGGGCCGTCACCGATCTCGAGGTTGGTGACGAGATTCTTGTCTACTACGAGGACGTGGCGAGACACTTCGGCGAGGCAGTCGAGGAGACCATAATCGAAAAATAACGATCTATCCTTCGGAGCGTGAATCCTCGAGGACCGACGTACACCAGTGACAGAAATCGATCGTCGGATCGACCTCTCGCCCGCACTGCGGACATACCGGCGTCGCAGATTCGACCACGTTCCGCTCGGCGATCCGATAGCTATCGAATGTCGCAAACAGCGTTACGGCTACCATTGGAATCGCGAACTCCAGAGGGAACGTCCCGAACGTGCCGAGGACCCCGACGACTGCCGTCACGAGGTCGAGACTCAGTGGATCCAACGAAATGGTTCTGGCCCCCAAACCGAACGGGACGAGCCAGAGTCCGGCCCAGATTGCCGCGCGCAGCCAGGCTCCGAGGTAGAGATGGCCGATCCCGGGCTGGAGAATCGACAGGATCACCGCAAGCAGTGGCCGTTTCGACCAGCGACGCATATTCGCGAAAATTTCGGGGAACAAGTATAAATCCAGTGGAAAATACGACACTCGCCGCGGGGATACCGAGTCTGTCTCGAGGACGCTCCCAGAATGGAACCGAGCACGTGGAAAGCAGTCGAATCCGGCTCTCCACTCACGGGCAGACAAACACCGGAACGGCGGTGTGTCGGATGATCGCATCGGTGTTGCCCCCGAGCGGAAGGCGAATGGATTCCGATCGCCCACGCCGACCCACGACGATGACGTCGACGTCGTTGTCTTCGGCGTACGTGAGTATCTCGTCGTATGGGATCCCTTCGAGGAGCCGAGTTTCCACCGGACCCCCGAAGTTCTGGTCAGCCACGACCTCGGTCGTGGATTCGAGGACGTCCTCGCCAACCTGCTTTAGTTCCGCTCCACGCGTCTCCGAATCAGCCACGTCGGTCACCTCCGGATGGTCGATGTCCATCACGTGGATGACGTGCAGCGTGGCGTCGTGACGGTCCGCGAGATCACAGGCGTGCGCCGTCGCCTCCATCGCGTGTTTGCTCCCATCCGTCGCAACCAGAACGGTACGGTACTCCATACGCGACTATTCAGCACCACTTGTGGAAAGCGTATCGACCAGATTTCGAAGGGTTCGGAGGTCGTACTGCCCGGGAGCGGTCGCACGGTCGGGATCGACGGGCGCATATCCGATTTTGGAGCCATAGACGGGCGCGACGGCGCGTGTGTGACTTCCCGCCGCACCCATCGCCATCGTCGCCACTTTGGCGCCCCCAGTCGTCAGTGTCCTCGTCGCCCCGAGAAGTGAGAGCGCATCGTCGAGGTCGGCTGCCGTCGAGGCGAACTTCGCGACGTCACCAGCCCTTCCTGCCCGCCTGAGGATGGTCTTGATCTCCGATTGTGAGGGGGTAGCCTCGAAGTCATGAGCCGACACGACGACCGATACGTCGCAGTCAGCTGCCGCCGATTGTACCTCTTCGGCGTCATCCGCGACCACCGACGCCAGTTCGACGTCGACGGCCGCCACTGCGTCGAACGCGCACACCTCCGCCAGCGATTCGAGGCGGTTGGGGCCGGATGCAGCGCCGCCCTCTTCGATCGATCTATTGGTCGCGAGGATCGGAAGCTGGCCATCGTAGGTGTCGAGCGCGGCGAGTGGCTCATCGGCGAGGTCCATCCGAAACTCAACGCAATCGGCGTGCTCGCGTGCGGCCGGTTCCTCGTCGAGATCGGCCGTCGACGCGGCGAGCGTGAACTCCTCGAAGGAGAGCTCCATGCGTGAACGTCACCGACCGAACCGTTATAGCCGTTCGTGTGTCGCGGTGACCCATCGAAATCACCCCGTATTTTACAAGTGGCTACCCGTATTCCAACTACGTCGGTATCAAATGGAAACCGAACACCGCGTTCACGTGGGTGATTCTCGCCACATGGACGCACTCGAAACGGACGCCGTCGATCTGGTAGTAACCTCTCCTCCGTATCCGATGATCGAAATGTGGGATGGGGTGTTCGCAGACCTGGATCCGTCGGTCAAACCGTTGCTCGAGGACGGGTCGGGACGCGCCGCATTCGAATCGATGCACGAGACACTCGACGAGACGTGGCGAGAGGTTTCGCGAGTCCTCGTCGACGGTGGAATCGCCTGTATCAACGTCGGCGACGCCACGCGAAAACTGGACGACTCCTTCAGGGTATACCAGAATCACGCCCGAATTATCGACGCCTTCGTCGGACTGGGGTTCGACCCGCTTCCCGAGATTCTGTGGCGCAAACCAGTGAATTCGGGAACGAAGTTCATGGGCTCGGGCATGCTCCCACCGAACGCATACGCGACGCTCGAGCACGAATACATCCTGGTTTTTCGAAACGGTGGCGACCGCCGATCTTTCGAGCCAAAGGCCGACAGACGATATCGAGCCGCCTATTTCTGGGAGGAGCGAAACGAGTGGTTCTCGGACGTCTGGATGGACGTTCGGGGGACCTTCCAGGACCTTGACACCACCGACCTCCGCGACCGATCCGGTGCGTTTCCCGTGGAGATTCCGTATCGTCTGATCAACATGTATTCGGTCTACGAGGATACGGTTCTCGATCCGTTCTTCGGAACCGGCACCACGTCGCTGGCTGCGATGATTGCCGGGCGAAATTCCGTGGGCTACGAACTCGAAGACGAGTTCTCGGCCGTCTTCGACGACAGGGTGGCACACGTCGACACGATGTCCGAAAAGATACTCACAGACCGCATCCAACGACATCGTGCGTTCGTCGATTCACGGTTGGACGATGGCGAGACAGTGGCATATGATGCCACGAACTACGATTTTCCCGTGATGACGAAACAGGAGACAGAAATCCAATTCTACGCTGTAAACACCGTCGAGCACGCTGGCGGGTCGTACGTTCTCGCCCACAAGGAATACCACCCGGACACGGCGTCACCCCCACGCGGGACGTTAGATCGATTCACAACCGGGTCGGACGCGACGTGAGCAAGGGCCTCCCGGTAAAAGGACGGTAGCCATCGATCCCACCCATTGCGGTTCACTGCCAGTCAGAAGGTTCATACACGACGCTTCCCGACACTTCGGCAATGGCTACTCCGGAGGTGAGCGTGATTCTGCCCGCCTACAACGAGGCGGCGACCCTCGAGGAGACCGTCGAGTCGACGATCGAGGCCCTCGACGCGTTCCTCCCTCCCGGAGTGTACGAGGTATTGATCGCGGAGGACGGCTGCGACGACCGCACCCCCGAAATCGCCACGCAGCTTGCCGACGAGGACGAACACATCCAGCATATCCACTCGAGCGAACGCCTGGGACGCGGCGGCGCTCTCGAACACGCCTTCGAAGAAGCCGACGGAGACGTTCTGGTGTATTTCGACACCGACCTGGCGACCGATCTTGTACACCTCGAGGAACTCGTCGAATCGATCCGGTCCGACGACTACGACGTCGCCACCGGATCTCGACGGATGCCCGGGCGGATCGCAGATCGGCCGCCGAAACGCGGTATCGCCTCGAATGGATTCAATACGCTCGTTCGCATGCTGTTGCGATCCGAGATTCGAGACCACCAGTGTGGGTTCAAGGCCTTCGATCGCGAAGCACTCGAAGCCATCACGGACACCGTGGAAGACGACCACTGGTTCTGGGACACCGAGGTGCTCGTCCGCGCCCAGCGGGCCGGGTATCGGATCAAGGAGTTTCCGGTGGCGTGGGAGCCCAAAGGTGATACGAAGGTCGACCTCGTCCGGGACGTACTCGGCATGGGCAGCGGCGTGATCCGACTGTGGTGGCAGCTGTCGGTTTCCCCGCGCATCGATCGCCGGGTGACGATGACTGCGGGGACGCTTCTGGTTTTCGTCGCGATCGGCCTCATGACGGTCTATCTCGATCCGTCGTCGGTTCTTTCGGCAATGCGGGACGCGGACGTGCGGTACGTCGCGGTCGCCGGAGTTATCTACCTGCTATCGTGGCCGATCAGGGGGATTCGGTACCGCGACATCCTCGTCGAACTCGGCTATCGCGAACGTATTGGGTTCCTCACCGGCGCGATTTTCATCAGCCAGACCGGGAACCTGGTGTTTCCCGCCCGCGCGGGTGACGCCATCCGGGCGTACATCGTCAAAGTACGGCGAAACGTCCCGTACCCGTCCGGGTTCGCCTCGCTCGCGATCGAACGCGTCTTCGACCTCCTGACGATCACGATGCTTGCGGGGGTGACCCTCGTCGCCCTGGCTGCGATGGGTGCCGACCTGTCGTCCCTGGGCGCCGGCGGCGCGCCGGAAGCCGGCAGAGAGTCGGGTCGAACGGCCGTCTACGTGGCAGCCGGCGTCGGAATGACGGCACTGACGGTCGTTGCGGCCATCGTCGGCACCGCCCGCTCCGACCGAAACCTGATACGGTCGACGCTCGGTCGGCTCAGTACCGACGCATACGTCGACCGAGTTGCGACCGTCATCGAGCACTTTGCTGCAGACGTCCAAACGATCGCACGTAATCGGCGATCGTTCGCGCTCGTCGGAACCACTAGCGTTCTCGTATGGACGATAGACGTGGCGACGGCGATCGTGGTCTTTACCGCCTTCGACATCTCGGTGCCGCTTACGAGCCTGATCGTTGTGGGATTCTTCGCCGTCAGCGTGGGGAATCTGGCCAAGGTGTTGCCACTTTCACCGGGCGGAATCGGTCTCTACGAAGGAGCCTTCTCGCTACTCGTCGTCGCGATGTTGCCGGTCGGTTGGGGTGTTGCAATCGCGGCGGCAATCGTCGATCACGCCGTCAAGAACGTGGTGACCCTCGTGGGTGGCATCGGCTCGACCTTGCTGTACAACGTTTCGTTAACGACGGCGGTCGAAGAATCCAGAGACGTCGAGGCCGAGGCCCCTCTCCGCGAGTGAAAAACCGCGCGACTTGCGGGTCGGGTGAAATTCGGGCACCGTACCCGGATCCGGAGCAAACCGGACGTTCGGACGATTTTAACCCATTATACCAGAAACTATAAATGGTTTTCGGGCAATGTTAGGATAGCGACAATTGAAGGGACCTTTTCGGAGTCTGTCGTCCCTGAGAGCGTTTGCCCTCACACCTGCACATGAGCGAGCACATCCGAACGAAACCGACCGAAACCGAGGCGGAGACCGAGCACGACGAACGTACCAGCTGTCCGGAGTGCGACGGCAAGCTGAGTATCGACACCGAACACGGCGAGACAGTCTGCGGCGAGTGTGGACTGGTCGTCGAAGAGAACGAAATCGACCGTGGCCCCGAGTGGCGGGCCTTCGACTCAGCCGAGAAGGACAAGAAGTCGCGGGTCGGTGCCCCCACGACCAACATGATGCACGACAAGGGGCTGTCGACCAACATCGACTGGCGCGACCGCGACGCCTACGGAAACTCGCTCGACGCCAGGCAGCGACAGAAGATGCAACGGCTCCGAAAGTGGAACGAGCGGTTTCGGACGCGCGATTCGAAGGAACGCAACCTCAAGCAAGCGCTCGGCGAGATCGATCGGATGGCATCCGCGCTCGGACTCCCCGGGAACGTCCGTGAAACCGCGTCGGTCATCTATCGACGGGCCCTCGATGAGAACCTCCTGCCAGGTCGATCGATCGAAGGCGTCTCGACGGCGTCAGTATATGCCGCTGCACGCCAGGCGGGCGTACCCCGGAGCCTCGACGAGGTCTCCGGCGTGTCTCGCGTCGAAAAGAACGAAATCGCCCGAACCTACCGGTACGTCGTGCGCGAACTCGGACTGGAAGTTGCCCCGGCCGATCCGGAAAGTTACGTGCCCCGGTTTGCGAGCGACCTGGAACTGAGCGACGAGGCGGAACACCGCGCCCGTGAGCTCCTCCGCAATGCGAAAGACCAGGGGGTTCACTCGGGCAAGTCACCCGTTGGGCTGGCGGCCGCAGCCGTCTACGCCGCTTCCCTACTGACCAACGAAAAGACGACGCAGGCGTCGGTGTCCGCGGTCGCCGATATTTCGGAAGTCACGATCAGAAATCGTTATCACGAGCTGCTCGAGGCCGAGCAAGAACTCGCGATTGCGTGATGGCCACGTCGAACTGCAATTTCCTGCATAGTTATTATCGTTACAACCGCGTTAACGGCTCTCAACGCCGCGCAAACGCGCCACGTTGTTTGTACTTGCGACTGCTGGACGAAGTTAACTACCCCTGCCTATTCAGTCGCTCAAGCGACTTCCTTGAGGCTGGAGCTTCCTGTTTCTACGACGCGCTTTGGAGACACAGCATCGGCTGTCGCCTCAGTATCCCCAGGGAGCGCAGTCTCCGCAGGCGTTGATTCAGCCATGCCCTGACCTACTGCTTTCGTATTCCCTTCAACTCCGAGTTTGTCTACCCCGAGACGCTTGATCGCTACCGACGCGTTGTAGTCCCTGTCAGCTTCGAATCCACACGAGGGGCACGAGTGCTCATGCGGTGGTTTCCGCTTCAATCGTCCGACATTGTAGCCTCGGCTTTTGAGAGAGGCAGGTAGGTTTTCGCTTTGGTTGATGCGCCGGACAGCCATCTGCAAACACTTGGAGTAGCCAGTACTCCAATCTGGCCAGGTGTCTTTCCACCCGGTATTCTGTTCTATATGGCCCGGTACGATAGTTTGTCGTAGTCGGGACGTGGGCGGTAGTCTTGGGTGAGAGCGTGGGTATACACATCTCGGAACGTCTGGATGTCGGCCCACGCAGCCGTGGCTGTCTCGGCATCTTCTGGTGCTGCAGCGTACTTGAAGGTCTCTTCAGCCACTACGAATTTGGTGGGATGTTTTTCATTTGAACGTTCGAAAAGTCGGAAAGAGCGTACGGCTGTATCCCCGTCCGACTCGCACCCTTCGGTCGCTCTTTGAGGACGGGGACTAAGCCTGTTACAGTTAATGGACAAGTAAACTACCCCACCCTACTCCCTCGGTGCTACGCA
>JBKGZK010000039.1:0-18619 GCA_046545615.1 Natronomonas sp.
ACCGCCTCGAGCAGGCTCGCCAACGGACCGAGCAGGCCAGGAACGCAGAGAAGCTCTGAACTACCTTCCACACCCCTACCCTACTCGCACACGGCAGGCGCCGTTCGCTCTGTGAGGGTCGGGCATCCTGCTTCCAAGACGAACCTTGCAGACATCAAATTGCTGTCCGTAGGGAACGCGGACTCCACAGGCGTTCGAAAATCGCTGCGCGATTTTGCAGCCCATCAGAACCGCTGAGCGACTCTGAGAACGTTGATTCGGAGTATCCCACACCAGATATCTTCGAGGCCGCGAGAAACAACGTCCCACGACGAATGTGCGTCCCTGTCTATCCATCTCGGACGCATCTCGGACGCATCTCGTCTGCCGGCGAAGAGGTGGATCAGAAACAAGGTGTCGAAGGTCACTCGAATCGTTGCCGGAGTTCGTGCTTTGCATCGATGTCCGGTTCTCGCTTCGTTTCCAGACGTTCCCTCATCTTGGCTGCAGTCTCTAGGTGAAATTAACCCGGTTGTGGTTGTGTGGACCGCTCGACTCAAAGTCTCCGGTCGCCGCTCTCCTGGGTGAGCATCACGATCATCGAGAGCCCCGAGATGACGAGTAAGATGAGCGTGGGGACCACGGCGTATTGATAGAGGGCGGTTTCTTGGGCCCGCCAGACCTGGGTGACGATCGTCTCGAAGCCCACCGGTTGAAGGACGAGGGTCACCGGAAGCTCCTTCATGGTCGTCAAAAAGACCAACGCGGCACCGGCAGTTATTCCGGGGCGAACGAGCGGAAACGTGACTCGTCTGAACGCGCCGATCGACGACTCGCCGAGGGTGCGGCTGGCTTCGGCCAACTGGGGATCGACCTGAAGCATCGAGGTTCGCGTCGTTCCGACGGCCTGGGGAATAAATCGGACGACGTATGCGAATACGAGCAGCGGAATCGTCTGATAGATCCACGGCACGTACCCTGCAGCGAAATACACGAGCGCGAGCGCGAGGACGATTCCCGGTACTGCAAAGCCGATGTACGTCGTGCGCTCGAAGAGCGTCGCAATCTTCGAGTCGTTCGTGGCCGCAAAGTAGGCGATCGGTAGCGCGGCGGCGGCGGCGACGATCGCGGCTGCGGCGGCGACGGAAACCGAGTTAATCGCCTGTATCCATTCGAACGCCATCGACGGCCGTCGGTCCGTCTCCACGCTGCGCAACCACAGAAGGAGTATCCAGATCGGAACGGCGAGCGAGATAGCGGAAACGAGGGCGGGGAAGGCGCTCGCCGGCCACCGCCACACGCCCAGGTGAATTCGACTACCGGATCGCTCCGCGTTGTCGCCACGGACGGTTTTGTCCGGCCGTATCTGCCACTCGAGGGCGAGAACGACGAGTACGATCGCCAGTAACTGCAGCGACAACAGCGCGGCATAGTCGCGGCCGAAGGCGTTGTATTCGACGTAAATCTGTCGGGTGAACACTGAAAGACGCATGATCGCCGGCGTGCCGAAATCCGAAACGGCGTACAGCGCGGCCAACAGCGCACCGGCGGCGATCGCCGGCCGGGTCTGTGGAAGCGTTATTCTACGGAATGCCTCCCAGCGACCCAGATTCAGCGTTCGGGCGGCGTCGATCAGTTGCGTATCGAACGACAACAGCGCGGCGCGACTCGTCAGATAGACGTACGGATACGTATAAAGCGTGATAACAAAAATCGAGCCCGGTAGACCGTATATTTCGGGCAGCCGATCGATCCCGAGCGGTGCCAAAAGGGTATGGAATTCACCACGCGGGCCGAACGCGGAAACGAACGCGAACGCGCCGACGTAACTCGGAACGACGAGCGGGAGGGCGACCGCAATCGACCAAAACCGGCGGAACGGAAGGTCGGTCCGAACCATCAGATAGGCCAGCGGAACGCCCAAGAGGATCGAACCCACCGTGACGCCACCCATCAACAGGAGGCTGTTTACCAACACCTCGAGGGTTCCCTGGCTGAAAAGGAGTTCGGAGGCGCGATCCGGATCGACGGTTACGGCTTCGATTACGAGCCATGCCATCGGGAAAACTAGCGCAGCCGCGATCGCACCGCACAGCAGCGTCAACCCCAACGAGAGTGTTCGGTCGGAACCCCCGGCCGCCACCTCGCTGTCGCTCATACATCTCGATTGAACGGCCCCTCACCATATTGGGGTTTCGAACCGCGCGCGAGTCGAAATACTTCGACGGATATATGAGTTTAGGCCGGCCTAAAAAGCCTATGAAGCTGACGAGGCGCGACGCTGTCGCTGCTCTCGCTGCGATCGGAGCGACCGGCGGAGTCGCCCTCGGCGTCGATCGGCTTGGAGACAAGCCCGAGCCTTCCTCGGACGATGAGCACGTACTAGCGGTAATGACGGCGGTTGCAGAGGTCGTGTACCCGGACGAGGTATCGGGTATCGACGAGTTCGTCGATCGATTCCTCGAGGGACGGCTCGACGATTCCGCACACGCAGCGGCGATTCGCGACGTGATCGCCGAACTCGATCGGCTTGCTCGCTCGTGGCAGGGAGGCCCGGTCGACGAACTGTCGGTCGACGCGATCGATACACTCCTTCGAGAGGTCGGGACAGATACCGCAGACGAAGATCCGACCGGAACGACTGCCGAGCGGGTTCGATACTACGTCGTCAACGAACTCCTTCTCGCGCTGTACACCTCGCCGAAAGGTGGTGAACTCGTCGGGATCGAGAACCCGCAGGGCCATCCGGGCGGAATTGAAAGCTACCGGCGGGGGCCGCCGTGAAGCGCTCTGTCTCGAGTCGCACCGATAGGACGCCCACCGAACGCGCCGACGTGTGCGTCGTGGGAGCCGGACCCGCGGGCGCGTTGATCGCCGACCGTCTCGCCGAGACGTACGACGTAGTCCTTCTCGATGCAGGGCCACGTTTCGATCCTGTCGATCGACTCGACCGTCAAGAAAAGGCGATCCGTCCTGCCTACGGGAGGCCTGACGTTTGGGGTGTCGGCGGCGAGCGAGACGCACATTCAGCGAGCGGCGAGAGGTTTTATCCGCTGAACCACGCACGCGTCAAGGGAATCGGCGGATCGACACTGCACTGGCAGGGGATGGTGATGCGTCTCCACGAGAACGATTTCAATTCACGGACGTCGCGGGGGGTGGGTACGGACTGGCCGATCGAGTACGAGGACATCCGCCCGTACTACGCCGCCGCAGAACGCGAGTTGGGTGTCGCGGGTGCCGCCGACAATCCGTACGAACCGCCGCGGGAGGAACCGTATCCGATGTCGGCGTTTGCCCCCTCCTACAGCGACTCGTTGTTCGCGGATGCGTGCGAACGGCTCGAAATCGATATGCACTCCGTCCCGAACGCGCGAAACTCCGAGCCCTACGATGGTCGGTCCGCATGCGTCGGCTACGGTACGTGCCAGCCGGTCTGTCCGACCGGAGCGAAATACGACGCGACCGTCCACGTAGAGCGCGCCGAATCGAACGGTGCGACGGTGATCGATCGCGCACCGGTTCAGTTTCTGGATCATGACGAGACCCGCGTGATTTCGGCCGTCTATGCGACCCCCAACGGCGAGGAACACCGACAGGAAGCTGAGGCGTTCGTCGTCGCCTGCGGCGGCGTCGAGACCCCTCGACTCCTCCTTTTGTCCGAATCCGAACAGTATCCCAACGGCCTCGCCAACTCCAGCGGACTCGTCGGCGCGTTCTTTATGGATCATCTGTTTGCTGGCACGGGCGGCATTTTGGACGAGCCGACTCGACAGAACCACGTCGGATTCCTCACGAGTGAGTCACACCAGTTCTACGACGAAGCAGACGAGGACGTAGGGCCGTTCAAACTGGAGTTTTTCAACTACGCCGGACCGTCGCCGGTCGAGATGGCACTTTCCGGCGACGATTGGGGGGACGACCTCCTCGATCGACTGCGCGGTGAGTACGGCAATCACATCGGCATAGGCGCACTCGTCGAGCAACTCCCCAGAGAAGACAGCTACGTTGGGTTAGATCCCGAACGAACCGACGATCATGGTAATCCCGTTCCGGACGTTCACTGGACCGTTGGCGAGAGAGCGCTCCGGACGATCGAACGCGCGAACGAGATCCAACGCAGGATCCTTGAGGAGTTGGGCGCCGAGATAACGTGGCAGGTCGGTCCCGAAGACACCGGTCCCGCCTACCACCACATGGGGACCACTCGGATGGGTGAGGATCCCGCCGAGAGCGTCGTCGGTCCCGAGTTACGAACGCACGATCTGGCGAACTGTTGGATCGCCTCCAGCAGCGTTTTCCCGACCGCCGGCGCAATGAATCCGACTCTCACGATAGCCGCCCTCGCGCTCAGAGCAGCAGACGACATCGCACGGCAACTCCGATAAGTGTTTTAGGCTAACCTAAAACTAAAGAGTGTTGCCTCTGTAGGGCGTGTAATGAGTGAATCACTCGCGTCACAGCAGCGCTCCGAAGGCACGGAGCAGAACGCCCCCGGATCTCGATCGACAGATTCTGACTCCCACCGATATACGTTCGACGACCTGAGTGTCGTGATGGGAACCTACAACGAGGAGGAAGCCATCGAGACGGTTCTGACCGACATCGACGAGGTCACCGGCGGAAGAGCGGAGGTCGTTTGCATCGACGGGTCGTCCGATCGGACGCCGGAGATAGCCCGCGAACACGGAGCACACGTCGTCGAACAGGAGCCGCAGGGATACGGCGTCGCGGTTCGGGAAGCGATCCTCACTCCCGACCGACCGGTCGTCGTCACCACTGACTGCGACGACACCTATCCGATGGAGCAGCTTCCGGAGTTCCTCGAACTGATAAACGCGGGATACGACGTGGTCAGCGGCGATCGACTTTACCACGGGGCCGACGCCATGCCCGCGTTCAATCGCCTCGGCAATCACCTCTTCGCGGTACTCGCAAGCCTCCTAATGGGAGAACGCGTACACGATACCACGACGGGGATGCGTGGGTACCGCCGCGATGTCGTCGAATCCATCGAATGGACCGAGAACACTGGCCTCTCGGCAGAACTGCTTATTCGGCCGCTGATGCGCGGGTACGACGTCCGCGAACATCCGATCGAGTACCGAGAACGCACCGGGGAAACGAAACTCGATCCGATCGAGGGCGGTCTCGCGATCGCGAAATCGATCGTCACGGTATGTCTCGAAGAGCAGTACCGATAGCCATCATAGTCCGTCGAGAAGCGTTCGGACCGCCCGCCTGACGGCCCGAACGGGTTCGAGGCGTTAAATATACATCCGGCGTCGATGGCCCGTTACTCAGTACGCTTGATCGCCTCAACACGCGTCTCGAACGAGATGCCCTCGCGGTGTGCGTCCGAATCGCCGGGGATGTATGTCCCCTCTGCCCCGCAGTTTGTTACGAGCGGACACACGTAGCGCTCAGGTGACCAGATGACTTCAACGGCTTCCGAGTCCGTCCTGACGGTCGCCTCCCCACGGTAGGTAAGCGTCGAACCGTCGGGTTGTACGAGCGTCACCGATAGCGTAACCGTATCGGCGTCTCCGAGTGTGACGGACGAGTCAGCTTCGAGTTCCTCGAGACCCGCGACGTCGCGGTCCATCGACCAGCCGACGGAGAGCGACTCTCGGGGATCTTCGATACTGTACTGTAGGGCCGATCCATTCCCGTTCTCCAGGCGGACCCTCGCATGTTGCACCCGATCGGGAACCGCGACAGTGGTTTCGGCCTCCACCCTTGATCCTCGTTTGACTTCGAGCAATTCGAGTTTTGGAGTGACGTGTTGATACGCGTTCGGTGTCCACTCGCCCTGGTAGGCGTATCGGTAGACCGTCCGGTTCGGATACTCGTCGATGACGGCGAAATCGTCTTCGGGCCCGCGATCAAGCGCGTACACGACCGGGCCGTCGAATCCGGGATCGTTCCGCAGATACTGGAACGGGTGGTTCTGCCAGTCCCCGTACGGCGTCGGAATGAACACAAGGGCGTCGTCGAACGACGCCTCCTCGATCGGCTCGTACGCGTTTTCGTATTTGTCCGTGTTCGCCGCGTTTCGCTCAAGTGGGGCTGACACGACCGCGGAATTGACGAGAACGACGAGCACCGCGCACGCGACGAGGCTCCCAACGAGGAGACCTTTCGCAGCGCGCGGGGAGTATCTCTCACGAAGTTCCGTTCGAACTGGTGGAACGGCCCGCAAACCGGCGACGATCCCGACTGCCGCGAAGATCGAAAGCGGCACGAGGAGGTCGAAGTGATAGAACGGCCCGAACTCCGATACGAGTCCGTCCGTCGGATCAGATATCGTCGCGAGAATGTTGTAGTTTCCCCAAAAGAGGACGTTTCCGGCCGGAACCGTAATGAGCAGGCCTACCAGCGGGAGACCTGCAGTTCGTTCGAACGCTATCTCATCCGACGTGGCATCGATCGCGCTCTCGGCTCGGTACCACCGGCTCGCAGCCCATCCGAGGCCACCGATCGCCAGCACTGTTCCGATCGGTCCCGCAGTGAACCACCTCGTCGCGAAGTACCAGAGCACGTAGCCGTTCGCTCGGAGCGCCACCTCCGGCGTGTACTCGATCGAGTGATCGAGAATCTGACGTCGACCAAATCCCGGACCGTCGAGCGGTGCGAACGCTTCGTACGGGAACAAAAGCGGCGACCCGGTCATCCTGGCGTTGTACGCAAGCGTCACGCCGACTAACGCGAGCCCAAAAAGCGCCGTGATACCGCGTCTGACGACGGGGGCGGGAAACTTCGAAGAGCGTTCTTGCATCGAGGAGACGACACCGTACAGCGCGTGAAGCATGAACGGCGTCGCGAAGAGGACGGCGGTGAACGGCCGCGCGAAAAACGCCAGCCCGATCGAGATCCCCGCAATCCCGGCTGCAATCGACGATTCGTTTCGATGGCTCCGAAGATAACAGACGGCGAAAAGCAGGTTCAAAAACGTCGTCGGCGCGTACGAGAGAAACGCTGATGTCGTAACGATCGCGAGCGGGGACGCCGCGAACGTGACGGCCGCCACAACGCCGACACGTCGGTCGAACGTCATGTTCCCGAGCAGATACACGAGGGCTGTGTTACCCGCAGCGATGAGGGCGAGGGTAACTCGCGGCTCGCCAAAAAGCCCCATCGAAACAGCATACATCGCTGCCACGACGGGTGAATATTTCGGATACAGACGGCCGCCGTCCTCGATGAAAAACCAGGGTCGGAACGCACCGGTCAACTCGCCGGTGTACAGCTCTAACTGTCCGTCCAAGAGCATCGCGGCCTGGAAGAGATACACCCCCTCGTCGTGGTTAGTGGTGTGATATTCGAAGACCGTCGCGCTCAGGACAAACACGGCGACGCCCGCGAAGATGGCGATGACGGCCGCCATCGTCGGTTCGGATTCGAGTCGCTTCATCCGCTCGTACATAGCGGCACCGAGGGACGAACACCTTTCGAAGCGATCGGCAAGCGGAGGTGACACGGCGACTGATCCGTCTCCTCAGAAGTTGATACCGGCGTCTCGCATGAGGTCGATCGTTGGCCTGAGGTCGGATAGCTGGGTCAGATCTATGTCCGGTACGTCGAGTTCGTCGATGGTCGGGAGATCGCCGATGGGTTCGACATCAGGGACGAGCGGATACTCGAACGTCGAACGCGCGAAGTAATCTTGTGCCTCCGCCGACAGAAGGTGTCGAATGAAGTTCCCTGCGAGTTCGCTGTCGTTCGTCGGATCGACGACAGCTGCCCCGGCGACGTTGAATATCGCGCCGGCGTCACCTCGGGTGAAAGCGGTGGCGATCGGCGCTTCGGGGTTCCCATCGAGTACGCGCTGGATGTAGTAGTGGTTGGTGAACGCGGCGTCGATCTCTCCGTCGGCGATCCCTTGACAGGCGGCAAATTCGTCAGGGTATGAAACGGCTCCGGATTCGACCATTCCCTCCAACCACTCGCGCGTCGCGTCCTCGCCCTCGAGGAGTCGCATTGCAGTGATAAACGCCTGGCAGGACCCGTACGATGGTGCCCACCCGAGGGTCCCATCGAAGTCGTCTGGATACGCCATGATGTCGTCCAGCATCTCGCTTTCAGAGTAGGAGTCCGTGTTGTACGGAACGGTTCGCGCACGCCCGGACGTCCCGATCCAGTCGTCTGTGCGGAACTCTGAACGAACCATCTCGAGGACGTCATCAGGGAGCGAAGCCGTTCGATCCTCGTCGGAGAGTGCACCCAAAGCTCCGGCGTTTACCGAGTAGAACACGTCGGCTGAGGAGCCGTCTCCCTCGTTAGCGATCTGGTTGACAAGGTCTGTTGATCCCCCGTATTTAACCGAAATAGAAAAGTCGTCGTACAGGTTGTCGATGTAGTCGATTAGATATCCGACCAGGAACTCGCCGCGACCGGAGTACAGGGTGAGGTCACCTTCGAGCGCCGGCATCTCGGACATCGGCACCCCACCCGGCGCCTCTCGTCCCTCGCGGCCGGAGCCGATCTGCCCGATAGGCGATTCGCCTGTCTCGTCATCATCGGTGTCGTCGCCGGGGAATCCGAAACACCCCGCCAGGCTCACAGCCCATAGAGCGCCCGTGCCAGCGACGAAGCGCCGCCGCGTGCTCGCATCCCATCGCCTCTCTCGTTGCTCCATATGTTTTAGGCCGGCCTAAATCCACTTATGGATACCGGTTTTGTCAACTGCCTCCGGAACGCGTCGGAGTGTCCCGAGAGGTTCGAATCGCATTTACGCGTTTTCGCCGACGAAATTGATGATCGCCCTCTTAATTGCTTAAGAGTTAGTCAGTCATCGACCCACGACTGAAGTTGCGGGCTTCCGCCTCGAATATGTGTGAGCTTTCGCCTTGCCCCGCTGTAAGTGGCGAGTTATGCTTTCACAATCAGTTTCATATCCTGTTCAGTAACTTATCACGACAGATAAATCCGTGTCTGCCTACTCAACAGGAATCTGACCGGGACCTATGTCTACCGTGGCCACGACCAGATACCCATAGAGACGCCGTCTACCATCAAAAATGGGGCCTCGGCACTCATAGAGCTCGTCACCGCCGGGTGCCTATGCCAGCTCGGAGCACGCCTCGTCATCGGCCACCGAAGACTACCAGAGCCACGAAAAAGACGCTTTCTCTCCCCTTTCCGTGTCCGCGTCGAAGCGAACTCCGTCGCTATCCGGAGGTCGAAGCTTAACAGTTGTTGGCAATGCGATCTTCTTTATTCACGCTGGAACGTATCGGTTGACGTTCCAGGGCCAGTTTAGTCGTTTCTGCATATAAATCTGAGTCATATTGCCAACTACTGTTAAGGGACACCCCCTCGACCCGTTGAACGACCATGATCGGACGTGACAGCTCCCTCACGGACGCCGAGCGCGCGTATCTCACGGAAACCATCGAAACGCTGCAGGATGAGGTTTTCACCGGGCGACTCGGCCCCGAGCATTTCCGGGACCTCGACAAAAACGAGGAATCACGCGAAGACTGGCAAGCGTTCGTCCGCCGCGCCGGCGACCACGACCTGCTCGGGGTGGCGATTCCCGAGGAATATGGGGGTGCGGGAAAGGGGTACATCGAGACTGCCCTCGTCGAGGAAGCCATCGGGTATGCGGGCTGTATCGTCCACGCCTGCCAAGCCTCGTTGACGCAACATATCGGACGGACGCTTCACGAGTACGGCAATGACTATCTCCTGACCGAATACCTGAAACCACTGCTCGAAGGCGACTACGTGCTGGCACAGGCGTTTACCGAACCGGCGGCCGGGACCGACCTGCCGGCACTCCAGACGACCGCCGAACGCGACGGCGATCGCTATATCCTCGCGGGCGAGAAGCGATTTATCGACTTCGCGGGGTATGCGGATTGTATGCTCGTCCCCGCCCGTACGAGTGGCACGGCTGGTGATCGCGAGGGGATATCGCTGTTCGTCGTCGACGCAGACGTGGACGGGGTCGAGATCCTCCACCGGCACAGCCCAGGCTGGCACGGCTTTCGTGGCACCGACGCGTGCTGGATCCGGTTCGACGACGTCGCCGTGCCAGTGGAGCACCTCGTCGGCGAGGAGGGCACGGCCTGGGACTACATCACGAGCGAGTTCGGACTCGAACGGGTAACGGTATCGCGGTACTGTCTCGGCGCGAGCGAACGGGCTCTCGAAATCGCGGCGAACTACACCCAGGCCAGGGAGGTCAACGGCCGAACGCTGTCGTCCTACCAGGGCATCACCCACCAGCTTGCCGAGTGTGCGACGAAACTCGACGCAGCACTCCTCGCGAATACGCGAGCGGCCCGGCTCCTCGACGCCGACGGGCTCGACGCTGGGCGGCTCGAAGTGTGCATGGCGAAGTGGTACGGCAACGAGGTGGCAACGGACGTCGCCGACACGAGCATCCAGTTACTCGGGGGGATCGGAACGGGTGCCGAGTACCCGGTCGAACGCATCCAGCGCGACGTCCGGGTTGGTCAGTTCCTCGGCGGGGCCACGGAGGTGCTCAAGAGCATCGTCCAGCACGACGCGTACCAGCGTCTCTCCGAGGAGAGGTTCGACCCCACATTTGTGGGTGACGAACTCGAGGGCCGGCCCTGGTCGCACACGCCGATACGACGGCGATCGAGGTAGCGCTTCGTTTGGACCACGACGCATTTCGAGAGTCAATCGACTCGATCTCGTGCGGCAGCCACTACCAGTGGAAGCGTGATCGTCGCATCGGCGTACACCGACACATTTCGGGCATCGGGATCCAGTTTGCCCCACGACCGGGCTTCGTCCAGGGTCGCCCCCGAGAGGCCACCGGTCTGCGGGGGATCCATCGTGAGTTGTACCGCGTAGTCGTACGCCCCAGGTGTAACGAGCATTGTCTGGAGGACGAAGTTCTTCGGGACGCCACCGCCAACGAGGAACGCGCCACGCGATTCCGCCTCGTATGCCAGATCGTTGAGTGGCGACATGTCGGCGAGTGCGTCGAGCGAAAAGCCAGAGACCTGCGAGCGCAGCCACGCCTGCAGTCCAAGCACCGAATCCTGGATCGCTGGCGCATACACGGGAACGTCGGATTCGAACGCCGCGGCGGCAATCCCGGGATCCTCGTCGATGTCGTCGCGTTCGTTGACCGCCGCGTTGGCCCGTCCCAGTTCACGGGTGAACTCCTCGATAGAGACCACCTTTTCGCCGAGCGGTTCGAACACCTCTCTCCTGAGGTGGGATTCGAATAGCGTGAAGTGCTCCTGAGGGAGAAACACGTTAAATATGCGGTCGACCTGTTCTTCGCGTAGCTTCTCGTCGAATTTTCGGGGGCGATCCGTCGTTTCGTCCGGCTCGTGTCCGTGGTGATGTTTGCCGCCGATGGCCTCGATCGAATCATGCGTGAGGTTCGCCCCGGTCGTCACCAGGACGTCGATGTATCCGTCACGGATTAGCTCCGACACGATTCGCCGCATTCCTGCCGGAACCATCGCCCCCGCAAGCCCGAAAAACACCGTCGTCTCGTCGTCCCCGAACATTTCAGCGGATACGTCGATCGCGTGATGGAGTTCCTGGGCTCCGATGCCGGCGCGACCGTACTCGTCAGCCAGTTCGGCCACGGTCATGTCTGACGTGATCGTTGCGTGCTCGATCGGGTCGTGTTCGAAGGTGATCCGTTCCGGCGTCTCGTCGTCTCGGTCGTCGCTCATTGACGGCAGTATGGATGGTGCCCGTTTGAACCTTTCAAGTTGCCGGGCGTCTTACCGTCTGGGCGGTGACGCAGTCCGGTGTGCGCCCTCAGCTCCAGCGGTCGAGTCCAGTCTGCACGATGCTTTCCTCGATTCGTTCGAACCCTCGTTCAACCTCGTCGGCCGGGATTTCCCATTCATCTGTCACGTATCGCCTCGCTGCTTCGATGTCCGGTTGGATATCGGTGTCGACGTTGTAGTCGTCGGTGACGGCCGGGTTCAAAAAGAGTTCCCGCACTCGGTCTGCGTTCTCGATGTACTCATCCCGGCTCTCGAGGACGCTCCAGAGATCTCCGTGTTCCTGAATCGATTTGACCGCGGTTTTCGGTCCGACGCCACTCAGTCCCTCGTTGAAATCCGTTCCCATGAGGATCCCGACGTCGACCAGTTGTTCTCGGGTGAGGTCGTGTTTGTCGAGCGTCGCCTGCAGATCCATCAGTTCCGGATCCCCCGAACTCGTAAGCTGTCTGAGTGTCAGTGGCGCACCCAATAAGAGCGTATCGTAGTCCTCCGAGCCGACGTAATCGGCACTACCGGTTCGGGCCATGTACGCGGCCTGCGCCTCGCCTTCCGCGGGTGCTTCGACGACAGGGACGTCGAGCAGGCGAAGGAGTTCCCGCGTCGTCTCCCGTATCGTCGGGGTGAGCCGTTGCGTGCGGGATTCGAGCGTCGCGATTTCGGCCGCGTCGCCCCGTTCCCTGGCCGCCTCGAGTTGTTCTTCGTAGGCCTCCTTCTCCTCCCGACGGGTTTCGAGTTCGTCCGTCTTGAAGTCGGTCACGGCTCCATCGAATACGAATACGGGTGTGATTTCGTGATCAAAGAATTTCGGGAGCCCCTGGACGATTCCCACGAGATTTGCGACCTCCTCGCCGCTCGACGTCGTGTAGACCCGACTACTTGTGAAACGTACCGTCGTCGTCAGATACCGGTACAGCCAGTTGTGAGCATCGACGGCCACAATCGAGCCCGAAAGCGCGTCGAAGGAGATCGGTTCGATGACCGCCACCTGTCTGAGGTCCGCGTTTCCCATCGACCGGCTTTCGACCGGTGGGCGCTTGAAACCGTCGGGGCGACGGCCGGTCCAACCGGGTCGATCACCATTCGCGCTCGAGACGCTCCCTGCGGGTTTCGAACTCCTCGTCGGAAAGCTCCCCGCGAGCATACGCGATTCGCAATTCCTCAAGAGCCGTGTCCGTCGACTCGGTTGCTGTTTTGGCGAGTGCCCGATAGAGAATGTACCCGATCCCCGCAACTATCGCGAGAAAGAGAAGCCACGGAATCCACCAGACACCGCCCATGGCGGTTCCATCCCACATGTGACTGTATCCCCACACGCCGACGAACGGCATTGCAACCGCCATCAGAATAATCGGGGTCAATAAGACAATCGCGATTACGATTACGACTGTTCGAATCAGCTCTGAATCGTTCGACATACGTAGTCAAGGCCTCGGACCGGGTTATACCTTGGTACAACATGCCATGTGAACTCCTCCATGTACAAACGATTGCAGTGTGCCGTGTGAGATGTTTCCCGATAGATCCTGGGGGTCCTGACGTGTGGGTCTGACAGTCGCTCACAGGCAATCGCTCCTTTCGAACCTTTTTTCACCACCAGAGCGAAAGCAACGGCATGGCCATCAAACCCGCCTACGTCAAAAAGACCGCCGCGTTGCTCATGGAACGATATCCCAACGCGTTCGGGGACGACTTCGATCACAACAAAACGGTCGTCGAGGAGCTCACGAACATCGAATCCAAGGGCGTCCGCAACCGAATCGCCGGGTACGTCACACGGAAGCAACGCGTGCCGACCGCATAGGCGGGGTACTTCATCGGTCCGGTCAGAATTTTTCGCTCCTCCGACGTTCGACTGTCATCGTTTGGGCCCAATTTTCCACCCACACGTTTCACAACCGTTTTTTGGTCAGTCGACATACTCTGCGTAATGTCTACACGCGTAGGGATCCTCGGGGCGACGGGTGCCGTGGGTCAACGACTCGTACAGCTGCTCGAACCACATGGTGATTTCGAGATTGTGACGCTCACCGCGTCTGGAAATAGCGCCGGGAAATCCTATACCGAGGCCGCGAAGTGGCGCGTCGACACGCCCATTCCGGAATCGGTCGCCGAAATTACGGTCGTCGAAACCGATCCCGATGAGGTCCCCGACGACGTGGAGCTCCTCTTTTCGTCGCTCCCCTCGGACGTTGGCGCCTCGGTCGAACCGACTTTCGTCGAAGCTGGCTACGTGGTCTCCTCTAACTCCTCGAACGGGCGCATGGACGACGACGTACCGCTCACGATCCCGGAAGTCAACGCCGACCACCTCGGGCTGATCGAGGTCCAGCGTGACGAACGGGGATGGGACGGCGCCCTCGTCAAGAATCCCAATTGCTCGACTATCACGATGGTTCCGACGCTTGCCGCCCTGGATTCGTTCGGCCTGGAGCGCGTTTCCGTCGCGACGATGCAAGCGGTCTCCGGCGCGGGTTACTCGGGAGTAACCTCGATGGAAATTATCGACAACGTTCTCCCGTATATCAGTGGCGAGGCGGAGAAAATGGAAACCGAATCGCGGAAACTCCTGGGATCGTTCGACGGCGCCGAGGTCCACCTCCACGGGGCGAACGTCTCCGCGTCGTGTAACCGCGTTCCGACGCTCGATGGTCACCTCGAAAACGTCTGGGCCGACCTCACCGACAACCCCACCGTGGAGGACGTCGAGAAGGCGATGCGAACTTACCCGGGAATCGACCTCCCGTCCTCTCCCGACCAGATCATCGAGGTGTTCGACGACCCGGATCGGCCACAACCCCGCCTGGACCGGATGCTCGGGGACGGGATGGCCGTCTCCGTCGGCGGCATCGAGGAGACGGACCATGGCGTGCAGTACAACAGTCTCGCACACAACACCATCCGGGGTGCCGCTGGCGCGTCCGTGCTGAACGGCGAACTCCTGCTTTCGGAAGGCTACCTGTAGAGACCCGGTCTATACGGGGCCAGACCCCATGTGCCCGATTCGTATACCGGCAGTCCACCTCGGCGGGAGTGTGGAACGCGGCTGTCCCGACCGACCATTCCACCTGTCCACCCTATGTATATCTGATTGACTACGTTCCACCTGTTCGGCCCTGTTGACGACGTGCCCGACGTAGCGATCCGTCAAGCGATCGACCATCGGAATCGGGGGTCACGACTTGCCCCCGTGAACGACCGCAATCAGTCAATGACGGCGAGGACATCGACTGTCGGTATCGGCGCGATTATAGTCCCGGCGACGCGATAGCCGGTATGCAGATACTGCATACCTGCCTGAACGTTTCCGACGTGGATCGTGCGGTTCGGTGGTACGTCGAGAACCTGGACCTCGAGGAATCGTGGGGGTTTTCGTCGGACGGGACGGTCAACCGCTACGTGGCTGACGAAAACGGTGTCGAGATTCAGCTCTCCGAGACCGACGGCGTCGAACCCTCCGAAACCGGTGATCGCTGGGACCATCTCGCGGTGGGCGTCGACGACGTCGACTCCGCATTCGAAGCGATCGATCATCACGGCGTCGTTGATCCGCCACGCGATCAATCCGTTGCCGGTGCTCGAACCGCATTCATCGAGGATCCGGACGGTCACGTCATCGAACTCATACAGCCGCTGGATGACTGACGACGTCCTCAACCACCACCCGGGTGCTATCGAAATCGAGCCTCGACGCTCTCAGCGTGTGCTTCCAGTCCCTCGGCGTTTGCGAGCACCGTCACGGTCTCGCGGATGTCGGATAATGCCTCTCGATCAAGCTTCTGAACCGTCGTCGAGCGCAGGAAGTGATCTACCGACAGGCCGCCGGTAACCTTTGCTAGGCCGCTGGTTGGAAGCACGTGATTCGGCCCTGCTGCGTAATCGCCGGCAGCAATCGGCGAATATGCGCCGAGAAACACACTTCCGGCTGAGTCGATCCGTTCGAGGACGGCCTCGTCGTCTGCTGTCTGGATCGAGAGGTGTTCGGCCGCATATTCCTCCGAGAATAGCACGGCCTCCGACATCGATCGGGCGACCAACACGCCGCTGGCATCGTTTGCGAGGGTCTCCCGAATGACTTCACTCCGGTCACGGTCGTTCGCCTGCCGATCGCAGGCGGCTGCTACGTTCTCGGCAGTTGCCTCGTCGTCAGTGACGCAAACGACCGAGGCGTTTGGATCGTGCTCGGCCTGGGCCAGCATGTCTGCCGCGACGAGTTCCGGGTCGGCCGTCGAATCACAGATCACGAGTAACTCAGACGGGCCGGCAAGAAAGTCGATCTCGACGTCACCGCGAACCTCGGCTTTCGCTGCCGTCACGAATCGATTCCCCGGGCCGACAATCTTTCGGACAGCCGAGACGGTTTCAGTTCCATACGCGAGGGCTGCAACGGCCTGTGCGCCACCGACCTGGTAGACGGCGTCTGCACCCGCGACGTGGATTGCGGCCAACGTCGTCTCGTTCAGTTCGTCCGCTGGTGGCGTCGCCACCGCCACGTGATCCACGCCGGCAACCATTGCCGGGATGACTCCCATCAACGCACTGGAGGGGTAGGCAGCCGTCCCACCGGGTACGTACACACCAACCCGGTCCAGGGGTCTGTACCGACGGCCGAGTTCCCGGCCGTCGAAGGTGTCGCGCCAGCCGGACGGAACCTGCCGTTCGTGAAATGCTTCGATATTTTCGGCGGCAGTTTCGATGGCCGAGCGGACGTCGTCGTCGACCGCCTCGTACGCGCGTTCGGCGTCGTCCATCACGTCGATGTTTCCCACGTTGACGTCGTCAAATTCTCTGGCGTAATCTCTGAGTGCCGCGTCTCCCTCCTCGCGAACGCGTTCGATGATTTGAATGGCGGTTTCGCGAGCGGCACCGACGCCTGCATCGCGTCTGAAGAACGCCGATCGCTCGTCTGGACCGAGGTCGGCGACGGTTCGAACGTTCATACGACGTGTTCGACAGACGGGCGGAAAGCGGTTTCCATGCTCGAATACGGAGGTTCACGGTTTGGGCCCAGCTGACTCGACGATCACGTGGACCGGTTTTTCCGCCACGCGGATACCCGGGGAGCCAGAACCCACCACAGCACGAGAGTCAGAATGACGACACCTCCACCGAGAGCGAAGGCCACCACCGGATCAAGCCCGGTTGTCGTCGATGCAGTGGACTGTACGGTTTCGACCTCGACGGCGACATCGTCGCTACTGATAGACTCCGTTCCGTCACTCCGGCGTTCGAACAGTGACGTCACGACCGCAAACACCACGGTCGAAAGCGACAGCACGACTACTAGCCCGGCGACCCGTTGCAGAAGCTCCTCGATTTTCGATCGGTCGTTATCCTCTCCAGCAAAGAGGACGAGTGCTTCAGTCGCGGGTGCGTACACGTTCATCTCGTTTCCCTTCTCCGAGTATCCGGTCCCGGCCGGCTCAATGAGATCGGCAGATTCGAGTCGATCGAGGTGATAGTGGACGTTCTGGAGCGAGGTGCCGACCTCTTCACGAATTTCGGGCGGCGTCCGGGGTTCCTCGTATAGTGCCCCGAGGACAAACCTGGCGGTTTCCGAGCCAAGCACGTCGAAGGCGTCCGACGCTTTTTCGCCTTCGATGTCCAGGATTTGTGGCTCGGACGGCGAAGACGAGATCTCGAGTCGAGTCGGTAACAAACTCATTGTCCGTGGTTATCGGTCGGATCGAATGGCTCTTGCGGTGGGTCAAATGCGGATTAGGGCACGTAGTTTACGGGCATTAGCAGCGTTCGCTGTCGGTCCGAGCGAATCCCCTGTCTTGATTGAAGTATTCGGCCAGAATCGAGGTTGACGGCCCGGTTTTGGGTGAGCGGTTTCTCGGGGGTGCCGCACTACCTCTTCTATTGGATATCGACCGATTAACTGGTCCGAGGGCTAGTCGGGTGACTGCTCGTCTTGCTGGAGGACATCCGCGTACAGGACATCTGAGATCCAGAATCCCTCCGCTCGCAACGAGTCGAGTTCTACCTTCAGGTCAACGGTTCCTTCGCGTTCGCCGCGGAGTAAGATGCCGATTACGCCCGTTACCGACAACCCGTGACGACGGGCAATCCGACGGCCCTCTCGCTCGTCAAGCAGCGTGAGGTCCGCCTCGTGTTCTATCGCATAGGTGATTGCAGCGGCCTCTCCAGCGTCGAGTTCGTGCGCGATTTCGACGTATAATTCGTCTTCCTCTAACCCATCGATGGAAAGAACCCCTTCGTCCCTCAGCGTGCGAAGCTCCTCAAGTCCTTCCTCTCCGTCAGTGAGTTCGTTCCAGACGTGTTCGGGGGCAACCACAGCGGAAAATTGGGACTCCAAGAGATCGAGACGATCGATAAGCGCAAGGTTCAGCAGCGGGGACGTGTCTGAGACGACGACCTCATCGTCGGGCATACGCCAGGTCCTCGTCGAGTTCCTCCTGGGTGTAGTGGCGAGTCACCCGCTGCTCGCCCAGGATTCGGTGGAACTCCCGTTTCGAGAGGCCGGCGAGTTCGCGCGCCTTGCCGAAGGATAGCACGTCCTCGCGGTAGAGCGATACCGCGAGCATCGCCTTCAACGCACCCTCGCGCTCACCCTCCGGTAGTTTGAGCGCGTCATAGACGTCGTCGGCGATCTCGATCTCGGCCATACACGTGGTACGAACCATTTTATAATGAGCCTTTGGGGCCGGAAAAGTTGTCGCTGGCGGTGGCGTATCGACCGTGAGTCCTCCATGTCGAGCCGTTCACCCGACTGAAACGATTTCCCTTCGATGAAGTCCGAGATGGGTTTCTCAACCAACGATTAACCACCACAAAAAGCGTTTGAGAGCGGTATGGGCCAATGCGGATTTGACCGTCATTACGCCGGGGGTGCGCTATTTATCAAGAGGTCGGATACCGGAAACCGCAAGAACCGACCGAACTGT
>JBKGZK010000040.1:0-18608 GCA_046545615.1 Natronomonas sp.
TTCTCCTTGACTTTGTGATATCACCAGCCCATCTTTCGAAATCTCAGCCAGTCGTCAGTCACCCATCGCTCTTCGTCACGTGACGGGGACCTCGAATGCGTCCTCCCCCCCCCCTTTACTCCTCGTCCTCGATGAGGACTTCGTCGACGAGCCGGGCGTATCCCCTCCTAAGCCGACCGCTCAGTGCAGAGTTCGAGACGTCGAGTTTCGACGCCAATTCCTCGAGCGTGACCTGCCGGGGGTCGTCGAAGTAGCCGTGTTCGTACCCGGAGAGTAACGCCTCGATTTGCGCGTCGGTCAGCCCGTAGGTCGACTCGCTCGGCGGATCCGTGTCGTGCTGGAGGTCGAGGATTTCGAGGCGAATGTCGTGTTCCTCGGCGAAGCTATCCAGCGCCACGAGCGCGTCGTGGTCGCGGAGATGCAACCTAAGCATCCACCCGGATTCGTGGCTTCTGGCCTCCTGTGTCAACCCTCCCATGTCGAGTATCGTCGGGGTGACGAGCGTCGCCTGGTCGCTATACGTGATTCGGTAGGTGCGGACGTCTCCGCCGTCGTCCAGGGTGGAGAACGCCGCCACTGTGGGATCGTCAGTCAGGGCATCATCGACGGCGTCAAAATCGGGGGCCTCAATCCAGAACGCGTACTCGTCGTTGACCGGGTCGGTACCCGCATCCGAGCGCACGCCAATCGTGACTTCGGGAAGCTCCCGGATGGTATGCGACAGTGCGAGGTCGGGATGTTCGGCGTAGATCCGGGTCGAAATTGACATCTGTGGTGCGTCGATCGAGCGGCGAGAGCCGCGTTGTCGGGCGTTGCCTCCGGTCCCGTATTAGTGATTCGACCGGTTGCCGCATTTGTATTTCGTCCGGCTCCCTGATCTCACCGATCGGTCCGATCGACGACCAGCGTCTCGCCGACGAGCGACTTCAGTCCTCGACGGATCCGTCCGGCCACGGCCGACGGCGAGATGTCGAGCTGGTCGGCAAGCGCTTCGAGGGAGGTCTCGCGTGGTTCGGCAAAGTAGCCGGCCTCGAAAGCAGCGATGAGCGCAGTCCGTTGCTGCTCGGTGATTCGTCCCCTCACCGACTCGCCCTCACCGACCCGTTCGTAACTCTGGAGTTCGATGATTTCGAACTCGAACCCCTCTCGACGGGCATCCTGCCAGATGGAGTGGACCGAATCGTGATCCGGGAGCGACCAGCGTTCGTACCACCCAGGGGGACGATTCCCCCCACTTTGGCCTCGCGCTTCCAGCACGTATCCGCCAGCGTTCGTGACTTTCGGCCCGAGGAGCTTCGTGTCGGGCTCGAACTCGATCCCGACGAGGACCTGATCGTCGAACGACGGCATCGATCGAATCGTCTGGACGGTCGGATCGTCCTCAAGGACGGGTCGAAGATCGTCGAGGGAGGTGTCGTCGAACCTGAAGAAGTAGACGTGCTGTTTCGGATCCGTGCTCACCTCCTTGATGACCGGCACGTCGAGGGCTGAAAGGTCGCCGAGCGTGCCCGCGAGTGCTCCCGTTTCGTGTGCGAACCAGACGTCGGTGACGATCGTCACGGTATCTTCCGGGCTGAACCCGTACCGATCGAAGTGGGTGCATCAACTTATGTCTGTATGCCGGTGGGCGACTTCGACGGATCGTCCCCACCGGGTCCACCCGAATATCCAGTTTCTCGGACCCGGTTGGATTACACTCGAAGACCGACCCACGAAAGACCTCGGTCTATCGGGTGGCCGACACCGATCGGAGACGGGAGACAATTTCGGATCTCGTTACCTCGGTACGGCCGTCTTCGGAGAGCCGACCGACGACGAGATCTAGGAGATTGAGTTCACGAAGCGTGTCGACGGCGTCTTTCCGTTCGATCCCGATCTCCTCTTTGACTTCGTGGATCGTTCGGGACTTCCGGACGGCGTCGATGAGCGTCTCTATGTCGATGTCCTCGGACAGACCGATACCGTCGGCGAGAATGATGGGGGTTTCGGGGTCCGAGCCGTTTAGCGCCGGTTCGGAGTTCGAGTCGGTCGAGGTCCGTTCGTCGGCCGTACCGACCTGGTGGTCGACGTCTGCTTCCTCGTCAGGATCGGCGTTGCTGGCGGAAGAATCCTCGCTGTCGGAGCCGGTGTCGTAGGAGGCTGCCTCGTGAATGCCGTGATCGATCATATAGCGACGCACCGTCTCGGCGGTGACGTCCATGTCGAGCGCCTCGCTCATTTCCCCGAACGTGTCATACGATTCGTACACCGTGGCGAGCAACTCGCGGTCCTCGAACGGGGGGAGGTCGCGATCACTGGTGGAAGTCGGTGGGGTCTCTGCCGTGGTGGGAGCCATCGATCCAGTGGATTTCGACGTCCGTTCTGGTGAACTCGGGGTCGAGTCGACTGCGAGGGAGGAATCGTTGGCGAAATGCGAGTCACAGTCATCCGAGACCGCCACGGACAGGACCGCCGTCACGGTGCCATCCTGATTCAGTGCCGCCTCCACGACCTCAGTTACGATGGTATCGGTATGCGACGGAACGAAATCCGTCGTGGTCTCGAAGGAGAAACGAAGCGATCCGTCTGAATCTACGTCGGCCGACAGGAGCGAGAGTTCCCCAGTTCCATCTGCCGTCGACGCGAACGGGACGGTTACCTCCACCCGCGTAGAAAGTGGCGTTTCGTTGGTTATTCGATCCGGGAGCTGGAGGCACGAGACCTCGCCAGCATTGCGTTCAACGTCTTCGACGAAGTCTACGAGCGATCGAAGTGGACTGCACACACCCATGATACCATCAGACAATGTGTCCCACCGGCATCATCGTGGATCATCAATAGTGGAGGTATTTATATACGGTCAGTGGACGCGAATGTCGAGGGATCGGTTCCACGAGGTTTCGGATACGTGACTACTCGAGGTTCCCCGGGTCAACCGTCGGAAGCGGCGGAAGGGGATCAGTCCGGACCGAATCGACGGCGAGTTCCGTCGCACGGACGACGTTATATAGTATAGTCGCAAGCGTAACTGGACCCACGCCACCGGGGACAGGGGCAATAGCTTCGGCCTTCGCTTTCGCGCTCTCGAATTCGACGTCCCCGACGACCGTCGCTGAGGATTGTCCACCCGCATCCGAGGGATCGGCACAACCGTCGTCCTCGGGACGTCGCATGGAACTCACGTCGATCACGGTGGCCCCCTCGCGTATCATCGGCCCGTTCACGAGTTCCGGTACGCCAGCAGCCGTCACCACCATATCTGCCCGCCGGGTCACCGATGCCAGGTCTTCCGTTCGGGAGTGACACACGGTCACCGTGGCGTTACCCAGCGGCGCATCCCGACCCAGAAGGATGGCGATCGGTTTCCCGATGACCGTAGATCGTCCCACGACAACGACATCCCGTCCGGCGACTGGGACGTCGTATGCGCCGAGGAGGACACACACGGCCGCGGGCGTCGCCGGGACGAATCGCGGATCGTCGGCGACTAGTCGACCCAGGTTCTCGGGATAAAAACAGTCGATATCCTTGGATGGATCCATGTGACGTCTCACGCGAGCCATCGAAACGTGCTCGGGAAGCGGCACCTGCACGAACACGGCGTGGACATCCGGATCCCCGCAGAGGCGATCGATCGCGTCGTAAAGCCGTTCTGCAGAGTCAGTCGGGTCGAGTCGAACGTCTATCGTCGAGACGCCCGCCGAGGCACACGCGGAATGTTTCGAATCCATGAACCCGTCGGCCATGGGATCGTCGCTCATCAGGATCGTCGCGAGTGTCGGGTCGACGCCGAGTTCCTCGAGTATCCGGATGCGACTGCGAACTCGATCCCCAAGTGCGTCCGCGACCGGGGGGCCTCGGATGAGTTCCGCTGGCACACGAGTACTAGAAACGCGCACGACTTGTAGGTTCGCGCGATATAATTATCGTGCGATAGGATTTCCCCTTCGTCTCGCGGGATTCTCCGTCTCACACTCGCGAGTCGTCCGCGATAAAAAGTCAGCTGGCGATTACGCCGACCGAAGTCGATCCATTCGCCAGGACTCCGTGTCCGGGACCTCGTTGAAAGTGTAGAGGTGGAGCCCACGGATCCCGAACGACTCGTCGTCGACGTACGGCGCGAGGCCGTCGACGAGATCGTCGGGGGCGTACTTCCCGCGCGACCCCAGCAGCTGTCGGGCAAACCCGATGATGCCGCTCGTCTTATGGAGGAATCGGATCGAATCGCCGACACCCACCTTCTTCGAGATACCGAGCAACCGCTGGTATTTCATGACGCCCGGAATCCCGACCTCGAGTGGAAGCGCTACCCCTCTGTCGCGAATTTCCCAGGTCCAGTCGACGACGTCCTGGGGATCGTAACACAGCTGCGTCGTGATGTAGGTGACGTACGGTTCCTTCCGACGCATGGCCTCGGCGAGCGTGGCGTCGTCGATGAACGCGTGGCCCTCGGGATAGCCGGTGATCCCGACGTCGTCGAACTCGTACCCGAGATCGTCCATCGACTCGAGGAGATCGTGAGCCGACTCGAACTCGCCGGCAGGCTCCTCGCGATCGCCACCCGGGACGAACAGGTCCGTGATACCGACGTCGACGAGCCGACCAAAGACCTCGTCGAGATGGTCCTCGTCGCGGACGTACCGGGCGGCGATGTGGGGGACGATCTCGAAGCCACGATCGACGGCCTTCGCCGTCCACTCGAGGGTCGCCTCGAGTCCCAGCGTGGGCGAGGTCGTGATGGCCACCGTCGCACCGTCGGGCAGGTACCCGAGCTGTTCGTCCATGCTGTCAAACGGCATGAGTTCGTATCGCGGTGTCTCGAGGAGTTGCTGTACGCCCGTATCGGTCGTTGTGGAGCTGCGTGTTGATGTCATGCGTGGAATCTCGGACAGTGTGCCGGAATGCGTGGGGAGAACCCGCGCCGGTGATGGCGAAACCGGAGTCGGCGTCGGGATCCACCCATCGGCGAGTGCCGACGGGGATTACTCGTTCGCGTCGGCTTCGGCGTGGAGCTTGGCCTGTTCGCGGGCGCTCGGATTGACCGACGGCTTGAACGGAACTTCCGAGATCTTGGCGTAGACGGGTTCGCCGGGTTCGGAGGCGTACTCGTCCGGCAGGTGGACCTGGTACTCCGTCTCGATATCCCCGTCGTAGACATCCATCGGGTCACCCTCGAAGCTGTCGGCGGGCACGAATCCGAGTGCGAGATTCGTCTCGAGTTCGGGGTTATACCACGGTGATGTGACGTACCCAACCTCTTCGCCGGTGTCCGGATCGGAGATGAGCCAGAAGTCCGGCGCGTAGTCGCGGATCGGTTCGCCGGCGAGTTTGAGTCCGACCATCTTGTGGACGAACGGGTACTCTCCGTCCTCGATCAGCGCCTTCTGCCGTTCTAGTTCCTCCTTGCCCACGTAGTCGCCCTCCTTGTCGTCGGGCACGTGGTATCCGAGGTTGACCTGGAACGGGGACGTCTCGTGGTCCATGTCCTGGCCCCACGAGAGGATCCCGGCCGCGATGCGGCGGTGGTGCGCCGGGGCGACCTGCATGCCGCCGTGGTCCCTGACGCTTTCAATCGCGGGATCCCACACACGTTCCGCATTCTTCGAGGCCTCGCGCACGTAAATCTCGAAGCCTTTTTCGCCGGAGAAACCGGTTTGACTCACGAGGACGGACACGCCGTTGATCTCAGCCTCCATCAATCCGTAGTACGGGATGTCTTTGACATCTTCGCCCACCAGTTCGACCATCACGTCGACCGACTTGGGGCCCTGAATCTGCATCGGGGCCACGTCGATTTCGTCGATTTCGACGTCGAAGTCCATGCCGACGTTTACGCCCTGGATCCACTGCATGAGCGTCGAATCCGAAATCGAGAACCAGAACTCGTCCTCTGCCGGACGGAGAAGAACCGGGTCGTTTAGGATGCCGCCGTCCTCGTTGCAGAGGATGACGTACTTGCCGTGCATCGGTTCGATCTCCGTGGCGTCACGAGTAATGACGTAATCCGTGAGTGCTTCGGCGTCGGGGCCCTTGACGCGGATCTGTCGTTCGACGGCGACGTCCCACAGAGTCACGTGGTTGACAAGCGCGTCGTACTCCTCAAGCATTCCACCCTCTTCGGGTTTCAACATTCCGCGCGGGTGGTAGATGCGGTTGTACACCGTCGCCCGCCAGGCACCGTTCTCGACGAACGATTTGTGGAAAAACGGTGACTTGCGCACGCGAGTTGAAACCAGCATCTCGATTCCCGGGTCGCCACTCTGGCGGAGATTCCGGGGAAGTACGCGATCTGATTGATCTACGCTCGGATAGTTTGGATGAGATTCACGTTCCGTCCGTTGGCCTTCGTTGGACATGTGATTGGACTAGGAAACCCCGGTACATAAAAGGCAGCAGTAAGCCCACCTCGTGGGAACGCCGAATACGTCGAATTCGACGAATAGGATTGTTCTAGAAGGAAATTACGCAAACCGTAGCATCGCCGTCCATCGGTCGTCGTGGCTACTCGTGAAAACGATTCGAGACGTTGTGGACTGTCGATATCTCGGGCATCTGTGGACTCTGGTTTGATCCAAACAGTCCGAGCTTTGATACCGATGCTTGCGCTCAGTTCGTTGTGTCACTTGACTGCCCGAGGGACGGAACTGCCGACCGTTCCCGGGTTAGAACAACGTGATCGACTATGACAAACAACACAACCCATGCGGCCGACGGAAATGGCGGTGAACAGACGTGACCCACGTAATCGACGGAAACCAGGTTGGCGATACCGTTCGTGAACAACTTCGCTCGTCCGTGACCGAAGTAGCGGACGAAGGAATCACGCCAGGGCTCGCCACTGTGTTGATGAGTGCCGACCCGGCTAGCGAAACATACGTCCGGATGAAACGAAAGGCGTGTGCTGACCTGGGGATCGAGAGCTTCCATCACGAGATTGACCCGGAGGCCCCCGCCGATCGCCTTTTCGAGACGGTGGAGTCCCTCAACGACGATCCGGACGTGCACGGGATCCTGGTCCAGATGCCGGTCCCGGATCACATCGACAAGCGTCGGGTGCTCCGGAGCATCGACCCCGAAAAGGACGTCGACGGGTTTCACCCCGAAAACGTCGGTCGACTGGTCGCGGGACACCCACGATTTAAGCCCTGTACGCCACACGGCATCCAGCTATTGCTCGAGTCGGCGGAGGTGGATCCCGAAGGGAAAGACGCCGTTATCGTCGGTCGGTCCGACATCGTGGGCAAGCCGATGGCGAACCTCCTGATTCAGAAGGCCGAGGGAGGCAACGCCACGGTGACCGTGTGTCACTCCCGGACGAAAGATCTGGCGTCCAAAACCCGAAAAGCCGACGTCGTCATCGCGGCCGCCGGCTATCCAGAACTCGTCGACGGGTCGATGATCGGCGAGGGAGCTACCGTGATCGACGTAGGTGTAAATCGCGTCGATGCGGACAACGAGCGCGGATACGAACTCGTCGGGGACGTCGAATTCGAGAGCGCAAAAGCGGTGGCTGGCGCCATCACGCCAGTCCCCGGCGGTGTTGGCCCGATGACGATTACGATGTTACTGTACAACACCGTCAAAGCCGCGGGATTACAGGAGGATGTGGATGTCTCGAGCCTACTCGACGTCGAGGTCGGCGGGTGAACGGGATGGTCGGACCTGACGATCGGACTGCGCCGCCGGGGGTGCTCTTCCGGACCCGTCCGTGGGGTCGAGACACTCAAATTTGTACAGACGTGACCACCAAGGTGGTCCAGACGAACCCTGCGAGGTGGGCCAGTCGATACACGCGAGATAGGCCAGTCGATACACGCGGGGTGGGCCAGACGTGACCTCGGACGCCACCAACACGGTCGAATTTGCAGACATCGAGGCGGCCCACGAACGCCTCGACGACCCGATGGTCGTAAAGCGGACGCCCGTCGAGCGGAGCACCTCACTCGAATTGATGACGGGGGCCGAACGGGTGCACCTGAAACTCGAACACCTCCAGTGGACGGGATCGTTCAAAACGCGCGGCGCGTTCAACAAGATTAAATCGAGTCTCGAGGCGGGCGAGGTCGAACAGGTCGTGGCCGCGAGTGCTGGGAATCACGCACAGGGGGTTGCACTCGCGGCGTCGACGCTGGGCGTGGACGCCACCATCGTGATGCCGACGGTCGCGCCGCAAACGAAGATCGACGCAACCCGGGATTACGGCGCTACCGTCGAACTCGTGGGCAAGGACTTCCAGGCTGCGACCGAGTATGCACTGGACCTCGCCGACGGCTCGAATGCCGAGTTCGTCCACGCCTTCGACGATCCGGACATCGTGGCCGGACAGGGAACCCTCGGGATCGAGATGTGTGGCGACGTCGATGATGTCGACACCGTCGTTGTACCGATCGGCGGCGGCGGGCTCATTAGTGGCATTGCGACGGCATTCGACGAGTTGAGTCCTGATACGCGTGTCGTCGGCGTTCAGGCGACGGGCGCAGCGACGGTTTCGGAGAGTCTCGACAAGGGCATCCCCCAAACGCTCGATTCGGTCGATACGATTGCCGACGGCATCGCGACGGGCGGAATCTCGGAACTGACGCTGTCGATCATCGAAGACCACGTCGACGAAATCGTCACCGTGACGAACGGCGAAATCGCCGAGGCGATCCTAATACTTATCGAGCGTGCAAAGCAGGTGGTCGAGGGCGCGGGCGCAGCGGCCGTCGCGGCGATCCGGAGCGACGAACTCGACGTTGAAAACGAGACCGTGATGGCGCTCCTGTGTGGCGGCAACCTCGACATGACGATGCTTCGAGCGGTGCTCATTCACGCCCTGACCCATCGCCAACAGATCCTGCAGTTGCGGGTCAGAATCGACGATCGACCGGGTAAGATGGCCGAACTCTCCGGAATCATCGCAGATCACGGCGCGAACATCCAGACCGTCCGTCACGACCGCGCGCTCGAGAATCTCGATGTGGGGGAAGCATACCTAGTCTTCCAGGTCGAAACTAGCGGGGCCGGACACGCGGCAAATATCATCGACTCGATCGCCGACAGCGGGTACGAAGTGGACGTCGTCAGCCGGTCCATCGTGGAATGAATGCGATATGCGTACGGACAGTGGTTGCGCCCTCGAATTAGTACCACGAGTTCGGGAATGACCCGCCTAGAGGTACCTCACGTCGCTGACATCGCGCATGACAGCCTGACGGATAGATCGGACGAGCGAGGGACTAACCGGTTCGATACCCAGAATCTCGAAGCCGACTGTGAAACACAACAATTCAATTGTCCGATATTTCCTGGCGAACGTTTATAAAGATGTCCCGGGAAACCCTCGTTTGAGGTACAGTAAATGCGAAGTGATGACACGAGTCGGGGGCAAGCGCCCACTCACGCACGTGAGATACCGATGCGGGATGGTGGTGGGCGCCTCGTAGGGTACACGAGTGCAACTTCGCAACAGGAAAATGACGACCGACGTTCAACCCGTCGCCCGACGGCGGGCCGGAACCGACCTGAATCGATGGGACGAACCAATACCATGACAATAAAACGATATCATACGGCAGTGTACGGATCGCGAACCAATCACAGTGGGGTGATCCAGCTATGAGCGACGCAGATAAGGGCGAGGCGGTAGGCGAAACCTCGGAAGGCCTGCAGGTGGAGCTGTTCCATCCGGAATCGGAACGCGAACCGGGCGATACGAACATCGAGGCACTCGGCTTCGACATCCACCCGGTCGTCTTCCCGCTATCGGTTGTGTTGATCATCGCCTTCGTTGCGGCGACGATCATGCTTGGCGAAGACGCGTCAGCAGCTTATACCACAGTATTCGACTTCGTCAACGTCAACTTCGGCTGGTTTTACATCTTCGTAGTCAACGCGTTCATCGGTGCGTTACTGTATTTCGCCTTCAGCAAGTACGGCAAGATTCGCCTCGGTGGCGTGGAAGCCGAATACGAGTTCACGACCTTCGGCTGGATGGCGATGCTGTTCAGCGCCGGTATGGGAATCGGACTCATGTTCTACAGCGTCGCCGAACCGATGTGGCACTACGGTGACGGTACCAACATCTTCCCGATGGTCGAACCGGGTTCGGCAGAGGCCGTAACAGCAGCTATGGGGACGAGCTTCTACCACTGGGGCTTCCATCCGTGGGCAGTCTACGGGCTCGTCGCCCTCGGCCTCGGCTTCTTCTCGTTCAACCGCGGGCTCCCGCTGACCTTCCGATCGGTCTTCTACCCGCTCCTGGGCGACAAGATCTACGGCTGGCCGGGACACGTCATCGACCTGATTACCGTGTTCGCCACCATTTTCGGCCTGGGTACCTCGCTCGGGCTGGGGGCCCAGCAGATCAACGCCGGGCTCGGCATCGTGACCGAGACGGTGGCAGGAACCAACTTGGTTCCACAGGGAACGGCATCTCAGGTAGCCATCATCGCGGTGATCACGTTGATCGCGACCATCTCGGTGGCGGCCGGGCTGCAGGCCGGTGTCAAGCGCCTGTCCACGATCAACGTCTACATCATGCTCATTTTCCTGGGGTTCATTCTCGTCGTCGGACCCACGCTCTATCTCCTGGGTAACGTCGTCGAGAGCGTCGGCTTCTACCTACAGAACCTGCCGGGAATGGCCTTCTTTACGGGAACAAACCTGCCGTCCGATCCCGCCGGGGGATACGAAGGATGGGCGCAACTGTGGACAATCTTCTACTGGGGCTGGTGGATCGCGTGGTCGCCATTCGTCGGGCTATTCATTGCCCGTATCTCGCGGGGTCGAACCGTCCGGCAGATGGTGATCGGGGTCCTGATGATCCCGACCGCGTTCTCGTTCGTCTGGATCGGGTCCTTCGGAGGCGCGGCCGCCTACGCGGACCGGGTGCTGGGCGGTGAGGTCTACGCGACCATCTACGACCTCGGCTACGAGTACGCGATGTTCGAGATGCTGTCGAACTACCCGCTCGAGCTGATAACCTCAGTCGTGGCTGTGGTGCTCGTCGTGACGTTCTTCGTGACATCCTCCGACTCGGGGTCATTGGTCATCGACCACCTGACCTCGGGTGGTAAACACGACGTGCCGCGCACCCAGCGTATATTCTGGGCCCTCACTGAGGGTGTTGTCGCTGCCGTCCTACTGGTTGGTGGTGGCCTGACGGCACTCCAGACCGCCTCCGTTACGACCGGGTTGCCGTTCGCGGTGATACTCCTCGTGATGGTGTACACGCTCTATCTCGGCCTCGACAGGGAGTACGAGATACTCCAGTCCGAGGAGTTCCGAGAACGGATCGATCGGATGGGTGGCGAAGAGGGCGTCGAAATTGAATCGTCGGGCGGTGACGTCGTAACTGGCGTCAGAAACGAAGGTACCGAATCGGGCGACTGATCGACGGGAATTCTCCGTCGGTTTTATTTATATTTGTTTTATTTTCGACGTGCGTCACGAGTGACGACCATACGGGGCTCTACGTATCCCGGTCGACATCTGTCGCAACGCCGTCCGCCCTCCGACGCTCAGTAGAACTCCCACTCGTCGTCCTGGCCCCCGCGAGTGACGCCGTCTTCGTCCTCCTTTTTGTCCTCAGGCCACTCGATGCCACCGGTGAAATGTCGATAGATCGTGCCGACGATCGCCACGAGCATCATGATGAGAACGAGCGTCCCCGCGATAACCAGGAGTTGCGGCAAGAACTCCGGCAACCCGAACTGGAGGGGTACGAGCGGGGCGGACTCCATACATTGTGTTGGGGTTCCTCCCGAATGAGTCTTACTCGCGCCGATTGAACTCCCGCTTCAAATCTCCGGAGCGAACGAATCGTGCGTCCAGTTCCGCACGACACCGCCGATTCCCATCGAGACGAGCATCACCCACACGAACGCACCCCACAGCGAGCCGATAGAAACGCTCACACCGGCGAGGAGCGCTCCGACCACGACGCCAGACCAGAGGTGACGTTCGCCGAGGGATCCAACGATGGCCGCGCCCACGACGAGAAATCCGAGCGAGCCGGATATCAGTAATCCGATCTGGAGTCCGAGTCGTCCGCTATTGGCGGCGGGAAACCCGGCATATCCAATGAGATAGCCGAGATACATTCCTGCGAAGGCGAGCACGGCGTGGGCACCGACGCCATACGCGAGCGCCGAGAGGGGGCGAGAGATGGATGCCTCGATGGAACGGTCGACGACCGACTCGTAGCGCCACAGAATTCCACTCCCCAGCAGCCCCACGAGCAACGCCGCAACCGTCATTCTGACGGGCGTCGAGAGATCATAAAAATTCATCACCTGAAGCGCCGGCCACGTGGCGTTCGCGGCGATACCGATGTCGGCCGCGATTGATGCGGTCATTGACGTCAGTACTGAATGGACCGCCGAAAACCTGTCGGAGACTCCGATCGTTTGATCGAGGACTCGACTGCGCCGACGCGGAATCGCGCGCAATCCTGATTAGGCAACGGGCCGTATACGTAGTTACCTATCCGAGACCGGGTACCGTCGCTTCCCACACTGTGGAGTGATCCAACGATCGGGGCACACTAACGCATGATAGACGTTCGTCGGGCCTATGGCATTCTCAAGCGGTTTCTTTCGTGGATCGTCGACCCGTTGCGGGCCGACGAATCCATCACGCAGTTTACGCTCTCGGTCCCCGAAGCGCAGACCACGACCGTCGACAGCGTCCAGGGGCTCCGGAACCGTCCGCCGCTCGTCGTGGAGTGTCCGGGATGTACAGGAGAGATCGTTCAGCCTCACGCCTACGAGCGGTTCGACTGTCAGAACTGCTTTCGAGACTGGCCATCTGGGTCCCTCGAGGATTTCGAACTCATCGCGATGGTCTGTCCACGGTGCGAGTCGGGCATGCAGTACGGTCGTCGTCACCCCCAAGTGTTCGACGTCCCCGAATGGGCCACCTGTCCGAACTGCCAATTTCACTGGGACCTGACGCACTGGTTCTGACCCGAAACCGGCCTACCAGGCCCGCCGATGCCACTGACTCGAGTGCTCGTAAGATAGTTACCCAGGGGGCCAAAACAGTGTCACCAGATGAAATACGACAAATCGACCCTCCTCCTTGGATTGCTCGTCGTCCTCGTGGCAGGTGCTGCCGTCGCGATCGTCACGGGGCAGGCGCTCGTCGCAGGCGTGTTGTTTCTGGCGATCAGTATGACGATATTCTTCCGGGAACGAGACACGTGACCGTCAACCATCCTCGAGGGGGTGAACTCTCCCGTCCTCCCGCGAGATAAACGAATGTCCGGACCTCGAACGGACGGTCTTCTCACGGCAGCCTGCGTTTCGCACTATAGTTTGGGTTACTCGATGTCACCGCGTCGGAGTGTCGTGACGGGAACGGTTGTCGAGCGGAGCACTTTTTCTGCGGTGCCGCCCAAGACGCCACCGATCGTCCCCCGGTACCCGCTTCCCATGACGATCAGGTCTACGTCTTCCTCTTCCGCGTACGAAACGATCTCCTGGGCAACGGACGGCCCGGCCTCGACAGCCGACACGAAGTCGACGCCAGCGTCTGCCGCCAGGTCACCGACCTCTCCTGTGATTTCCTCCCCGTAGGATTTTGCGCGTTCCATCTGGTCGTCCATTGGCTCCGAGAGCCACGGGTTGCCACCCTCCTCGATGACGTACAGGCCGTGTACCTCTGCACCGACCGCCGCAGCCAGGTCGACCCCGTGTTTTGCGCCCTTGTCAGCTTCCGTGCTTCCGTCCGTCGGAATCAAAATTTTATCGTACATTATCGCTCGTCCGAATATCCATTAACAGGAAGAAAATAAATAACTTTTTACGACTGTCAAGATCCATGACGAAACGGTGGCGTATTCTGCAGTACCTCGGAGAAAATACTCACTCGGTTTGTCGACGAGTACCGCAGAACCTCGACAGAAACTCACAGACTGCAAGCGTTTGGGGCGCTTCAGATTCGTTCAGGTCGACACCTTTCGAGGATTAGATTCACCGCTCTCGAAAGGAGTTATCGACATAAAATTGATGTGTTGAGTTTCGTTTGTTCGAGCGGTCGTTCCGAATTACTTACACTCGGGAGATGTCCCGAGGTGGTACAGAAACTCGTCCAGTGTCGAGTGCGACCGCAGTCGTTCGTATTTCGCTCAGCGACCGCTGAACTCCCACCACAGACCGAACGCCCCGAGCAACGCGGCGATGATTCCGACGACGAGCGTAACCTGGGTTCCATCGAGGATTCCCCACGCGACGTAGATGAGGCCTCCGACGAGCAGGAACCCGCGCACGACCGTTCGGAAGGTCCACTCCATTTCGGCTCTCCCTTCGACACGTCTCCCCAAGTAAGTGCGCCTCTCGGATCCAGTCTCGGTGGCGAATTCAGACGCTAAACCTCCGCAGCAACGCTTATCACACGAACAGCGTTATGGAGCCGTGTGCGGGGGGAGTACTCGGACGTGGAGCCGGATTCGACCCTCAAGAAGGTGTTCTATCACCGGGACGTGGTTCGGTTAATCCACTGGCGGCAATTCTCGGGAGCCAGGACGGCAGTGCTCCTGATGATTCTCACCACGATCCTCGCCTTCATCACCGGGCTTTCCACACTGAGTCAATCGGTTTTGATCCTCGAGGGACCGCTCGCGGCGGTGCTTCCCGACGTGACCGATGCCGTCCGGTTTTCGGGCGTCATTCTGGCGTTCCTCCTGGGTCTATTGACCGTCGGTCTCCAGCGTGGCAAGCGACTTGCCTGGTACGTCTCCCTTATCGTCCTCCCGTTTGTGGCGATGCTCCCGCTCCTGACGCTCCAGACCACTCATATCCCGCTGTTGTTCTTCGTCTTGCTCACGTACCCGATCCTGGTTCTCAACCGGGGCCAGTTCGGGCAGTCGATGGACCTCTCGGCACTCCAGGTCGCCTCGTTGCTGTCGATATTCGGCGTCCTCCTCTACGGGGCCACCGGTTCGTACGTCTTGCGCGACCAGTTTACCGATATCGCCACGTGGAGCGACGCCGTGTACTACGTTCTGGTTACGATCGCGACCGTCGGGTACGGCGACATCACGCCGATGACACCGGAGGCGAAGTGGTTTTCGCTGTCGGTCATCATCTTCGGGACCGGAGCGTTCACCGCCGCCATCGGGGCGCTCGTCGTGCCGGCGATCGAGAAGCGAATGGCCACAGCATTCGGAAACATGACACCGTCAGATCTCACACTCCTCGAGGATCACGTGCTCGTCCTCGGGTACAGCGACATTACGGAATCGTTACTCGACGTCCTCGAAGGCGAACGCGACGTCGTGATCATCACCCCAGATCAGGCGGAAGCGTCCGCGCTCGACGACCGGGATATCAACGTCCTGACGGCCGACCCGACACACGAAGAAAACCTGATTGACGCGCGTATTGACGTTGCGAGCGGTGTAGTCGTCGCCACCCGAGACGACGCCACCGACGTGCTATCGGTGCTGGCGGCGAAGAAGGCCAATCCCGATGTGTACATCGTCGCGGCTGCAAACGACGCCCACCACGTGGACAAACTCGAAGAGGTCGGTGCAGACGAGGTTATCAGCCCGATGACGATCGGCGGCCAGATTCTCGGTCGATCGGTCCTCGAACAGTCCACACCGGAGTCGTGGTTCGATATTGCCGGCTTCGAGGACGACGAAACTGACGAGGTGGTCGATAATGGAGACGACGGGTATAATGGCAACGACGGGGACGATGGCGAGGACTGGAATAATGACGACGACCGAGACGGGGACGGCGTTGATAACGCCTCCGACGTGGAGAAATCCGAAGAGGTGTAGCTGACGACGTGGGGAAGGACACGTCGGGGACGACCGACTACCGGAGTGCCCAGGAATGCAACATCTCGACACGTCGTCCTGCAACCCAGTATGGTCCGTGATTTGATCACTTCCAGTAGTCATTTACCGCCGCACCGACAGTAGGTGGCATGGGAATCGAGGGGGCTGGTACCATCGAGCGGTTCATGCGGCGGCTTCTGCTTCCGATCGCCGTCCTCTCCGGTATCGTCGTCGTCTCCGGATTTTTCTTCCCTGACCTCGTCGGAGAGGTAGTCTCGGGACAGAGCTGGCTCGTCATCTCGCTGTTGTTCTTCGGGGCAGGCCTCGGATACATCACCGTCCTGCCGACCTCGAAAACGGAGGCAGACGATGTGCCGCCGGCCCACTATCTCATGGGGATCCGGCGGCTCTCGATGACGGATACCCTTCGAACGTTTTTCGGCCGCCACGACCCGATCACGTTCGGCGTCCCCGTGGGTGCCTTCGCCGTGTTTTTTCTCGCCCAGTACCTGTTCCCGGCGGGAACGATTGCGACCGTCGACGCCCTCCAGCGGGTCGTCACGGGCTCGTTCGACTGGCTCTTACTCGGCGTCGTGTTACTTTCCGTGATCTATTGCCTCGTGCTGCTCGTGGGTCCGTGGGGTGACGTCAAACTCGGGGGGCCCAACGTCGAGCCGACCTACACCTTTCCCGTGTATTTCACGATGTTTTTCAGCGCCGGCATCGCCGCAGGGATCGTGTTCTGGGGACCCGCCGAGGCAATATTTCACTACCAGACCCCGCCGCCGTACTTCGGAGCCGAGGCAGGATCAGCCGAGGCGATCGATGGCGCACTCGCGTACTCGCTGTTCCACTGGGGCTTTTCGGCCTGGAGTGCCTACCTCGTACTCGGAATCCCGATCGCGTACTTTGTCTACCAACGTGGGGCCTCACTCCGCGTGTCCGCAATTTTGACGCCGTTTCTCGGCGTCGACAATCTCGACTCGATCGCATGTCGGCTCGTGGATATGCTCGCGATTTTCGCCACGATCGGCGGAATCGCGACATCCGTGGCGCTCGTCAGTCAACAGTTCCTCACCGGGACCAACTACCAGTGGGGCGTCGAGTTCGATACCCTCGGACCGGTGCTGTTCGTGACCGGGCTCGTCATCATCTTCGTGATGTCCGCCCAGAGCGGCGTTCACCGTGGGATTCGGCGCATTGCCGGCGTCAACATCGCCCTATTCGTTCTGTTCGGTGCACTGATCTTCGCCATCGGCCCCCGCTCGGCCATGTTAGAGGAAAGCACGGGCGCACTCGGAACGTACCTGGTCAACTTCGTCCCGATGAGCGTCTACCTCGGCGGAGAATGGGTCACCGGCTGGACGGTTTGGAACTGGGCCTGGTGGTTCTCCTGGGCCCCCTTCGCCGGGCTGTTTCTGGCCGCGCTCTCTCGCGGGCGAACGATCAGGACCGTCGTGTTCACCGGGTTCGTCGCCACGTCGCTCGCGACCATGGTCTGGTTCCTCCTTCTGGGCACGACGTCGCTGCACCTACAGCACACGGGCCGGGCCGACATTCTCGATTCGATCGCCACCTACGGCGGGTCCGAGGCCGTCGCTGGCTTTCCGCTGTTCGGTGCGCTCCCGTTGAGCCAGCTTTTGATCTTCCTGTTTTTCGGCCTCATCATCGTGTTCATGACCACCTCCGCGGACACCTCGACGCTGGTCGTCGCAATACTGGCCTCGAAGCGTGGGGTCGCGCCCACCACGGCGACCATCGTCTTCTGGGGAATCTTACAGGGGGTGGTCGCGATATCGGTCATCTTGACGGGGAGTGAAACAACACTACAGGCCGCCGCCGTCCTGACCGGCGGCCCGTTCGCAATCATCGCCGTGATCGCACTCGTCGGTCTCACCGTCACGTTTCTTCGGCACGAACGGGGACACGAGTCGATCTTCGCGAAGATACCGGAGCTCCCGTTCGAGGACGTCTACGAGAAGTGAGTGACAGACCGGGAGATCGGGTCAGTCGTCGGCGGGTTCGGGCTCGTCGGCCGGTTCGACGCCGACATCGATTTCGGCTGCGGCGGCTTTGTACTCGGGGATTTTCGCCCGGTCGTCGAGAACGTCGTTCGTGAGACGGTTCGCCGAGGCGGCGGCGAAGTGTGGCGTCGTCCAGATTACGCCCTCTTTGATGTCTTCCGTTACCTGTGCCTTCAGCGTGATCTCTCCACGACGGGAAGATATCGTTACGTAGTCGCCGTCCTCGACGCCGTACCGCTCGGCGTCGGCAGGATGGACGTCGACGAAGTTCTCCGGATGCTGACGGTTCAGGGTCGGGGATCGTCGGCTCATCGTCCCGGTGTTGTAGTGCTCTTCGAGACGAGCCGTCGTCAGGACGAGCGGATACTCGTCGTCCGGAACTTCCTTGGGCGGCTGGTGATTGACGCCCTCGATCTGGCCGAGACCGTTTTCCGTGTCGAAGGAATCCTCATACAGGAACGGATCGCCCTCGTCACCCTCCTCGTAGCAAGGCCAGTGGAGGCCTTCTTCGCCCAGTGCGTCGTAGGTCATGCCGTGATAGATCGGACAGACCTGTCTGAGTTCCTCGAAGACTGCTTCGGGGGAGTCAAATTCGAAGCCGCCTTCCTCGCCGAAGAGGCGGGTACCGACCTCGGTGAGAATGTCGATGTCGTGCTTCGTGTTCTCGTGGACCTTCTGAACGCCCCGCATCTGCTGGACCCGACGGTCGGTATTGGTCACGGTGCCGCCGCGTTCGGCCCACGTGGTAGCGGGGAGAATCACGTCCGCGAACTTCGCCGTTTCGGTCATGAAGATGTCCTGGACGACCATGAACTCGAGTTCCTCAAGGCGCTCCT
>JBKGZK010000041.1:0-17757 GCA_046545615.1 Natronomonas sp.
CGGGAATCCCGGGACCGTCGTCGTCGATGGCGATTCGGACGCGGTCACCGTCAAGTGGCTCGACGGCGATATCGATTCGGGGCGTCGACCGGTGGTTGTGTTCGACAGCGTTTTCCAGAACTTCTTCTACCACCCGTTCGATCTTTGCCCGTACGGATATCTCCTTCGACGGGGTCTCCGCGGTAATCGAGACGTCGGGATGGTCCGATTCGAGTGTCGACGCCTGCCGCTGGACGATCGAGCAGACGGGCTGTGGTTGCCGGGGTATCGGATCTTCGAGCACCGTGGTACTCTGGTCGGCCTTCTGGCCCACGTCGAGTAAATTCAACACCGTCTCCCGGATGGTGTTGACGTGCTGCTCTATGGAATCGTCACCTGCAGCCCTCGATTCGATGAGTTCCGTGTGCCCGGAGATGACGTTGAGTTGGTTCCTGAGGTTGTGCCGCAGGATTCGATTCAGGACCTGATTTTGTTGTTCTCGCACGATCCGGTCCGTGATTTCGTTGTTGATCGCAACGAAAAAGCGGACGTCACCATCGTCGTCGGTGATCGGGGTGATCGTCTGCGTGACATAGTACAGTCGGCCGTCTTTGCGTCGATTGACCACCTCCGACTCCCAGACTTCGCCGCCGAGGATCGTTCCCCAGAGGTCGGTATAGAACGCCTTGTCGTGGAGCCCGGACTTCAGTATGGCCGGCGTTTGACCGATGGCCTCCCCGGCGTCGTATCCCGTCTGGGCTTCGAAGGCGGGATTGACGTACTGAATCGTCCCGTCAGTCGCGGTGATGTAAATGGAGTGGCCCGAACCCTCGACTGCCTCCCGAAATCGACCGAGTTCGGTGCGCGCTTCGACGGCGTGGATCGCGTAACCGGTGGTCTCGCCGATGATCTCGATAGCGCGTTCGAGCCGACCCTCGAACGCATCCGGATCGGCGGAATAGACCGTCAAGACACCGTACTGTTCGTCACGGAAGGCGATCGGCACCGACGCGATCGACGCCAGTTCGTGGCCGTCGGTCGCTGTTTCCACCGTTGGGTCCCCATCAGTGACGACACGGGAGCGTCGGGACCGAAGCGACTCCCCGTCCGGTGATTCGTCCGTGCGGTGTCCTGTTACGGAGGGGCGTTCCTCACGGATGGCGTCGTTCAACCAGGCCCACTCTGTCGGCTTGATTCCCTGCTCGTCGTCGAAGCGCCCGATACACGCGCCGAGATACCGATCTGACGCGGCGAGCAGCTCGCATACAGTCGATTCGATCTCGGCGCGCGAATCGGTCTTCGCCAAGGTGTGGTTTACTTCCTGGAGTAATTGGTTGATCTGTGCGAGACGTTCGACCTCGGATCGTTTGCGATCCAGTTCTCGTGCTCGACGCGGCCGTTCGAGGGCACGGTCGAGGCGAACCGAGAGTGCGTCTTCCTGGATCGGCATCCGGACGAAATCGGAGACGAGGTCGTCCCCGACCAGTTCGGATAGCTCGTCGGGTGTCGACACCAGCAATACAGGGCATTCTCCCGGAGACGAGGTGTCCCGGAGCGTCGAAAGCTGTGATCGATGCCGTGACAGTGCTTTTCGGTCGACGATGCAGCAATCGATCGACGGGTCGAGTTCGCGTTCGGAATCGACGAAGACGACCTCGTACTCGCCGCTCGATTCCAGGATCTCTCTCAACCTGCCGCGAGCGTCTGTTCGGTCCACGCAAAGGAGAACCTGGTACATGAGGGATGTTACGTTCGCGCGTCGGTCCTGGTAATGGTGATCGACCCCGTCGATTCGACGGTTATCCAGCAGGATGCGTACGGAAACGAGACGGTCGCCTGCGCCCCTGGCGTACTCTCGAGCGAGGCGAAAAGGCCATCGAGGTCGTCCGTGTCGACGACACCTGCGAGTGGTTCGAGGTCGGGATGATTCGCTCCCTCGACGTGTTCGAACGCTTCGGTGATCGCGACCTCGATCGGGATATCTCCCGGGATATCCACGTGGTAGGTGTCCGATCTGGCGAGTTCGGTCTCCGAAACCGACTCCGACGGGTATGGAACGTCGCATTCGCTCGATTCGACGACTGGAATCGAATCTGGGTATTCCGAATGGTCGATTCCTGGGGACATGGTATGGGAGTATTTCCCACATAGAAATGCACCCCCTTGAAATCCGTGTGTATTATAATAACCCACCCCAATATGTTGGGGTAATATGGATAATCGGGCTGGAGGTGGAGACGAAGAGCCAGGGGAGTCCACCCCGCAGGATGTCGGCGATTTTGACTTCGTCTCACGGGTGAATCGCGAGCTGTTGCGGGCAGATGGGACCGGAGAACGATTTCGGACGGCGTTGCGCCTGGTCTGTGAGGAAATGGCTTGGATCTACGGGGAAGTCTGGGTACCAAACGACGACGGGACGCGCCTCGTCAACGCCGACACAGTCACATCTGTCGAACGTCTCGACGCGTTCGCCGAACTTTCCCGATCGGTGACGTTCCACCCGAACGAGGGACTTCCCGGGAGAGTCTGGACGACCGGCGAAACCGAGGTACTCGAGGACGTGACCGAGGCATCGGTCAGTCGGTATCGGCGGTTGGCGGCTTCGAACGGTCTGAACCTCGGAGGTGCGGTGGGCGTTCCCGTGGGGGTCGACGACGTCGACGCGGTGTTCGTCTATTACACGTCTGGGGACCGACCGATTTCCGAGCGCTCGCGGGCAGTCGTCGAGACGGTCGCGTCGATCCTGGTCTCGTACCTCCCAGCCCAACCGGATCGGGACGAACCCGATGGCCGTCCGATTGCCCCCGACCGATTTCGGAAACTCGTCGATCAAGCCCCGGAGGGAATATTCGTCGTCGACCCAGAAACCAGTGCCATCGTCGATGCGAACGAGACCGCCTGTCGGCAACTGGGGTACGACCACGACGAACTGTGCTCGATGACGGTTCTCGACATCGATCCGGAGTTCACGATGGAATCGTGGACGGAACTCGTCGATACCGTTCAAACACAGGGTGAGGCGTCGCTCCAGAGCGTCAACCGCCACAAGAACGGGACGAGACAGACTGTCGAAATTCAGGTCGCGTCGGTTTCCCTCGATTCCGAATACCTGGTCTCGACGGTCAGTGACGTCACGGAATGGAAACGGCGCGAACGTCGCATCGAGGCGGAACGAAAACGGGCGCTTGAGCGGTACGAGCGAATCGTGGAGTCGATCGGCGACGCGTTCTACGTTCTCGATACGGATGGTCGGATGGTCGAAGTCAACGAGTCGATGGAAGATCTCACCGGGTACGACCGGTCAGAACTCGTCGGCGAGCACGTCTCCATCGTCCTTTCGGAGGCGGACGTCGAAAAGGGCCAGCAGGTAATCGACTCGCTCCGTGCCGAGGACGGACCCCGGGTGGGGAAATACGAACAGACGATCCACACTGCCGACGGCGACGCCCGGACCTGTGAGATCCGACAGACGCTCCTGCGTTCGAACGATGGCGAGATTCGCGGGACCATCGGGACGATCCGGGACGTGACCGATCGACGCGAGCAAGAACGCGAAATCGAGGCCCTCCGGCGCCGATACGAGGGGCTCTTCGAGGCCGCGCCGGACCCGATCTTCGTCGCCGACGTCGACACCGGTGAAATCGTCGAAGCGAACACGGCCGCCGCGACGATCCGTGACCAACCCCGCGAGGAAATCGTCGGCCTACACCAGACCGACCTCCACCCCGATGGGGAAGCCGATCGCTACCGTGAACTGTTCGAGTGGCACGTCGAACAGGAGACGACCGTCAGCCAGTTCGACGACGGAAGCCCGGTTTACATGGTGACAGCGGAGGGCGAGAAGATCCCCGTCGCGATCAGTACACGAACGGTGTCGATCGGCGATCGAGATCTTATCCATGGCATCTTTCGGGATATCTCCGAGCGAATTCGCTATGAATCCGCACTTGAGGGGGTGAATTCGGCTGCCCGCGAGCTGCTTCACGCCGAGACGGACACCGAGATCGCAAACGTCGTCGTCGAGACCGCGACGGAGATTCTCGACGTCTCGGGTATCGGAATCTACCTCTATGAGGAGCGGAAGGATCGACTGATTCCGGTGGCCTACAACACCGAACTGGAATCGATACTCGGTGACGTCCCGCAGTTCTCGCCTGGCGACGGCGTCATCTGGCGGGTCTTTTCCGAGGGAGAGATGGCTCACTTCGACGACGTTCGGACCGCCCCGGACGTGTACAACGCCGGGACGCCGATCAGGAGCGAACTCCAGGTTCCGGTCGGCGACCACGGCGTCCTCCTCGTCGGCGATACCGCGGTCGGATCGATCGACGACACTGCGGTCGAACTTTGTGAGATTCTTGCTGCGACGGCTTCGGCAGCACTCGATCGTGCCCATCAAATCCGGACCCTTCGCGAGCGCGAACGCGAATCGAAGCTCCAGTCGGAACGACTCGAACGGGTCAGGCAACTCAACGAGGCGGTCCGTTTGATCAGCCGCGCCATCGTCCGGGCGGACTCCCGGGAGTCCATCAAGCAAACCGTCTGCGATCGACTGGGCGACCTCGAGCAGTTCGACTGTGCCTGGATCGGGGCACTCGATGTCTCGAACGATTCGATTCTCCCCCAGGTGACGCAGGGCGTCTGTCAACGGTATATCGAGTCGGTTTCGCTCGCCTACACCGCCGAAAACTCGCTGCCTGCGGTTCGTGCCGCACGTGGGCGCGAACCCGTTGTGGAGTCTAATCTCTCCTCGGATGCGACCTCGGCTGAGTGGCGAAACACGGCGCTGTTCTTCGAGTTTAGATCGCTCGTGAGCGTTCCGTTGCTCCATGACGACGTCCTCTACGGAGTGTTGACGATCTACAGCGATCGTCCCGACTACTTCGACGACCTCTCTGTGGGGGTGCTTTCGGACCTCGGCGCGCTGATCGGGTACGCCCTCAACGCGGTGGACCAGCGAAATGCCCTGTTAATGGGCGGGTCGACGGATGTAACTTTCGAGTTCACCGGTGCCGAAGACGCGTTCGTCGAGCTCGCAACCGGGATCTCCACCGATGTACGAATCGAACACATCACCTCCCGTTCGGCGGACTCTTATATCGTTCACTTCCTGGTCGAGGACGTCGACCCCGAGGTCGTCATCGAGTACGCCGACGCGTCGCCCGCCTTCGAATCCATCCAACTGATCGGGGAATCAGACGGGGCTCACTTCGAGGCGATTTCGGTTGGCGAGTGCATCGCGACGACGGTCGCAAAGCTCGGGGCAAACCTCCAGTCGATCATGGTTTCTGCAGACGGCTGTACGTGCACCCTCTCGATCCCAATGGACCGTGACATCGGGACCTTTCTCAGACATCTGCGCGAACCATACCCCGACGTAAATGTCCTTGATAAGGTCCGGGATCGTTCGGACACCTCCGTGCCGTGGAAACTGTTGCTGGAAAAAGATCTCACGGATCGACAGCGGGACATCCTGTCGACGGCCTACTACAGCGGGTTCTTCGATCAACCCCGGCAACGAACCGGCGCGGAGATTGCGGAATCGCTCGGCATCTCACAGCCCGCGTTCTCGAAACAACTTCGCGTCGCCCAGGCGAAACTCCTCCAGACTATTCACGAGGACGAGTAAAAGATCGTCCTGGGTTTTGTCCGCGGATGCCGTGGACGACCGCCTCGGGGATCGATCGTGCGGTGGATCTCCGCCGGTCGTCGGTCCCATCGACCAGCCGCGACACGACACATCCCAATTCCGACACGACGTGGAATATCGGCTCTGCACCGAGCGTTTACGGTCCTCGTGGTTGTAGTGGCCTGCGTGAAACGAACTATCAGTACTGACGACGCGGCGGCCGCGGTCGGCGCGTACAGCCAGGCGACGACGAACGGCGACCTGCTCATTACGGCCGGCCAGCTACCACTCACGCCCGACGGCGACCTCCTCGACGACGCGTCCATCGGCGACCAGACGGCACTGTGTCTCGACAACGTCCGGGCGATCCTCGCCTCGGAGGGGCTCTCCCTCGAGAACGTCCTGAAAACGACGGTGTACCTCGACGACATCGACGACTTCGAGGCCTTCAACGAGGTTTACAGCGAGTACTTCGACTCGGAACCACCCGCCCGAAGTGCGATTGAGGTCAGCGCGGTCCCGAAAGGCGCGGGGATCGAAATCGAGGCCATCGCGACGACGGAGTAGTCGTTCATCGAAATCCGTCGACGAATCCTTTTTTCGTCGCTCGCTCCAATGGCTCAACGATGACAGCGGGCAACGCCGGCGACGATTCGCGTCCGAACCGGGCTGGCATTATCTTGGCCGGCGGCCGATCGACGCGATTTCACGACGCCGACAAGGCGTTCGCAGAACTCGCCGGCGAGCCGATGGTGCGGCGGGTCGCGACCCGGTTAGCGACGGTCACGCACGAACTCGTCGTGAACTGCCGCGCGGACCAGCGGGCGGCGATGGAGGAGACGATGGCGGATTCGCCTCATCCCGTCAAACTCGCCATCGACGAAGAACCCGACCGGGGGCCAATGGCCGGCATCGCCACCAGCTTGCGGACAACGACCGCCGATCTCGCTGCCGTTGTGGCTTGCGACATGCCCTTCGTCGAACCGTTCTTCGTCGAATATCTTTTCGAGCTGGTCGACGACGGCTCCGTCGACGCCGCAGTTCCCCGGCTGTCGGATGGCTGGTACCAGCCGACGCAGGCCGTCTACCGGAACGACCCTATGCTGGCGGCGTGCGAACGAGCACTCGAACGGGGAGACGGTCGGATTCTCGACGCCCTGTCCGCGTTGACATACGAGATCGTCGAGGAGTCCACGATCGAACGCCGGACCGACCTCGAGACCTTTGAGAATGTCAACACGCGCGAGGAGTTCGAGGCAGCGGCCCGACGGATTGCAGAACGGGACGGCGAGGATGGCTGAGTCCCCGATTTATCTCGAGACAACGTCGACGACGGTCTCATCTATCATTCGGGCGAGGACGATCCGTGAGAGCTGCTCCGTCGCCGCTTCGTCGTCGCGTTGGCCTCCCCCACGATCACCACGTTCGTCGAGTCGATCGAAGACAAGTCGGGCGATCTCCCTGCCGATGGCCGCATCGTTCTCGTGGTCCACCTTGTTGAGCAACGGGACGACGGCCGCTTCGGGAGGCACGTCCTTGCATCCGCCGTCGGGGTGGGCGAGCACGGTCGCGACCGCCTCTTTTGTAACGGTATCGCCCGACTCGAGATCAGTCAGTGCCGCGACCCTGGCCGGTCGGTGGACATGTTCCTCGGCGAGCGGTTGTCCTACCACCTCGACGCTCGCGACGGGGATTACGACGTCCGTCTCGCTCGGAATCCGTGGCTCGTGTTCGCCAGGAGCCTTGAACTCTCGCGTTCTGGCTCCATCGGCCTTCACGAGGACTGGGCCGTCGTGTTTCGTGGCGATTGTGTTCACAACGTCGGGATCGTAACCCGTGTACCGGTCGTCCTCACGTTCGGGGACCACGCCGAGTGGCCACGGTCCAGTGTGGGACTGGACCGTCGAGAGCGGATCCGTCGTGACGACGACGGACTCGACCGATCGGTCGAAGATCGGGATGCGAACCGTGGCCGTCACCACGGCCCGGTCTAGTCGGTTGGCGAGCGCGTAGAGAGTGGTCTTTTTGCCGCCGGCCCCGACGAGACACGTCAGTCCCTGCTCGGCCCCGAATGTACGTCCGATGTCCATGCTCCCAAAACGGCTCCGCATGTTATCCAGGTTCCCCTCTCGGCTCACTGGTTCGCGAGCTGCTATTCTTCGGTGTCCGCCTCGAACGTGGGCGGGGTAACGCCGTCTTGGATATCGTGGAGGTCGAGTCGAGCGAGCGTCTCTTGGCTGGGCTTTCCCGACCGATCCCAGCCGCGTCGATCGTAATAGGCGTCGAGCATCCGGTCGAATCGATCCGCGTCGAAGCCCTGGTTCGAAGTGAACCCCGTCGGAAGCGCGTCATCGTTCCGATCGAACCCCTCGCGGACATTGAACAGGCGGACCAGATTCCAGATCCGTTCTCCCGCGTTTTCGAGGTCTTCGGTGGGGGCTCCCACGGCGTCGAGCCAGTTCGCGACGTCGAGTGACTCCCCGGTAAAGTCGTCGGCAACCAGGCTCCAGCGAACCGACCTGATGTCCTGGGCTGCAGCGATCGCGGCCGCCGCCCGTTCGGGGCCCCAGGATTCCTCGAACACCGCACGTTCGACCGGTCGTGCCCGGCGGTGGCAGGCGCCTCGATCGCTCGTCGCGTAGGCCAGCGCCATGCTCGCCACGCCGCTTGGATCGTACGACGGGAGTGACATCCGTTTGACGACGGGCACGAGATCGCGGCCGCCGTACTGATCTGCGGCGTCCTCGACCCCGTCGGCGAGTACGGCTCCCAGCGCGGACGATCGGTGTGCGATTTCCTCGAGCAGGGTCCCGGCCTCTTCTGGCTCGCCGAAGGCGAGGTCCCGATCCACGATTTCGGCCTCCGAAGCACGAATCGCCCAGGCCACCGCGTTCCCGGCGCTGATGAGGTCCACCCCGAGTCGGTTGCACTGCTCGCCAAGCGCGGCGACCGCGTCGAAGTCGGAAATTCCGAGCCCGGCCCCAAGCGACATGCCGGTTGCCCCGCGGGGGACGGTCTCGCCCTCGGGCGTCTCGATCCGGAATCCACCGGGGATGTCCCCGTCCCGTTCCCGTCCGACGGCAGCCTCGCGGGCGGCGTCGACACCGACGTCCTCTGCACCCTCGAAGCCACGCTCTCGCCATCCGTGCGAGGCGAGGACGTCGGCAGTGTCGGCGAACTCAACGGTCTCGAGCGTTTCGGAGGCGGCTTGCCACCGTCCCGTATGGCTGTCGGCGTACCGGTCTAGGTCGCGTTCTCGCAACGCGGCGATCGAGCCGTCGGGACGAGGCGGATCGCCGCGAACCACGACGGCCTTCAATCGTTTCGCCCCCATCACGGCACCCGCGCCACCTCGGCCGGCGTGATGACGCGCTTCGTCGGAGGCGATCGTGGCATACGCCACCTGTCGTTCTCCGGCGGGACCGATGCAGGCCACGCTGGCCTCGGGAAACGATCGGTCCGTCTCGACGGTATCGGCACCCCACGTCGACGTGGGTTCGATTCGGGCGGTCCCGGCTTCGACCTCGAGACGGATCGGTTCGGAAGCCCGCCCAGTTACCAGAATCGCGATGTGATTCTCGAGCGCGCCGGCCAAGGTCAACGGGAAGTCGCCTCCGGCGTAGGAATCCAGGAATGCTCCGGTGAGCGGCGATTTCGTGATCGCGGCGTATCGCTGTTCGCCGGGAAGGTAGCCGCTCGCGGGACCGAGCACGAAAAGCAGGACGTTGTCCGGACCGAGTGGGTCGGTCCCCGGATCGAGTTCGTCGTAGAGATAGCGAGCCCCGAGGCCCTTTCCGCCGAGGTACTTGCGACGCCACCGCTGGGGGACCGGCTCGGAGGTGACGGTCCTTTCCGTCAGGTTCACGCGGAGGAGTCTGTCGCGCGCCACGGGGGGCATACACGATGAAGGGACCTGTGGCAGAAAAACGTTGCCTGGCAGGGCGATTGTGAGCGGGACGGTTGGATTTTCTTGATCTACGTGTCGGGAGGAGTTCAACCGAAAGAACGTCATTAGCCGTTAGCAACACACCACTTTCGTCAGAAAATGCTCGATGATCCCACAACCGATGTTAAATTATGATGAATTATACCTCGTAAAACAGAAATATATATTCACAAGTCTTAAAAATATCCCGCTCCTCTTTTTAAGTACGATGGCACGAACCAGTAAAATCGAAGACCGAACCGCACCCAAACAGTCCACGTTCGACCCGTACCTCCCGGCGACGCTCACGTCGTCGGACGGCTCAAGCCTCCTCGAACGCGTCGCCTCGCGAGTGCTTCGCCGTCGAGGCTCCGTTCCGGCCGAGGAACTCATCGCCGAATCGAAAACCGCGAAATAGACCGACTGCACGAATCGTTCGTGGTTCGACACGTTCGATGTGACGGCGTTTTTATATATCGAATCAGTACACTCGAGCGGCTGCTCGGTCGTCAGTGTCGGTTAGGGGACGCATGACCCGTCGACATGTTTAAATGACGAACGGATCGAGTGGATTATTCAAGGATTTCCGCACCGGGATCCCACTCGTCCGGACCGCCTGTCGGCGGTGCGCCGATCATGAACCACGTCCGGTCATCGTCACCATCGTTTACCGCAGACCGCGGTGTCTCCGGCGCAACCCGGGCGACGCTCCCCGCTGGGAGCTCGTATCGCTCTCCGGCTACTCGAAGCGTTCCCGGTCCGTCCATGGGCACGAATAGCTCCTCCTGGGTGCCCTCGGTGTGATACGGTACGGCCGATCCCGGGATCAGGTGCCGACAGTTGACTTTCATGCCCGTACAGTCCAGTTCTGTCGTGAGTCGGGCGATCGGGACATCCGATGTCGACGGCATTCGAAATGAAAGCGCGTCGAATTTCACGACCGTGGGCGTGGCTTCCCCATCCCCTCTCGGGTCCGGTACCCCATCGATTGTTGGCGTTGCACCGACGCAGATCCACCGCGTCCGCTCCTCACTCGACAGGTCGGCGTTCAGACCTGCGGGAACGTGGACAATTCCGTACCGTGGCACACCCCACGGTCCGGTATTGGTGTCGACTGTACCGTCCGCATCGACGGGCACGCACACCCTCTCGAGGTCCCGCGGCAGCGAGATGACGGACCCGGTCTCCGTCCGGAATCCATCGACCGACGTGTGGGTGCATCCCAGCGTGTCGGTCATCGGGACGCGATTTGCGTCCGTCCACCGCACGTCGTCCGTCGTGACGATTCCGTAGCCCTGGTCGATCGTGGTCACGGTCCTTTGGCCGTGCGGTATACGCGATAGGTTGCCATTATTGGGCCTCGCGGATTGCGTCGTTGAGTGCCGGGACGACCTCGTGGAGGTCGCCGATCACGGCCCAGTCGGCCTTCTGGATGATAGCGGCCTCAGGGTCGGTGTTGATCGCGAGGATCGATTCCGCCCCCTTGCAGCCGACCATGTGCTGGACCGCCCCGCTGATCCCGGCGGCGATGTAGATGTCGGGACTGATCTTCGCGCCTGTCTGGCCGATCTGGTCGTCGTGCGGTCGCCAGCCCTCGTTGATCGCGGCCCGTGAGGCGCCGACAGTGCCACCGAGCAGCTCGGCCAGCTTTTCGAGCTGGTCGTAATCATCCGCACTGCCAACCCCTCGGCCACCGCCGACGACGACCCGGGCCTCGCCCAGGGGAATGCCCTCCTCGTCGGATTCCTCGATCCGATCCACCTGCACCCGGAAGTGGGATTCGTCGAGTTCCGGGGTAAACCCCGCAATAGATGGATTCGCCGCATTCTCGGCTTCTTCGATGGTGAACTCGTGTTCTGCGGCCGTGAGCAGCTTCGTGTCGGCTTCGAGTCGGGCGTGTTCGATGAGGCTTCCACCCCAGCGGTTGCGCTCAAGTTCGTAGACCTCATCACTGGCGTCGACGCCGGTGCAATTGGCCGCCATCGGGACGTCGAGCGAGATAGCCGCATGCGTTAGAATTTCGTGACCTCGGTCGGTGCCGGGCGCGATCACGGCGTCGGTCCCTTCCCCGGTTGCTAGTTGAGCGAGACTCTCGCCCCACGCTTCGGGAGCGTAGCCATCCAGGTCGTCGTGCGTCACGTGGTGGACTGTCTCCACCCCGTAGGCACCGAGTTTGTCGGCGACTCCGTCGCCGTCGGCTCCGAACGTGACGGCCTCGAGGGCGGATCCCTCGGCGTCCGAAACCATTCGCGCGAGCGTGAGTGCCTCGAGCGAAACCTCGTCCGGAACCCCGGCGTCGTGTTCGACGAAGGCGAGCGTCATAGCACCTCGACCTCCGATCCGAGTATTTCGACGATTTTCGGCACGGCATCGGGTCCCTCGCCGAGAATTTCGGCCTTCTCCGTCGCGGATTCGGGGGCCTCGAGTCGAACCTTTTCGAGGCTTCCACCGCCACCCCCACTGGTGGGTTCGACGGTCGGGATCTCCTGCCGCCTCGCTTGCATCTTCGCCCGCATCGATGGATATCGGGGCTCGTTGATTCCCTCCTTGACGGTCACCACGGCGGGCAGGTCGACCTCGTAGACCTCCTCGCCACCGGAAACCTCTCGCTTTGCGATTGCGACGTCGTCTTCGACATCGAGGGTCTTGATCCCGGTCACGCAGGGCAACCCGAGTTCGGCGGCAACCCGCGTGCCGACCTGGAAATTGGCCGAGTCAGCCGACTCGTTTCCGAACAGCAACACGTCGTAGTCCACGTCGTCGTCGCGAATCGCGTTTGCGATCGCGCTCGCGGTTTCGCGGGCTCCCCACTCCTCACCGTCGGTTTCGAGCAGCTTCGCCTCGTCGGCCTGCATGGCCAGTCCGGTGCGGAGCTGTTCGTCCGCCTCCTCTGGTCCGAGCGTGAGGACGTGCGACGTCCCGCCGTGGGTTTCGGTGAGCTGGATGGCCTCTTCGATGGCACACTCCTCGTGTGGACTCATCGTGAAGCCGAGGTTGCTCGCGTCGATTTGCTGATTGTCGTCGGTCAGTACGATCTTGGCACCGGTGTCCGGTACCCGCTTGATACAGGCCAGTACGTTCATAGTCGGTTAGTGTGTGGCCGCGCCAACCCGTCGTCGTCGACGGGCACGTCGGCCGTGGTGGGGTGCGAGGCCGATCTTGACCTCGCGCGAGTTTCCGGTCGATTTCGTGTGGGGGTCGTCGACGGGCGTCGCCGACGATCCCAGTCGTGATTCTCGGTGGCGATTCTAGCTTCGGATGCGCTCGTTGCTCGGGTCGAACAGCGGTCGGCTGCCGGCCACTTCGACGGTAACCGGGTACTGCTCGCCCATGTATTCGACCTGCAGGCTCGTCCCTTCCTCGGCGTATTCCGGTGGCAGGTACGCCATGAGGAGGTGTTTGCCGACGGTCGGTCCGGTGCCGGCACTCGTCACGTAGGATTCGCGGCCTTCCTCGTCGACGATGACGTTGCCCTCCTGATCGAGGATCGGCTCACTACCGAGCATGAACCGTCGCTCGCCCTCGGCGGACATGTGGTCATCGACGGACAGCGTACAGAGCGTCGCCACGTCGTCCTCGTCGATTGCCTCGGCGTAGGCCTCCTTCCCGATGAAGTCGGCGTCCTTGACGCCGTGGAACGTCAGGCCGGCCTCAGAGGGGTTGTACTCAAGTTCGAGTTCGTGCCCGTAAAGGCGGTACCCCTTCTCGAGCCGACCCGTGGTTCCGTAGACGCCCATCCCGACGGGGCGGATGTCGTACTCCTCGCCGGCTTCCGCGATGACGTCCCAGAGCCGCTGGCCCTGTCCCATCGGCGCGTACAGCTCCCAGCCGAGTTCGCCGACGTACGACAGCCGCATGGCCCAGGCGTCTACCTCGCCGATCGTGACGTCCTGTGCCGTATAGGGAGCGAACGCCTCGTGGGACATGTCTTCTTCTGCCACCGCGTCGACGACCTTGCGGGCGTCCGGCCCCCAGACCCCGAGCGTGCACAGCGACTCGGAGTAGTCGATCATGTTAACGTCCGCGTCGGACGGAATGTGGCTCTTGAACCAGGCGCGATCGGAGCCGGCCACGCCACCACCGGTGACGACCCGATAGTGCTCCTCGCCCAGGCGGGCGATCGTGAGGTCGGAGACGAATCCGCCGTTCTCGGCAAGGATCGGTGTGTAGACTGTCTTCCCGACGTCGACATCGGTTCGTCCGACCGCCATCTTCTCCATGTAGTCGACGACGTCGGATCCCTTGAAGTCGAAGATCCCGAAGCCCATGTCGCCGATCATAGCGACCTTGTCGCGCATGTGGAGGTGTTCGCCGAGGATGATGGGCGACCACCATCGCGAGTCCCACTCGTTCGGTCGCGTGAGACCCGACAGCTCGCTATTGTACTTCGTCACTAGGTCGCGGTTGCTCTCGAACCACTGGGGGCGCTCCCAGCCGGCGGCCTCGAAGAACCGCGCGTCAAGGTCTTCTTGGCGCGAGTAGAACGGACTGGTCCGGAGCGGACGCGAACTCTGCCACTGCTCTGTCGGGTGCACGATCCCGTAGATCTTCTGAAACCCTTCCTTGGCGCGGTTTTTGACGAATTTCTTGGAGTTTCCGTGCTCGTAGAAGCGGTTGATGTCGGATCCGTGCAGGTCGATGTCCGACCAGCCCCGGGTCATCCATTGGGCGACGGCCTCGCCGATGGCCGGCGCTTCCTTGATCCAGACGGCTGCGACCGACCACAGCCCCTCAACATCCTGGAGTGGTCCAAGTAGCGGTGCGCCATCGGGCGTCTGCGAGAGTAGTCCGTCGATCTCGTGGCGGACGCCGGCGTCCGGGTCGTCGAGCAGGTCGGGTACGATCTCGAGCGCGTCCTCCATCGACTGCTCGAACGCGTCGTCGGTCAGCGGGGGCTGGGTGGGAGAGAGGGGGGCCTCGTCGATCGATGGCACGTCCTCGACGTCCCACAGAATCGGTCGGTGCTGGTAGGAACCGACCTCGAGGTCGTTGCCGTGCTGGCGCTCGTACATCTGTGTGTCCATGTCCCGGACGACCGGGAAGGAGATCTCGCCCTCGTAGTCCTCGAAAAAGGAAATGGGACCGACGCTGATCATCTGGTGGACGGCGGGGGTGAGTGGAATCGTGACGCCGGCCATCTTTGCGATCTTGGGACTCCACAGCCCCGACGCGATCACGACCTCGTTAGATTCGACCGTGCCGCGGTCCGTCTCGACCGCGGTGATCTGACCTCCCTCGACGTGGAGGTCGAGCACTTCTGTGTTCGGCGAGACGGTCAGACCGCCGTTCGTCGTATCGTCGGCACGTGCCCGCATGACCTCGCCGGCACGGAGGGGGTCACACGTCCCGGCACCCTCGCTGTAGAAGCCGCCCTCAAGGAGATCCGTGTTGATGTAGGGCACCATCTCCTCGATTTCGTCGACGGAGAGGAGCCGGCCCGCTTCCCCCCAGGCCTTGGCGGACTGGACCCGCCGTTTGAGTTCCTCCATCCGCTCTTCGGTCCGGGCGACCTCAATCCCGCCGCTGTTCGTGAACGTGTCCATGTCCTTGTACTGCTCGATGCTCCGTCGGGTGAGGTGGGTCATCTCCTTCGAGTGCTCGACGGGCATCAGGAAGTTGGACGCATGCCCCGTGGATCCCCCCGGATCGGGGAGCGGTCCCTTGTCCATGAGCAGGATGTCACCGCGACCCTCGTTGGCGAGGTGATAGGCCAGGCTGTTGCCCACGATCCCCGCTCCGATGATTACCGTCTCGGCCGACGACGGGAACTCCTCGGAACTCATCGAGACTCACCCGACACGTGACTCGTCGTGTGTCCGATTTTCGATATCTCGCTATCCATTGCTGGAATTTGGTCGGTTGGCGATTGCATACTCGTACCCAGGCCAGCCCCGGATATAAAAGACCCCATAAATCGTTGAAATATTACAAATCGTGCGCACGCGAGACCGTGCTGGATAACCGGAAATCGGCGGTATGCGAGCCGCACGCAGGATTTCTGTTTGTGGCCTCGTGCCAGCCGAGAGTGACTGTGATCGGAGTGGCCCCAGATCTGGCTGTCCCACAGAATTCACTCCAAGCTCGGTGAAGTGCGCTCGTTATATCAATTTCGGAGTATGATTTGTTTGTGCCGTTGGTCGATGGGCAGCGTTCCCGCTACTAGGGGGACTCCTCGGTCGTCGGAACACGTCATCTCCAAAATGTGACTACTAGTGGCGGCCGAAGACGGCGTCGTCGGGCTCCGAACTCGAAGGCCTCCGATCGATACGAGATGGTTCAACGCCCGGACGTTGCCCGATTGTACCGACCGCCCTCGATTGCTTCAGATTTTCGAAAACACATCACATTCGAGAACAAATAGGTACGCGAACGTTGATACCTGACGGTGGCGAACTTTTGCGGTAGTATGTCCGATCAAGACGAGACGCAGTCGTCGGTACCCACCGACTACGAGATCGCACAGGACGCAGAGAAAGACCACATCACGGACGTTGTGAACCCGTTCGGTCTTGGGCGGGCCGACCTCGAACTCTACGGGGATTACATCGCGAAAGTCAAACTCGACGCCATTGAGCGGATCCGCGAGGAAAACGACGCCGACGGTAAGCTCGTTCTCGTGACCGGGATGACCCCGACTCCGATGGGCGAGGGCAAGACGGTCACCACGGTCGGACTCGGACAGGCCTTCAACCGGATCGGCAAGGACGCGCTCATCGCGATTCGCGAACCGTCGCTCGGGCCGGTCTTCGGCGTGAAGGGAGGTGCCGCTGGCGGCGGATACTCACAGGTGCTTCCGATGGAAGACATCAACCTCCACTTTACCGGCGATATCCACGCGCTCACGTCCGCACATAACCTCATCTCCGCGATGCTGGACAACCACATCAAGCAGGGCAACGAGCTCGATATTTCGGTCAATCGAGTCAACTGGCCGCGTGCGATTGACATGAACGATCGAGCGCTCAGGGAGACTGTCATCGGTCTCGGGGGCGAGGTCACTGGCACTCCCCGAGAGGACGGCTTCATCCTCACCGCGGCGTCCGAGCTCATGGCGGTCCTCTGTCTCGCCGACAGCGTTGAGGACCTCAAGGAACGAGTCGGCCGCATCATCGTCGCCTACGACGAAGACGCCGACCCCGTGACCGTCGACGACATTGAGGCGACCGGTGCCGTGACCCTCCTCCTCAAGGATGCACTCCAGCCCAACGTGGTCCAGACCATCGAGGGAACGCCCGCCTTCGTCCACGGCGGTCCATTCGCGAACATCGCCCACGGGACGAACTCCCTCCTCGCGGACGACGTCGCCGCCCACCTCTCCGAGTACCTCGTCACCGAGGCCGGATTCGGGTCCGACCTCGGGGCCGAGAAGTTCATGAATATCGTGACCAGGTTCGGCGACATCGAACCCGATGCGGTGACGCTCGTGGCGTCCGTCCGGGCGCTGAAGTACCACGGCCAGGATATGTGGCCACCGGACCTCGAGGACCTAAAAGCCGAGGACGTCGACGCCGTTCGCGCCGGCCTGGCGAATCTCGACAAGCACGTTACCAACCTACAGAAGTTCGGGGTCCCGGTCGTCGTGGCACTCAACCGGTTTCCGGGGGACACGGATGCCGAAGTGGCGGCGGTCGTCGATCACTGTGAGGAGGAACTCGGCGTCAGGGTCGCCGAATCCAACGTCTTCCTCGAGGGCGGTGCGGGTGGCGAGGACCTGGCCGAAGCGCTCGTCGAAGCAGCCGAATCCGATTCGAACTTCGAACCGTTGTACGATCTCGACGCCTCGATCACGGAGAAGATCGAAACCGTCGCCACGGAAATCTACGGTGCCGACGGCGTGGAATATCACGGGAGTGCCGAGGCCGACATCGAGCGGTTGACCGACCTCGGCTTCAACGACGTGCCGATTTGTATGTCGAAGACCTTCCACTCGCTGTCGGACGATGCCAGCCTCAAGGGCGTGCCCGAGGACTGGACGCTCGAGATAAACGAGATCTACCCGTCCGCGGGGGCGGGCTTTCTGGTGGTGCTCACCGCGGACGTCCTCACGCTCCCGGGCCTCCCGAGCGAGCCGGCGGCCGCGAACATGGACGTCGATAAGGACGGTAACGTAAGCGGCCTGTTTTAGACCGACGTACTGTCAGTTCGTCGTTGCTCACACTCTCGTTTTGTTCCCATGACGATCGCGGTACAACCCCTAGATAGGCTCGCGGTTTCACATGGGCTA
>JBKGZK010000042.1:0-17633 GCA_046545615.1 Natronomonas sp.
ATGGACTTTCCCGCTGATATCACAGTCGGGAATTCCCCGGTACTGAACGGTGCGGGTTTCGATGTCGTATTCGATGAGCCCCATGTCTTCGATTTTTGGTAAATGTCGGTGATGGAGATAGATTGAAATGTCCTTACTACTTTCCGGGTAACCATCATTTGATCCGTCATGTACGGATCGAAGCTGGTCAACGAGTTCGTCAAATGAAAATATATCCTGTTCGGTAGAATCCATATACACAACAAGATGACGTAGATCGCGGTCGCTCATCCCGTCAATGATGGTATCGAGGAGTTCCTGCCGTAATCCATCTCCCATAGTGGTCTACATTTGTTACGGAGTAGCATGGGACTTGGGCCGAAATATTCCTGCAATATAAGGTAAACCGCCAAATAATGGATAACACTTACCATGATCCTCGTGGAATGTGTCCTCGACAATCCAATACTTCGAAGACCGCTCGAATGTGTTTCGGGTATTAAAATCGTCTGGGAGCAAACGTACCAACTCTCGAGGGACTCGACCCAGATGGACGTTTGGATCCATAGCAACAATTTTGGGCGAGTCGATGAAGCAATAGAAGGTGATCCCAGCGTGGAAAATCGAGAGGTAATCGCCGAAGTCTCCGGGCAAAAAATGTACCGTCTCGATCTGACCGAACGTGGACAAAAGGTTCGGCCAATGCCCGTAATCCGTTCAGCCGATGGCGTCCTAAAAAAGGCCGTTGGGGAGAACGGAGAATGGCTGTGTCAAGTACAATTGCCGGATCGAAACGCGCTCAAAGAGCTAAATCAGGCCGCTACCGCCGTGGAGTTGGATTTTGCTATTCATCGAATTTTTGAAGAAACTGGGGCGGTTGGAAAACCGGGCATGTCGATAACTCCCCGGCAGCGAGAGACATTGAACGCAGCAATAGAGAACGGCTATCTTGAGATTCCCCGCGACTGTACACTTGCAGAACTCGGCGAAACGCTTGGAGTGTCCGAGTCTGCAGCTTCCGAACGGTTTCGACGAGGTGTGAAAAATATCATCGAGGAAACCATATACAATCCTCCAACATGAAAATTCGACCGAGTTCTACAGACGGAGCAGCTCAAGCGTCTCGTCTTTGACTTCGGAGCAGTACAACAGGACCACATATCATCCAGGGACGGAGGGATTCGGAGTCGACGTGATTCGAACTGCCAGCGAATAGCCGACCCTCAATTTCGGTACCAGGCTCTGGCTTAGGTTTATGATTCATACCCCATATACAGATCGTATGCCGACAAAGACTGTTGGATTCATCGGACTCGGAATCATGGGCCTGCCGATGGCGAAGAATCTCCTCGATGCAGGATATTCGGTCGTGGGACACAATCGATCGCCCGACCCAACCGAGGAACTCGTCGCGTACGGTGGCACAAACGGCGAATCGCCAGCAGGCGTCGCCGAACAGAGCGACGTCGTCTTGCTGTGTTTGCCCGATTCACCGGACGTCCAGAACGTCGTTCTCGGCGAGGGTAGCGAATCGGATCCCGTGATCGATGGTGTGAGCGAGGGGATGACACTCGTCGATCATTCGACCATCTCACCGACAGTCGCAACAGCCGTCGCGAATCGACTTGCCGACGAGGGCGTACGTATGCTTGACGCTCCAATTTCTGGTGGCGAGGTGGGCGCTATCGAAGGGACGCTTTCGATCATGGTTGGGGGCGACGAGGACGTAATGGACGACCAGAAGGATGTCCTCGAGGTGATGGGCGAAACGATCACACACTGTGGTTCGAGCGGTGCTGGACAGACGACGAAGGCGTGCAATCAGATAGTCGTCGCTGCCCAGATGGTGGGTGTCAGTGAGGCCCTGGTGTTCGCGGACAACGCAGGTGCAAACCTCGAAGCGGTCGTTGAGGCGATCAGTGGGGGCGCTGCGGGCTGTTGGACCCTCGACAACCGCGCTTCAGCGATGATACACGGCGATTTCGATCCCGGGTTCTTCGCGGAGTATCAGTACAAGGACCTCCGAATCGCGACGGAGGCTGGCGAAAATTTCGGCTCCCCAATGCCACAGACTGCCCTCGCACACGAACTCTATAAGACGATGATCCAGAACGGAATGGGGCGCGACGACAACTCGGGCGTGATGCAGGTCCTCGAGATGATGGGTGGGGGAGAGGCACGAGCCGACGACTGAACGTTCCTCGACCCCGAGAACGGAACGGGTTGGGATGGTCGTAGTTTGCTGTGCGTCGACGTGGATCGTGGCCGTACAGATTTACATCTCGCGTGAGGCGAACCACGGCGAGTTGCAATCGCCCACGATAGATTCAGGTCTTCTCGTTTGTTGCAATGGCCCTCTCTCGAGGATGAACTCACCCGTCCATTGGTGGCCGCTCGACCGTAGTTTCTCCGAGGGATGAATAGTCGATCGTTCGGTAAAACCCGACTCGGTCCTCGTTCTTTTGTGCGACGAACTGCAGTTCGAACGAACTGATGACGCTCCGGTGGTCAACCACGGCGTCGAGTCGAACATCTCGGACCTGACTGACACCTGGTTCATTCAGGTTTGAAGACATGCGTAGTTGCGATCCGTCGTTTGTGAGGCGGTACTGATCCGTTCCGTCGATGCGCTGTCGCTCGACGAGTCTGGTCGGGATAGCGTCAAAGATTGTCTGGAAGTATCGTTCGGATCGGCTCTGCAAGGTCCCACCGAACGGGACTGTCCTGGCCCAGTATTGCCATTTTCCAGCAAATCCGTTCGACGGCTCAAACTCCGTGAACGCCTTTGTTTCTTCCGGGGAGAACTGACTGAGATAGACGTCGCCATCGGACCAGAATACGGCCGTAGCTGGCGGCGAACCCAGGAACCCCGGGGCGTCTGGACCATCCGTCGACACCTGTGTGAGATACGTCCGGTCCGCTGCGAGCGCGAGATCCATCGAGAGATACGACCGAAGACTCCTCTCGGCGTCGGACACGACTACAGTCACCGCGAGGGAGTACGACCGTTCTTCGATTTCGGCTGCGTGGGCCTCGGCGAGGGCGGTGGGGTCAACTACGCCTTCGTCGGTCAATCCGGGGGGTTCGACGGGGGACTCGGTATCAATCGAGAATTTCGTGGCGAGGAGGGAGCCGATGCCCGCAACCAGTGCGCCACTCGTGAGCAAAATCATTCGTCGGCTCATCCGGTCGGTACCGGGAACGTCCGTCGCTTCGTCGCCGGGCGTTCGGTCGAAGGTATCTCGATTGGTCCTGGTTTCGATCGTGGAATCCTCGCTCAATTCCTGCCCCACGATAGACGACTCTCTGGGGGTGGTGTTGAAGGACTCGTCGGATGTAACTGAGTCGACTGAATTGGTGTTTGAAGCAGTCTCGTGATGTTCTCTCGTATTCACGGATTCGTCGACACTGGCTGCGGTCTCCGGTTGGATGTCGTCGAAGTGCGCATCAAGCAGGCGCTCACGCTCGTCCGATTCCACCGCATACTTGGTCATCTGATACAGGGTGGCTGGGTCAATTGACTCGACGTCGTCGGGTACGTGGTCACTCGATGCGTCCGTCGAGACGACTACCATGTCGGCTTCATCCAGAATCGCCTCATCTGGGTTATTGCCAAGGACGTACAGGATTCTGGCCGGGCTGGAAGGCGACTGATGGAGGAGAAGCCGGCCATCTCTCTCCTCGACACTCCATCCTCGGGCTCGCCACAGATCAGCAACAAACGCTAGGGCCTCATCTCTCGAGAAGGCCAAAAACCGCGTGCGAAACGTTTCCGCTACGGGAAACGGCATGAATGCTATTACAGGTCTGGCAAGTATAAATTCGTGGCGGGGTTAAAATGTCAGCGGGACAATTAATCGGTCATCCCCTTTGTGTAATACGACGGCAGCCCCGCCGGTTCCATGGTGTATTTTCTCGCTTTTCTCCATTTTCGGTTAATCAGGACCGCTGTACATATTTTCGTGGCTAACACCTCACCCATCAGTATAGGCTGGTCACACTTGGTCGTCGTCCCGAATCACTTCACCACGGAACTCCCACACCGCCAGTTCGAGGGCGCTCTGATTAGTACACCGTTAAGACTCATGCTGAACCCACCTCAGAATAATGGTGGACATTACGATATACATCCGGGAAAAACCGGTAGGCGATTGAATGGTTGGAAGCGATGAAACGAGCGATATATGTTTGCGTCGAAAATTTATCTCCACAGTCGGTGGTCTCGCGTTAACCAGCGCCGCGGGATGTCTCGGTATTACTGGTGACTCAGGACGTGAAATAAATGATTCCCAAAATTCGAACGGTGATGGGATAGAAGCTACCGAAGAGCCTGATATCCGTCGGGTGGGACTCGGTGCTGATACGTTTGAACACCTGTCTGATCTGGAAACGGTTGGGGGCAAACTATCCGCAGATACGGAGCGACACATTACCGGAACACAGTGTGCTGCTCTAGATACCGGGGCAGACGGTGCGTGGCTCCACATCCCACTGAGCGAACCGTTAGATTTCAGCAATGCTCGGCCTGCATGCTACCTGGCGACGGATGGAACAGCAGCCGGGAAGTACCTCTATTTGGATCTTCGTGATGGGGACGGTAACCGATTTCGGACACGAACCGTGGTTCGAGGCCACGAAGAACTGATTCGAGTCGATTTCGGCATTATCAACCCACAAGTCGACGATGAGGCCGTTGATCTAGAGAATATCACTCAGGTCTCTTTCCGACCAGGGCCGAGAAGTGAATCCGGAACCGAAACGGTGTATCTTGATTACCCCAGTCGGATTAAAGCGCCAGACACCCCCAAATTCGTGTTTCAGTTTGATGATGGGGGTGAGACCGATTATACGCAAGGATTTTCGTATCTTTCACAGTTTGATTATCCCGCGATCACATACGTTAATACGGATACCATTGGCAGCAATAACTATCTCAATGAAAAACAGCTCCAAGAGCTGAAAGCCGAGGGCTGGCTCATCGGTTCACATACCACTGATCATACGAATCTAACCGAGTTATCCGATTCCGACGAAATCGAACGAAAAGTGCGAGACGCAAAACAATGGCTGGTTGAACGCGAATTTACTGAAGGAGCGCGCCACTTTGCGTACCCCTACAATGGAATCGATGAGCAAGCCCTCTCAGTCGTTTCGCGTTATCATGATACTGGGCGAGTCGCGGGCTGGCAACCCGTCGCACTCCCATCGAACCTACAATTAATACAGGGAGATGGAGACCCAACGTTGTCAGAAATACAAACGTTGCTGGATTGGGCAACGCGGTACGGCGGCGTTGTCGTTGTTTACTACCATAGTCTGCGGGCAGAGAAAGATATCGAAGAATTCCGTGCGGTCGTCGACGAGGTTCATCGACGAGAACGTGCCAGTGATGTGGAAGTTATTCGGCTTGATGAACTTTACTCCTTAACGAAGAACATGACATAGTGGAGAAATCGTCATTAACGACCGAACGAATTCGCTTGACAGGATTCTAAATTGAGTTGAAGTGTTGATGACTCTGGTTGTGTCTAATACTACCAGTCTGATCAATATGGGCTATGTCTTCCGCACGCATTTATTGACAGGTATTGGATAGTTCAACGGGGATTGGCACGTGATTTCTCTGTATTGACCGACTCAACAAAGCTAAACTTGCCAGAAATTCCGTGCGAGATTCACCCTGTATGGAGCACACAGTTCGTGACAGATTCAGGGTGATTCCAGAGGTGACGTGATATTGCGGCACTCTGTATCCACCGATTAGGTGATCGGTTGAGTTTGTGCGCGAGGGCGTATCAGTTGTTGGCGATACAATCTTCTCTGATATTTCTGCCCCAATACTTACATATCAACCGCTCTGCAACGTCGAGTTCGTCCCTCCCACGAGTCCGTCTCAGGGGTACACACCTCCGATAGAATTCACTGGATCGTAACGTAACCTACTGAGACTGTTATAAGATAGTGGGTTCGGGCAGATTTGAACTGCCGGCCTCCTCCATGTCAAGGAGGTGTCATAACCAGCCTAGACCACGAACCCGTGTTTCGTTTCTGCACCAGATTCTAACTCCGAGAGGTAATTGAAGGTTTCGAAATCGGGGACCCGGCGGCGGATCTCTCATTCAAGGACGTGCCGACAGCCTTAAGCCAGTGTGCATATTTGGACATTGTAAGACATATTCGATCATCAATGTCCACGATTCAAGACCACATCCAGCACGTCGCGGACGGCGAAGACCTCTCGATGGCCGACGCTCGAGAGGCGGCCACGCTCGTCTTCGAGGACGCGACGGAGTCACAGATCGGTGCGTTACTCGCGGCTCTCCGGGCGAAGGGCGAAACCGAGGCCGAAATCGCCGGCTTCGCCGAAGGAATGCGAGCTGCCGCGCGGACCATCGATCCCGAACGGAAGCCGCTCGTCGACACCTGTGGAACCGGCGGAGACGGCCACGACACGATCAACGTCTCGACGACGAGCGCATTCGTCGTCGCCGGTGCCGGCGTCCCGGTCGCGAAACACGGCAACTACTCGGTGTCGTCTTCGTCGGGAAGCGCGGACGTCCTCGAGGAAGTCGGCGTCACAATCGACGCCGAGCCTCCGTCCGTCGAGGATTGTATCGAGGACACGGACATCGGCTTCATGCTCGCTCCCGTATTTCACCCGGCAATGAAGGCGGTGATCGGACCGCGAAAGGAGCTAGCCATGCGGACGATTTTCAACGTCCTCGGCCCGCTGACCAATCCGGCGGCGGCCGACGCCCAGGTCGTGGGGGTGTACGATCCGGACCTCGTCCCTATTCTTGCGCGAGCGCTCGCGCGAATGGATGTGGATCGAGCACTCGTCGTCCACGGTTCAGGCCTCGACGAAATCGCCGTACACGGCGCGTCCACAGTCGCCGAAGTAGATGGCGACGCCGTGTCGGAGTATACGGTCACTCCCGAGGATCTCGGCGTCGGAAAGTACGAACTCGACCGGGTCGCCGGTGGCTCGCCGACGGACAACGCGAATGACATGCGCGGGATCCTCGAGGGGGAACTCGACGGAGCGAAACGCGACATCGTGCTGGCAAACGCGGGTGCGGCGATATACGTTAGCGGCGAAGCGGCCGACCTCGAGGCCGGCGTCGCTGCTGCCCGAGACGCGATAGACTCCGGGGCGGCGATCGAACGGCTCGACGCACTCCGGGAGTTCGGCGGATGACGCGCGTGAAGGTCTGCGGGATCACGACCCGACCGGACCTGAACGCAGCCATCGATGCAGGTGTGGACGCAATCGGCCTCATTGTGGATGTGGACGTCGACACCCCGCGCGAAATCGACGCCGGGCTCGCGGTCGAACTTGCCCGCCAGGTCCCACCCTTCGTGTCGACCGTCCTTGTTACGATGCCGGACGCTCCGGAGACGACGGTCGATCTCGTCGATCGCATCAAACCCGACGTGGTGCAGGTGCACGGTGACCTAACGCCCGGCGATCTCGCATACCTCTCTGCGAACGTGAACGGTGGAGTCGTGAAGGCAGTGGATGCCGCAGATGCGAAGCGGTACGAACCCGTAGCCGACGCAATGCTCGTTGACTCGCTCGACGAGTCTGGTGCGGGTGGAACCGGGGAAACTCACGACTGGATTCGAACACGGGACGCCGTCGCGGATCTCGATACGCCAATCGTTCTCGCAGGCGGACTGACGCCAGAGAACGTCGCCCGGGCGATCGAGACTGTCGACCCCTACGCAGTCGATGTCGCAAGCGGCGTCGAGGACCAACCGGGTCGAAAGGACAGCAAGGCGATTTCGGCGTTCGTTCGGGCGGCGGGAGGGTCACCGTGATCGATCGAGACGCATTTGTCGGGTACGCCGACGACGGTCCCGCAATCGTCCGGGCCACGGTCGATCTGGCCGTCGATGTCGAACCACTCGACGCGTATGCTGTCCTTACCGGACGGTCCGGTCCTGTCGAGGAGAGCGAATACGCATTCCTGCTCGAAAGCGCGGAGAAGGTGGCCTCCAGCGATCCCGACGGTGCATTCACGGCCGAGACGGGCATGGATCGACACGCGCGGTACTCATTCGTCGGCTACGATCCGGCCGCCGTCCTGACGGTCGATGGCGACGGCGACACCAGTGTCGAGACCATCGACGACCGATACGAGGGTGTTCTCGAACCGAACGGCGGCGATACCCTCGACTCCCTGCGGGCGGCACTCCCGGACTTCCCCCTTCGAAACTTTCCGGTAACCGCTCGCCAGCATCTCGACGGCGGCCTCGTCGGTTTTCTGGCCTACGATGCCGTCTACGACCTCTGGCTCGAGGAGGTCGGAGTCGAACGTCCCGGGTCCAGATTTCCGGATGCGCAGTTCGTCCTGAACACGAAAACCGTGGTGTTCGACGACGCAGCGGGGACGGTTTCGCTCGTGTTTACGCCCATCGTTGATCCGGATTCGGCCAACGAGACATACGATCGACTCGGGCAGGAAGCCACCCGGGTGGAGGAACTCCTCGCGGATGCGGGATCGCTCTCGACGGGCGGCTTCGAGAAAGTCGCCGAACGGGCTGGACCTCGCGAAGACTACGAAGACGCAGTTCGTCGGGCCAAAGAACACGTCCTGGACGGCGATATCTATCAGGGTGTCATCTCCCGAACGCGCGAACTCGATGGTCACGTTGATGTACTGGGATTCTACGAGGCACTGCGGGACGTAAATCCGTCACCCTACATGTACGTCCTCGAGTACGGCGATCGAGCCATCGTCGGCGCGAGTCCGGAAACGCTGGTTTCGGTTCGGGGCCGCGAAGTTATGTCCAACCCCATTGCCGGGACGTGCGATCGGGGATCGAGCCCGGTCGAAGACAGGCGACTCGCTGGCGAGATGCTCGCCGACGACAAGGAACGGTCCGAGCACACGATGCTCGTCGACCTCGCCCGCAACGACGTTAGACGCGTCTCTGAGGCGGGAAGCGTCCGCGTCGAGGAGTTCATGAACGTCCTGAAATACAGCCACGTCCAGCACATCGAATCGACCGTGACTGGACAACTTCGCTCCGACGCCGACGCGTTCGACGCGACTCGTGCTGCGTTCCCGGCCGGAACCCTTTCCGGCGCACCAAAGATACGCGCGATGGAAATCATCGACGACCTCGAACGCTCGCCCAGGGGCGTCTACGGTGGCGGGATCGGATACTACTCGTGGGACGGCGACGCGGATTTCGCCATCGTGATTCGAACCGCAACAGTGGAGTCGGGATTGGGATCCGGGGGGACCGACCGCATCACGGTCCAGGCAGGGGCGGGACTCGTGGCCGATTCCGACCCCGCGAGCGAGTACGACGAGACGGAAAAGAAGATGGACGGCGTGCTCGCCGCACTCGAGCGCATAGAAACGACGTCGATCCCCGGGGAGCCGACGCAATGACGCACGTACTCTTCGTCGACAACTTCGACTCGTTTACGTACAACCTCGTCGAGTATGTGAGTCAGCGAGCCGACACAGACGTCGTCCGTAACACGGCGTCGATATCGGAGATCCGTTCGTTCGATCCCGACGGGATCGTGATTTCCCCGGGTCCCGGCCATCCAAAGCACGACCGCGACGTCGGCGTTACGCGTGAGGTTCTTCGCTCTCTCTCGCGGGAAATCCCGACGCTCGGCGTGTGTCTCGGTCTCGAAGCGGCCGTGTATGAGTACGGGGGAAGCGTCGGTCGAGCACCCGAACCTGTTCACGGGAAGGCGTCACCCATCGACCACGACGGTCGGGGCGTCTTCAGAGGAATCGAACAGGGCTTTCGGGGCGGTCGATATCACTCATTGATCGCCACGGACGTCCCGGCGGATTTCGAGGTGACCGCCACGACCGACCACGACGACACGGAACTCGTCATGGGGATTCGTCACAACCACTACCCTATCGAATGCGTCCAGTTCCATCCAGAATCCGTGCTGACGGGGCCCGGTCACGCGGTTATCGGTAACTTCCTCGACACGATCGAATCCCGGGGCGAATAGCCCTGTTGTGTACCCTTCGTTGCCCACAATGATGGACATCGTGACAGATACGCCGACTCGAAAACCGATCCGGGTAGACGGGGAATCACACTATTAAATTATTTTGACAGTATGTGTTCGTGTTATTCATCGATGTTGTGGGATTACCTGGACGGTTGACGGAGGGCTACACGTCGATGCGCGAGGGTTATGTCGATGTGAACCGCTCGCGAATGCGTAAATTTACCCCCTCGTATTTCTCATGGAATCACTTTAGCGTCTTACGATAATCGGATCTCGAAGAATACTTTCACTCCGGTCTGCTCACCCTTATACCCGTCCGGCAACCATCGTGTGGGTAGACGCGTTTGGGCAAGCGCGACGACCGAATCCAAAGGCAGAAACGTGTCCATCACGTAGTATCGAAATACCAACAAATATCCCCTGTCAACGGGTCAGTTGACGCGCAACGGAATGGACCTGACGTTACAGATGATTCACACGAACCGCACATCGAACTGGACAACTGCGGAGAAACGTAATGCTCCGGGCAGGAGGACGTACTGATGTCGAATGCGAATCCCTCCGCGGACGAACTGACACTCCCGATCAAACGAACCGAGGGCGAGACCCTCGAAGACCGGATGACGGGCAACGCCTATCACAATATTCTCCCGGCCCGCTATCTCCGGAAAGATTCCGATGGGAATCTCGTCGAGAGCCAAGAGGATCTCTTCGAACGCGTCGCCAAGAACGTCGCGCTCGCGGAAGCCGTCTTCGAGGCCAAAAAACGTGACGTCGAAGTCACAGTCACGCCGGATCTGCTGAAACCCGGACATCCCCGGCGGTCGGATCTCGCCGAAGAGGTCTTCGGGGCCGGAACCAGCCTCGAGGATGACGTTCGAACCCCACTTTCGGTCTACAACGTCAACAAGTTCGCCTACGATACCATCGTTCCGGAACTCCCGGCCGAGATACGAGACCACGTCGTCGATGTCAAAACCGAGTTTCAGGAGCTCATGGAACGCCTCGCGTTCACGCCAAATAGTCCGACGCTCATGAACGCGGGCGACGAACTCCAGCAACTCAGCGCGTGTTTCGTCGACTCGCCGAAAGATGACCTCACGGACATTCACGAAACCGCAAAAGAAGCCGCGGAGGTGTTTCAGTGTCTCACCTCTGACGCAAGAGTGTCTGTCGACGGCAAGGGTATCGTCTCTATTTCGGAGGTCGAACCCGGTGACGACATCGTTCAACGAGATGGCGATGGATATCGGACTCGAAACGTGGAAGAGGTCCACGCATATGACGATGCCCCGACCAAACGACTCGTAACCGAAGGCGGTATTTCGATCAGGGGAACACCAAATCACCGTCTGCTTGTCGATGACGAATGGAAACAACTCGAGGATGTCGAAAGTGGAGACACGGTAACGATTCGCCTGAAATGGCTCTCTGACGAGGACGAAACCGAGCGTCTCGCGACAGTTGAATCGGGGGGTCAGTGGGCAGATACCAGAACCGTGTCGAACGACGAAATCGCAAATCTTCACGCGAAGGGCCTCAGTGATTACAAAATCGCCGACCGACTGGATTGTTCGGCGTCGACTGTGCAACGCCGGCGCGCGTACGAACTTGACCTACCGACCAACGGTAGCGGCGGCAGACTCCCTGGTGTCAGCTTCGATGAAGACCGATTTGCCGCACTCTACGAGGAGGGGAGTTCCGATAGCGAAATCGCAGCACAGTTGGATCTCAACCCGGCGAGTATTCAACAGTACCGGACGGCCCAGAATCTCGAATCGAACGGTCGACTGGTCAAGAATGTGACTCAGCCCCAACGGCTCAGTGTTGACCTTGCAGAACTAGTCGGCATCTGGATTGGTGATGGATCCCTCCACCAGAACGGTATTCGGTTCCACCTTAGTCGAGATGACGTCCTCAATCACGTCGACACACTCTCACGTCGGTTATTCGATACAGGGATAGACTATACATGGAAACAAGGATGTTATGAGGCGGTAATCCACAGCCACGAGATTAAGCGATGGTGGCTCCAGAACTTTGGAGACGCGAAAGCGTCCTCGTCTGAGGCGAGAGTCCCCGACCAGATCTGGCAAGCAGATTACGAACAGGTATACGCCTTCCTCCGTGGACTGTTTTCGACAGACGGGACACTGACAAAAGGCCGTTACCCCCGATTGTACAGTGCATCGGAGCGACTTATTGACGAAACTCTCCAGCTGCTGTTAGGTGTCGGGATCCCCTCGACAAAGTGGGAATGGGAGACTGATGAACGGGACTACTACAGCGTGGCGCCGACGGATTCGACGGGTTTGGCAACGTTTGCGGACCATGTCGGCTACGTCGACTCACGGACTGAAGAGATGGCGACGTCGTTATCAGAAACACCCGCAGGCACGACAAACTGTGGGGTAATGGTCGGCGACCACACCTGGAAACAGGAAGTCGAGGTCGTCGATGACGCCGAACATGCAACTGTTTACGATGTGACCGTTGCAGACAATCACGAATACGTGGCGAACGCAATCGTCTCCCACAACAGCGGAGGTGGCATGGGGTATGCCTTCTGGAAACTTCGTCCCTACGGCGATCCGGTCGGATCGACGGGAGGCATCGCAAGCGGACCGATCACCTTCATGCGGACCTTCGACCAGATGTGCGAAACGATTGCCCAGGGTGGCACCCGACGAGGGGCGCAGATGGGGATCATGCGCGTCTCCCACCCGGACGTCATCGAGTTCATCCACGCGAAGAACAAGGACGTCTCGCTCGCGCACACGCTCAAACTCAACGACCCCGACGACTACACCTACACGTCCTTCTCGGAGGCGCTCGAGGAGGCGCGCGAACTCATCGACGACGACGGACGGGTCCCGAAGCACCTGCGGAACGCTGTGGAAGGTCACCTCTCGAATTTCAACATAAGCGTCGGCGTCACCGACGGATTCATGGAGGCACTCAAAAACGACGACGAGTTCGTCTTCACTAATCCCCGGACCGAAGAACCCCACATCGCCACCGAGGAAACCCAGGAGATGTACTCGCGCTACGGACTCGGCGAGTACGTCGAACCCGGGGAGGTCCTCTCGATTCCCGCTCACGAAATCTGGAACCGGATCATCGAGGGAGCTCACGAGAACGGCGAGCCCGGCGTAATCTACCTCGAACGCGTGAACAAGGAACACTCCTTCGACGTGGAGGAACACCCGGATCATCGCATCCTGGCGACGAATCCCTGCGTTACGGGTGAGACGCTGATAAGCACCGAACGTGGCCTGATACCGGCGAAGGAACTCTACGATCAAGGCGTGGCGACGGACGTCGTCGTCGACGGTCGGTTGAGTGAGGATCGCATAAAGGAGGCCAGCAGCGTCTACAAGACGGGCGAGAAAGACGTCTACGAGCTCACGACGGCGGAGGGATACGAACTCCGTTTGACTGCCGACCACCGTGTGATGACTGACGATGGCTGGGTCGAGGCTGGCGAACTCGAACCCGGCGACACGGTGCACGTCCAGAACCGAAAGGGCGAATTCGGCAACCATGGCAGCGTCGAAGAGGGTCGAGTCCTCGGCTGGCTCGTCGGGGACGGCCACCTCACGGACGGCAACGAGCAGGCTGTCTTGAATTTCTCTGCGGAGGACATCGAAATTTCCGATCGACTCGCAGGGGACGTACATCGGATTATCCGCGAACCGATAGGCAACGTCGATTACGAGATCGGCGTTACCGAGACCGCTCCAGGAGACGACTCTGGCAGCGCGCAAGCCGTCAAACAACGGATCCGATCCGCCCGTCTCTACGAGATTGCCGATCAGATCGGACTCACCGAACAGAAACGGCAGGTTCCCGACGTGATCATGCGCGGGAGCGAGGAGATGGCTCGCGGGTTCTTGCAGGCGCTTTTCAGCGCCGACGGGACCGTTCGGGATACCGTCGAAACGAACGTCTCCGTTAGTCTGGCGAGCACGGACGATACCTTCCTCAAAGACGTCCAACGGCTGCTCCTCAATTTCGGAATTGCGAGTACGATCCGTGAAGACCGCAGGGAACGTGGACGCAGTGGACTCACGAACGGAAACGGCGGCTCGACCGAATACGAGGCCGCTGGTGCCCACGAATTAGTCATCACAAATGACAACCTCGTTCGGTTCGCCGACGAACTCGGATTCCTTCACGAGAACAAAAACGACACACTTGACGATCGGCTCTCGGACTACGATGTCGGATCCAACAGTGAGTCGTTCACCGCAACCGTCGATTCCGTCGAATACGACGGGATCGAAGCAGTGTACGATCTAACTGAACCTGACACGCATTCGTTCACTGGAAACGGCGTGATAATCCATAACTGTGGAGAGCAGCCGCTCGAAGAGTACGAAGCGTGTAATCTCGGCCACATCAACCTCTCGACGCTGGCCGCGACGGATGCCCCGGACTGGCGGGTGTGGTCCGATCAGCACGCCGACGAGTTCGAGACTACCGAGGCAGCGATCGAGGCGTTCCTCGAGGAAGCGATCGACCATGAGGAGTTCGACGAGCGGATCCAGCTCGGTACTCGATTCCTCGAGAACGTGGTCACGATGTCGGACTTCCCGGTGCCGGAAATCGAACGCAAGGTCCGGGAGATGCGAAAGATCGGTCTCGGTATCATGGGGCTGGCACAGCTGTACATCCAGCTCGGTGTCAGATACGGGAGCGAGGAGGGTAACGAAATCGCTCGACAGCTTATGACCCACATCAACCACGGATCGAAGTGGACCTCCCACGAGCTGGCCGAGGAACGCGGCGTCTTCGACGAGTGGGACAGGAGCAAGTACGCCAATCCTACGGCCTACGCCGGGTGGTTCGAACATCAGACCGGTCTCGACGCAGCAGAGTGGGCAGACGGGTTCCCGATTCGAAATCACAACACGACGACGATAGCCCCGACTGGAACGACTTCCATGGTGGGCAACACGACTGGTGGCTGTGAACCGATTTACAACGTCGCCTACTACAAGAACGTCTCAGACGACGTCCAGGGCGACGAGATGCTCGTCGAGTTCGACGATTACTTCCTCAGGGTCCTCGAGGACAACGACATCGACGTCGAGTCCGTCAAACGCGAGGCCCAAGAACAGATGGCAAATAACGAATTCGACGGCATCGACGGTCTGGAGGCAGTTCCCGACGCTATTGGCGAACTCTTCGTGACGACCGGCGACCTCTCTGCGAAGGAACACGCCGGCGTCCAGTGTGCCGCTCAGGCGGGCGTCGACTCGGCCATCTCGAAGACGGTCAACGCTCCAAACGATTCGGGTCTCGAGGATGCAAAGGAGGTCTTCGAGTACATCTACGACCACGGCGGGAAGGGCGTCACGTACTACCGCGACGGCACCCGTTCGAAACAGGTCCTTACGACGCGTGCCGAGAACGCGGACTTCTCGGAGATGGATGAATCCGAAGCGGCCGAAGCGATCTCACAGAACATCCAGGAGATCTTCGGCGGCATCGACGGCTTCCTCGAGAGCGAGGCGGTCCAGACCGCGCTGGAAACAGACGTCGAGGCGTTGGTTTCGGCCGTCGGAGTCGATAGCACCGATGAGTACGCCGAAAAGCAGCCGCGCCCGGACGTTCTCCACGGGGTGACCCAGCGTATCGATACGGGATACGGCAAGCTCTACGTCAACATCAACGAGGATCCAGAGCGCGAGCGACCCTTCGAACTCTTCGCCAACATTGGTAACTCCGGCGGCTTTACGGCCTCGTTTACCGAGGCGCTGGCGAAGACCATTTCGACTGCGCTCCGTTCGGGCGTCGATCCCCGCGAAATCGCGAGCGAGCTCCAGGGAATCAGGTCGCCGAAAGTTGCGTGGGATAAAGGCGAACAGATCAACTCTATCCCGGACGCAATCGGTACCGCGATGCGACGATATCTCGACGGCGAGATCGACAAGGCGTATCCACAGCAGCGGAACCTCACCGAGATCGCCGACGCGAAGGTCGATTCAATTGACGACGAACGTTCTGCAACTGCAGACGTCTCCCCAGAGGTGGATGCGTCCGAGCCCGACGGCGGGACGAGCAGTCTTTCACAGTCACCGAACGACGACACGGACACCACGCAGTCGCTCATCGACGCCGGCGAGTCCCCGGAGTGTCCGGATTGCGGGAGTATGACCCTGTATTTCTCCGAGGGCTGCAAGACATGTGAGTCGTGTGGCTGGTCGGAGTGCTGAACTGAACTCGCGGTCGACTCAGTGCGATTTTCTGTGGTTTAATTCGCCTCGATTCGTGGCGATCTCTTTCGACCATCGGACGCCACGTTTGACGGAGGCTTTTTCGTTCGAACGGTCGTTCGTTGGGTATGGCGGAATCCGAGGGTCGGCGTTGTCCGCGGTGTAACGAACCGCTCTTCAGTCGACACTGCAAGTACGTCTGCCCTCTGCATGGTGTGGTCTACGACTGTGCCGACACCTTCTACACCTAGATCAGTAGTCAACGACGTCGCTCGTAATGCGGCGATACGCAGGCCCGGACAACACGAGGACAGTGGCGAGCGCTATCGTAATGCCGAGCATAAGGGGATCCGCATCGAGACCGTCCGTGGTCAGTCGACCGGCAGATGCGCCGAGCAGTACCGCCGTAACCACCCAGGGAGTCTCGCCGAGTGCGGTCCCGAGGACGTACCACTTGAGTGGCACTCCAGCCAGTCCGGCTGCATACGACACGGGATCGGACGGGAGCGGGGCGAGACGAACCGCCACGACACCGCGAAGATCACCGGCTACGCTTCGAACGAACGTTCCCGTTTTGCCGATGCGTCCGAGGAAGCCGGCGTCGTGTTCGAACGCGCGGGCAACCAGGTACGCCGGAAGCGTCGTCACGACTGCTCCAGCTATCCCGACGGGGATTATGATTGGGCCGTACAGGTAGCCGAGGAGAATCGAGAGCGCACTGATCGGCCACGCGAGGAGTGGACGGACCAAATACAGGCCAAAAAGGACGATGATTGCCAGCACCGGTCTCGTGGCAAGACCGTCCGCGTGGGAAAATACCGTCTCCGGGGAGGCGACGACGAACGCCACGATGGCGACGATGGCGACCGTCGACAGGCCAGCCAGTTGACGGACCGTCGCGGGATGCACATCTGAGCATGTAAGTACGCGGACAAACGTCTTGTGGTACGACCCCCGATCCGACCGGGGAACGATACGGCGACGGTTCGAGTCCCTTCAAACGACACGGTATGTTACCCACGATATTTTATTTGTGCGAGACCGACGGACTGTCGTGGACGAGGAGGATCCAGTCGAACTCGGGGTGCAGCTGCTCGCGCGTTTGGAACACGAAGAGCTGTCGCTTTCGGAGGTCATCGACCGCATCGAGACCATCACGACGCATCCGACTACCACCCGAGAAATACTCGAAGCCGCCGAAACGCGCGGTCACATCGTTCGTGACGGTCAGACGGTTCGGCCTACCAGCGGGTCGTTTCTACGTTTCGAAAGCGAGATCGTGTCTCGTGAGGGCGAATTCGACTGCAAACGATGTGGGGCGTCGCTCTCGACGGGGTATTTCATGAAGCTACAGGCGGGCGAGCACGGCCCGTTCGGCTCGTCGTGTATTCGGAAAGTCACGGGTCGAGAGTAGGGTTATCACCCCAGTGTGGGAG
>JBKGZK010000043.1:0-16421 GCA_046545615.1 Natronomonas sp.
AAATCCCGGCGAGTCCACTTATAAGGAGGTTATACGGTTAAGCTACAGAACAATGCGGGTTCGGGCCTTCTATTAAATTGTATGACGACGAAAAACCATGCGGTCGACCGGGCCAGCGCTACTGAATCAAAATTCTACCTCCCCGCCGGGGTCACCCCGTCCGAAGCCAGTCGGTTCGAGCGTATCTGGGCGACGCTATTCAACCACTACGCGAAACCACCGAAATAGCGTGTTAATGCCGAGAAACCAACACCATCCGAACCACCCCAACGTCGACCAATCGAACCGTCACGTTCCCAGAAATCTTCGGCAAACGGGCGACGCGGACGTCGACCTCCTGATCTCTACTCGGGTTCGGAAGTCACCGTTTTGGCACCTCTCAGTTGAGGAGGGGTGTTGGCAGGCGACGGTTTACAACCATATGTACCACCCTCGCGGGTACATCGACCCCGAAGAGGGAGGACTGGAAGCCGAGTACGAACTACTCGTCAACGACGTAACGCTGTGGAACGTTGGGGTTGAGCGCCAGATTCGTGTCGTGGGGGCTGATGCAGAGGCGTTCGTCGACTACGTCATCACGCGAGACGCCACCGATATCGAGACGATGCGTGGCAAGTACGCCATCTGCTGCAACCCGGAGGGTGGGATCCTCAATGACTTCGTCCTGTTGCGACTCGACGACGACGAGTTCTGGTTCTCGATTGCCGACTCCGACCTGATGCAGTGGTTGCAAGGAGTCGCAGTCGGAACCGACTTCGAGGTAGACATCGACGAGATCGATGTCTCGCCAATGCAGATCCAGGGGCCGAAATCGCTCGACGTAATGAAGACACTCGTCGGTGACGCGGCCGAAGACATCCCGTACTACGGACTGCTGGAAGCGACGGTCAACGGCGTCCCAGTGTTGGTGAGTCAAACGGGCTTCTCCGGAGAGGAGGGATTCGAAATATATGTCCGTGAGTCGACGAAGAACGCCGAAGCAGTGTGGAATCCAGTCCTCGAAACGGTCAAAGACCACGGCGGTGCCGCGACGGCCGTATCCCATCGCCGACGCATCGCTGCCGGAATCCTGTCGTTGGGTCAGGACATGGACCACGAGACGTCGCCGTTCCAGGTCAATCTCGGCTATCAGGTTCCCGACGACAAAGCCGCAGACTACGTCGGCAAAGCTGAACTCGAACGCCAGAAGGAAGCCATCGAACACGGTGAGTTTCCGTTCACTCACAAGCTAGTCGGTCTAAAAATGGCAGGCGAGCCGATTCGGGAGTGGGCCCCGGACTTCTGGCTCATCTCGGACCCAGAGACAGGGGACGAATGTGGGTACCTGACGTCGTCGGGGTGGAACCCTGATCTCAAGACCAACATCGGATTCGGATTCGTGCCAGCGGCGAAACTGCAGGCCGCGACCGACGTTCCGCTCGACGATTCGATATACGACGCGGACGTCGACGTGGAGTTCGAAGTCCACCTCCCGGACGAGTACGCCGAAGCGCTCGGCGAACCCGTATATGCGACGCTGGCGAAGGTTCCGTTCAAAGAGTCAGCCAATCCCAGCGCTCGGGAACTGGCCAAGATTCACGAAAGGCACGATATGGACGGGTGACGGTTGGTTGTCCAAAGACGGGGTGTGACGAACGCAGCTGAGTACGACTTCAAGATGCGACCCGAGTTCAGGAAGTACGACCACTCAACTCGAGCAATCCACCACGCGGCCACCGTTACCACCCCGATAGCACGCGATGCAATGGAGATTTTCACCAATGACCGCAAACAATCGTGATTATATGGGTCAACAGCCTAAAACTCCCACTCTACAGACCAATGGCCGATATTAAAGCGGTCGTCCGAGTCGAGCATCCAGACATAGTACTGACGGAATCAGTCGTTCACGACCAAAGTTCGAAAGTCAAGTCAGTGTCGGAGGCAGGAACTGACCCAACGTCGGGGAAATTCTTCTATCACATCGAGTCATCTGATTTCCGTCATTTCGAAGACGGATTGCGGAACGATCGGACCATCGGTGACTTCGAACGAGTCATTGAAACCGGGGACGGGAAGGCGATCTATAGCTTCGAGTATACAGACGAAGCGAAGGTCCTCTCACCAGTAATTTCGGGCGCGAATGGTGTCATCCTCGACATGGAGAACGACGGAAGCGCGTGGATCCTGACAATATGGATGCCCGAGCGAACGGAGCTGGTTCATCTCTGGGACTATGCCCAACAGAATGACATCGATATCGAATTACTGCGCGTGAACGAGTACGGTAGTTTAGGTACTACGGATGCTGGGTTGACCGATAGCCAACGAGAAGCGCTCCTATTCGCATTCGAATCAGGGTATTTCGAGGAACCACGGGACGCAACACTCAGCGAGGTTGCCGCTGCGCTGGATATCTCTCAGCCTGCAGCCAGTGGTCTCCTTCGACGTGGAATCAAACGACTCATCATTTCATCTCTGATGGACGACATCGAAGAGCCGGATTGATCGAGACGCGCGGTATTTTCACCAGTTCCGTTGAACCCCATCACTAATTTGAGATTGCAACAGCGCATTCAATAATGTGGCGTGGGCCTGTGACTCGATAGGTTGAGCAATCACGTCAGTGAGACGTACAGCACTGGTATGGGACTACGCCACCCACACGTAACGCGTGCTGTAGAATCGGCACATATCTGACAGACTCAATCCGTTTGGAAGACGCTGCTGAGTACATGGCCCGGATTTATCTGGTTGTACCATGCGACCCTCGGGAGGAGGACAATGGAGGCGCGTCTTCAGACCGACGGCTCGATGTTCTGGTTCATCTGGAACAGGTTCTCGGGGTCCCACTCGTTTTTGACCTCGACCAGCCGGTCAAAGTTCTCCCCGTATGCAGTCTTCACCCGGTCACCCTCGTCCCGGTCGAGATAGTTCGCATACACACCCTCACTCGCATACGGTGTCATACCCTCGTGAAACTCTCGCGCCCATTCGATGAGATCGTCGTCAAGTTCGGGGTCGCTCCACTTGGGAGCCACGGTAAACGAAAGCGTGGCGTCCCGATGAGGGAACGCAGTCGCATCTGCATCAACTCTGCCGATCGCCCCTCCCATCCATTCGAGAAAAACCGTTGTGAACGGCGTCGGAATCGGAGTAGCGTACTCCACCATTGTGTCGATCGCTTCATCGGAAAGACCACCTAAGTAGTGTGATTTCCAGTAGTTACGGTGACCTTCTTGGTAGATCTCGTCAGAGCCACTCTGGAAAACCGTATAAGGCTGCGGTCGCACGGTATCGGCGATCGGATCACCAACGTCCCGAAGCGGCTGGAGTATCTCTGTACCCTGCTCAATATCGCCTGCGTAGAACGGTATCAGAATGAAAACCATCTGGCCGTGGATCGGCTCCGGAAACTCGGGGAGCGGTGGAACCTGAACGAATGCCGCGTAACACTGTACGCCATCCGGCGCCTCAGTCATGAAATCGCGATAGAAAGACAGGACGTCCGCGGCAGCTTCGACAGGGTAGATGAGACGGCCAGCCAGCACATCCGGTCCAATTTCGTGGAGTTGGAACTCAAACGACGTGACGACGCCGAAATTGCCACCACCGCCACGAAGTCCCCAAAAGAGGTCCGGGTTTTCGGTTTCGTTCGCATGGACCAGTTCGCCCTCTGCAGTGACAACATCTACCGACAGGAGATTGTCGATAGCGAGCCCGAATTTCCGGTCGAGTCGGCCTAACCCACCTCCGAGCGTGAGGCCCGCTACACCCGTCGTGGAGACGATACCGCCAGTGGTCGCCAGGCCGTACGCCTGCGTTTCGTGGTCGAGATCGGCCATCGTCGCCCCCGCTTGCACGCGGGCGATCTGTGCCTCGGGATCGACCCGGACGGCGTTCATTGGTGAGAGGTCGATCGCCATGCCGTCGTCACAAACAGCCAAGCCCGAGACGTTGTGACCCCCACCCTTGACCGCGAGCGGGAGATCAAGGTCCCGGGCGAAGTTCACGGCGGCTATCACGTCGGCAGCCCCCGTGCACTGAACTATGACAGCCGGTTCCTTGTCGATCATCGCGTTCCACACCGTACGGGCCTCGTCGTATCCCTCATCACCGGGCCGAAGGACGTTCCCCTGCAGATGGTCGCCGAACGATTCAACGGTCGTGGGTTCGAGGTCTGGTGTTGCCATACACGTGGTTCACCCTGTCGCCTGTTCTCACACAGGCCAGAGAGGATTATTCCATTACCCGATGAGCAATTCCCCATGGTGTGGGCATTATCCTGCATATTGATACCAAGTCCCACAGTATTCGTGCGTATGGACGTCTCCGATGCATTTCCCGAGGATGCACTGGCAGATGTGGCATTTCTCTCGCGTTCGAAAAATCGAGCTCAGATTCTCGCCATGCTCGCAGCGGAGTCCTATACGCGCCGTGAGTTGGAAGACACGACAGGAATCTCCCGAACGACGCTCGATCGGATCGTGAACGAATTAGAGGAACGGGATTGGGCTACTCGAACATCTGACGGCGACTATGTTGCGACGCCAACCGGCGAGCGCATCGCCACCGAAAGCTCCTGCTTCGTCGGGGCAATCCAGGCGATTCGAAACCTCGCTGACGCAGTGGCCTGGTTGCCGCGAAACGAACTGACGATTGGTCTCCATCAGTTCAGAGAGGCGATCGTCCGGCGGCCCGAACCGAACGCGATGAGTGCACCAACCACGGCTGCAACAAAATTGATGCAGGAAGCAACTGAATTTGCGTGTCTGATGAACACGCTACCGTCGTTGGCGTTCGAGGAATCCATGATAAATGGCGTCTTAGAGGGACGATTGATGACGAAACACGTAATAACTGACGAGGAACTGACCGTACTTCTTGAGGACACCAACCGTACGGGTCGCTGGCAGGAGTACATCGAGGCAGGAGCCAATTTATACTGCTACGACGGCCAGATCCCGTGTAATCTACTCGTCATTGACGAGACGGTGCTTATTCTTGACCGACAACCTGAGGCTCCGGAGGGTATCGAGAGTACAAACCCAGAGGTCCGAGCGTGGGCCACCGAGATGATTGATGAATACCGAAAAGAGGCGAAACAGCTCGATGCCACAGCATTCACAAAAGACCGGGAGGCACAGCAGACGAAACGTAGTGTTGAACCGTTCTCTGTATCCGTCTGTTGAGTATTTATTTCCACTAGAATTGACATCAACCCCCCGCTGAATCGCGAGGGTCCCTCCAAGGTGGGACCGCGAACAAGTATAAAGCCGAGATTCCCGACCGGTAATTTTCAGCCGTATCACCCGTACCGGCCGTGTCGCCTTGTCGATACAGTGGAGTTACTCCGCCATGTGAGGAGGAACGGTTTGGACTATGCAGTATCGTTATATTGTTTGCTAGATATACGCTCTCATGGCAACGAAGCAGCAAACACCGACTACACGCGATCATAGCGAACACACCGCACAGTTACAGCCGTTCCATGGCTATTTCAGCCCCGGTATCGCCTTCGAATCCGGCTACACCCTCTGGATGTTTATCTGGTCGTCGAGCCCGACGGATCTCGATGATTATGGAAGCGTCTGGGTGATTACACCCGACGGCGAACGGGTGTTGTACGGGGATCCACCCGCGGCGGGGCCGATTGTCGAAACCTGGCACAACTTCGATCGGACACTCGGAGCGTCAATCTCCCAGAACCGAGTGACCAAAGATATCGTCGAGTTGGAGGTAGAAGGCGAGGACGGGATGTCGTTACAGTTGACGGCCGAACTCGGGTCGTCATTCGGGACTCGCGTCCTGAATGCGATCACGTCACTCACACCGCAACCGATTCTCCGAACCGGAATCGGGGAGAGGATTAGCAACCTGAGTTTGAATCTCCTGATGGATGTAAATGGATTGAAAGTAGCCGGCATTACTGACACCGCTGAACCGTATCGCGTCGAAGCCGAGTCATTGCGAGTTGTTCGCCGCGCATCAGCGATCCTGGATGGCGAGGATCTCGGTGAAGTACACCCTCCCCGCCGACAGCGGGACTTCGGTGATGCTAAAGTTCCAGACCAACCTTTTTTGCTTTCGGTGATCTTTACTTGCGGCCACCTTCCGAGTAGTACCGGCCATCCCTGCCCCAATGCGTTATTCGAGAATACGGGCAGGTGAATCGCTCTGATAATCGAATACGACCTACCACCGATTGATCGAATCGAGGTGTGTTACCGGTCGGTGAACACGACGTCAGTAAACTCGAATCGAGCACCGCCCTGCGAGCCCTCTGTGAGCTTACTCTCCCAGCCGTGTGCACTGGCAACCTGCTTTACGATACTCAACCCAAATCCAGACCCCCATTACTCTTCGAGTACCCGGCAGTGAAGACGTCCGATCGGTGGTTTTCGGCGATACCAGAACCAACGTCCTTGAGATAAAATACGTGGGGTAATGGACCAACGATGAACGTAACGTCCTTGCCACCGTGTTCGATCGCGTTCCGGAACCGGTTTTCGAGCAGTTGCAACAGTCGGTCGTAATCCGCCTCGATAGCAAATGTAGCGAACTCGTCGCCCGGAACTTGTAGCTTGGCCCTATCTCGGGTGTCGGCCACCAACTCCCATGCATCCTCGACCGCATCCCGAATTATGACGGAATCCATCAATCCTACGGACTGCCCCTCCCGAGAGAACCAGAGGAGACCGCCGTCGACTTGTTTACGGTATGTTCCGCTACCAACTTGTACGTGACTCACTCAAGAGCGCACTTCGAATGAGTCCGTCGAATATATCAGTCAATATGTCAGTCGAATGTACCAGACTGGATAATCTCGCAACGCCGTCAAAATGGGTAAGGGGTACCCAACTCCAGTTTCTACCCCCCCCCCAACGAATTCGACCCCGGTAATCTCGAATCGAGCCCCTCCGGTAGAACTCTCGATCGCTCGTATGTCCCAGCCATGCGCCTCCGCCACCCGCCTGACAATCGATAACCCAAATCCGGTGCCACCCTCGGTGGTGGAATAGCCCGACCTGAATACCGCCTCACGTTCGCTTTCAGGGATACCCTCGCCATCGTCTTCAACGTAGAAGCCATCAGAGAGTTCGCCGATAGTGACCGTCACGTTCTCACCGGCGTGGTCGACAGCATTCCGAAAGAAGTTCTCGAGGAGTTGCTGGAGGAGGCTTCGATCGGCGTCGAACGGTCGGATGGGGTTCGTTTTGATTGTGGCTTCGGCGGTCGCCACGTTATGCCAACAGCTTCCGACCAACTTGTCGAGGTCGACCGGTTCCGTGTCACTGACGCGATTGCCCTGGCGGGCCAATGCCAGGAGATCCTCGATGAGCGCGCCCATGCGTGTGTGCGCCTGTTTGATGTGGTCGATGTGTTCGCTTTCGCAGTCCTCCCGCACCAGCTCGAGTCGGCCGGACGCGACGTTCAGCGGATTTCGCAGGTCGTGTGAGACTACGCTTGCGAACTCTTCGAGGCGTTCGTTTTGCCGCGATAACTCGTCTTCCCGCCTGCGCAATCGTTCGGTCTGTTCAACCTGTTCCAGTGCCGAGGCGATGTTTCCGGCGAGTATCTTTCCGAGAACGAGGTCTTCCTGGTCGAACGCGGCCGGTGTCGGCGATCCCGCAACGAGAATGCCAGATTCACCGATCGGGAGGTGGAGTTCGCTCCGAACGGGAGAGCCGGGGTTGTAGATGTCGGGGTCATCGTAGATATCGTCCATTGCCCGGGGCCTCACCGTTCTGATAGACACGCCAGGCAATGCTCTCCTCGCCTCTAAACGTCGGAATGTCCTCGATGAGATCGTAAACCGCGTCGGTCGCGGCGACTGGAACGAGACCTGCCTTTTCCTCATCGTAGAGGTGGATGGCGTTCGCCTCGAGATCTAAAATATCGTTTGCGGCGTCGACGCCAATTTCGGCCACCTCCTGTCTCGTCGTTGCTGCCATCAGATCCCGCAGTATCTCGTTGAGAATTTCGAGCTGATGCTCGCGTCCGACCTGAGTGGTTGCGTCGTGATAGACCCACAGGTGTCCCTCTCCATCGGGGAGTGTGATGGGTCGGTGACTCCGCGCGACCGTCCGCCCGTCCCGAAAGGTCCATTCCTCGTCGGAGACGGACGCCTGCGTTTCCACCAGTTCGTTTGTTCGGTTGACGAACTCGTCGGGTCGTTCGAAAATCTCACTGACCTCCTCGGCTAGCTGTTCGCAGTCGGCTCCAACAATGTCGTCTGGCGATCCGGACATCCCGAACATCTCGACCATGCGCTCGTTGATCGCGAGCACGTTCCGAGCAGTATCTTCGGCGAGCACGCTGACGGGAAGCGTCTCGAAGAGCGTCGAAAGCAAGGCGTTGGTCTCTTCGAGTCCCTGGTTGCTCGATTCCCGCATGCCTGGTAGACGTGGTTTTCTGCTAAAAGCATTCGCCTCTTGCTAATCGTGGATCGTCGATCCGCTACGGGTATAATGAAATCGGACGCTCTGAGTGAAATCCGGCGGGAAAACTTGCACGTGATCAGCCGATAGAAGCATACGGCTGTGCGTGTATATTCATTGCAGATGGCCACTCACTTCGAATTTACCGTCTTTACTCTGCTTCCGATTTTCGTGATGGCAATCATGATCGCCTACAGTTCGATCAACGTCTACAGACACAACGACAGACGTCCGATCCTCCTCATCGCGTTACTGTCGTTTATGACGTTTCATCAGATTTTGGAAATATTCCAATTTACTGGCGGGACGTACTATCAGACTACGTCACTGACGGCAGAGGTGTTCGAAACTGGAGCCAACGTGTTGGCGAGTGTTGCGACGTATTTCGTCCTGCAGCAAATCACCGACCTCCGTAATACGAGAACCGAACTCGAAACCTCCCATGTCGTGCTCAAAGAACGATCCGCAATGGTGAGCGTTCTCCATCGGGTGCTCCGGCACAACGTGAGAAACGACGTCAACATCATCGCCGGGATGGCTTCGAATCTGCGACAGTCTCCGATTGATGACGGGATTTCTGCCGACCTAAAAACGATCGAAGACACGGCGAAATCACTCGCAATAATTTCGGATCGGACCCAGCGTATCCAGCAGCTGGTAACCGAAAATCCAACTGATTTCATCACACATCATCTGCCCGAGAGTCTCGAACGATCGCTCGAAAGAGTTCGAGCGGACGCACCAGAGGCGACGATTAGGGTCGAATCAACTACTGACACGGATGTCGCCGTCGACGCGCCGTCCGCGTTTCCGATCGCCGTCGCGGACGTCGTGGAACAACTCATCGAAAATAATCGCGATTCGCTCCGCGTCGACGTCAGCGTAACAGGCGATCGAAACCGGAACGCATCGTCCGATGATTCGGTGGTCGTACGGATCAACGACGACGGCGATGGACTCCCCGAATTGGACGTGGATGCACTCGAGAACGACGAAGAAACACCCCTCGAACACGGGAAGGGTCTCTCACTGTGGTGTCTGGAATGGGTCGTTAACCGCGCCAATGGAATCCTCGATGTGCATCCAGACGATGCGACAGTTCGGATACGACTCCCGCAGTCGGCCTGAGGGAGAGGTCCATGATGGCAAGGTAGAGGCTTCGAATTCCGCAACCGATGGGTGTGAAATTTCGCGATTAATTACCATTAGTTTATTACAGATGCCTGATAACCCGAATTTCGCAGTCTAAGTAAACGGAGTGAAAGCATGGAGGATGGGGTAACCTACAGTATCGATACCGATCAACGGATCTGCAATGCCGTTGTCGATGCGTTGGAATCGGAAGCCGGTGTTCGCGAGGAAAACATTCCAGATCGTGTGGTCGACGTGATCGAATCCCACTCGCTGGATTCGTTATTTGTCGACGAAGATCCCGACGAGTGGACACTCACCGTTTCCTGTGATTCACTTCACATTACGGTGACAAACCGAGACAAACTCTCTATCAGCGGTTCGTTGAATCGACACCAGTCGACCCCCTCGCAGAACACTGAGGCGTACATCCTGTGAACACCGACACGAGTACTCGCGTGTGCGACGGCCGAATTTGCCGTGCCGGCCGCCGTCTCGATACCGCGAACTCAAGGTGAGGTTGCCGAACCAGTGTCCACGGTCGAACGCACGACGTCTTTCAGTTCTTCGATCGTGAGGGGCGCGACGTCGAGGCGTTCTCCGGTCGCCGTGTAGAACAGGCTCGCAGACACGTCCTTGTCCGGGAAGTACGCATCGAGGACTTGATAGTAAATGCTCAGCTGTGTCCGATACTCGGATTCGGCTCGACGACTCTGGTCGGTTTTGTAATCGATTATCTCGAGGGTCTCTGGCGTCTCGACGGCGAGATCCACGATTCCAGCAATGGTGACTCGGTCCCCGTCGACGTCGAGCGGGAGGACGACTGACTTTTCGACGTGGAACTCACCGTCGAGCGAGTCGATGAACCGTTTGACGTTGTTCTCGTCGGGATGATCCGTGGCGCGTGGAACAACGTCGTCACCTCGCGCGTAATCCTCTGCGAAGTCGTGAACCTGGGAACCAAACTCCCGGCCGCGGAAGGTCACGTCTCCCATCCCTTCGTCGGGCTCCTCGTGGATGTCTGGATCCTCGAACACCGTTCGATCCATCAGCGTGTGGGGCGTCTCTCCGGTCGGTCCGTCGGGTGGAACGATTGTCACGGGCAGTTGTGTCTGGACCGTGTCGGCACGGTCAACGTGTTCGACGGCGGGGTCTATCCGACGTTCGTCGAACGAGAGTTCCTCGTAGAAGGTATTCGGATCCTCGCCTCCGGCGAAGACGACGTGGTTCTCCGCCCGTGTGATGGCGACGTACAGGAGCCGACGCTCCTCGTCCTCATTCCGTTCGAGGCAGTGTCTGAGAACGTCGTGGGTCCAATTGTCGTAGACGTGCGGATAGTCCTCGGGTTCGGCGTACACTTTTCGCTGTCGCAGACCGATCCGTTCGTCGTACCTGACGACTGGTGCGCCACCGCCCGAAGGTGGAAACTTCCGGTCATTCATATTCGCGAGAATGACGATTGGATACTCGAGGCCCTTCGCGGCGTGAATGGTCTGGACGGTGACCGAATCGACGCCCGCACCGGTGACTACCTCGTGTTCACTCCCGTCTTCGATGCCCCGTTCGATGAACCGGATCAACTCGCCACGGGTCATCGTCGAGGTGTCGTAGACTGCAGATATCGTGTGCAGGATCACGTCCGCATATTCACCCGTGAACCCGTATTTCTCGAAAACCCGCCTGGCCAGGGAGCCGATCAACTCCATTCCAGTCAGTTCGTTCTTGAAGGCGATCATTTCTTGCGGGTACGATTCCGCGGCGAGTATGTCCCTGATTTCGTCGAGCGTGTAGCCTGCCCGTTCGAGAACGACCGCCCACCCGCGATCGGTATTCGCATCGAGGATGCGGAGCCAGGCAAGCAAGAGCTTGGCCTGGTCGGTGCGAAAGAGTTCGACTCCGCCGTCGTACGCCATCGGGAAGGCATACTCCTCGGCGACACCGAGCAGTTCCCGTCCGAAGTCGCGCGTTCGTGTGAACACCGCGATGTCGCCATACTCCGGTCGCCGCATGTCGCCTTCCTCGTCCTCGACGGCATACGCCTCGTTGTCGATGATCGACTGAATCGCGGTGAGGACGGCCTCGTGTTCCTCGTCGTGGTGGAAGCCTTCGATCCGCGTGTTGTCGACGGTCGCGTTCGAGGTAAGTGACACCACGTCGTCGGCGACGCGCTCGTCAACGTCTTCGTTTCCGGAAGCCGGCGTGACGAGCGCCTCCGTCGAGAAGTCCAGAATCGACTGTGTCGACCGGTAATTCTCGGTGAGTTCGATGCGATGGACCGGTTCGACGTCGAAGGGGACGCGCACCTGGTCGTCGTTGAGACCGGCACTGAATCGTTCGAGCCGATCCTCAAAATTCAGAATGTTCTCGACGGCCGCATACTGGAACGAGTAGATACTCTGCTTCCAGTCGCCAACTGCACAGAAGTTGTTCGTGGCTGCGAGAAGCAGCGCCAGTTTGAACTGAATCTCGCTCGTGTCCTGGAACTCGTCGACCATCACGTACTCGAAGGAGACGGCATCTCGCAAGTCGCGATTTTCACACAGAAGCACGAACGCGAACACCTGGAGAAATCCGAAGGTCAGATAGTTGCGTCCGAGGACGAACTCAAGATACGCCACGTAGACGTCGTGGACGAACGACTTCAGCTCCTCGCGATCCTCATAGAACGCGTCGCTTGCAACCTCGTCGGGGACCGACTTGGTCGCCTCGCCCCTGAGTGTCGATTTTGGTGGAGCATCGGGGACGTAGGTTTTCTTCGAACCGTATGCGTTGAGTTTCTCCCGCAGTGTCGACTGTTTTCGGCCGTCGTTACGGGGGTGGTTCACCTCGTCGAAGGCGGCCTTGAAGCGCTCAAAGTTTCCGTCGACCGCGGATTCGCTCTCCCGATACCAGCCGTTTCTCGTCGGAATGATCCCCTTGGAGGCGAATTCTGTTATGATCGATTGTAGCGCCGTTCCGTCCGAGAGCACCCGGTAGAAATCGGCGTACTCCGGATTATCGTCCCGGAATCCGTCGAAGAATTCCCTGAACAGTTCGGCCGTAACGATATCGTCCTCGATGACGTTCGTCGACTGGGTGATTCGCTCGTCGAGCCCGAGGTGAGTTGGGGCCCGATGGCCTCGTTCCGTTAGGAGATCGAAGCAGTGGGCGTGGAAGGTGCGAATCGGCGCATCGGCGAGTTCGCGGAGCGAATACGTGGAGTGGTCGACGATGCGTTCTTTCATCTCGATTGCGGCACTACGCGTGAACGTCACGAGGAGGACGTCCGCCGGTTCGATCTCGGGCTGGTCGATTATCTCAGCGTATCGACGAGTGATAGCGAACGTCTTCCCCGTTCCTGCACCGGCGTCAGCGAGGTAGAGTCCTTCGGTGTGTTTGATGAGTTCTTGCTGACGGGGATTGGGGGTCGGGTCAGTCACCGCGTCTCCCCCTCGAGCAGCAGGTCTCGATGGCTGACCCGCCGGTAATTCGGTTCGCCACCGAGTCCCTCGATCGGGAACCGCTCTTCGCCAGCCCGATACCGATCGAGTTCCTCGATGCGGTCGGTGACGAAGGTCTCGAAGGCGTCGAGGTCCTCGCGGAAGAAGGTCTTCTTGTGGATGCCGTTGAGCAGCCTGATCGCCTGGTCCGTACCTTTCTCGACGTCCGGTTCGGCCGAGGTCTGCCGATCGACGGCGTTCGTGAATTCCGCACAAAAGTCTGACTCCCTGAGTACCGCGCGGTCCGTCGTATCGGGAAACTGGAGCCCCTCCATGATGTCCCGATACGATTCAAACCCGAGATCCTCGAAGGTGGACGCACAGTCTGCATACCCATCGAGGAGGACGTCGTAGGCGTCCCTCGAACCGACGTATTCGTCGAATGTCCAGGGATAATACGAGACGGTCGTGAGCGTGTCCTCAATGTCGTGAGAGCCCGAAATGACGTCGTCCAGGGTATCGAGAAAGTGGAAAAACGTGAACTCGAGTGGCTCTTCGGGGCGTTCGCTTCGGTAGTAACAGAGGTACATGGCCGCCTGGAAATCGGGCCTGTCGTCGGGTGGGTCGATCGCCGCCTGTTTCACCACGTCGCGGCGTGATTTCTTCGGGCCGCTTTTGAAATCGAGAAGGTGATCGGGACCGGCAATCAGGTCGATCTTGCCGTTCATGCCGAGGCTGGAGTCCTCGAACCAGTGTTCGGTGAGCGGCGAGTCGACGGATTTGCCGTAGTACTCGGCGAAGAAGTTCGACCCCCATCCCGTCGACGGCGTCAGGAAATCGTCCTCGAACGGTCGCTGGGTGTCCAGGTACTCGACGATGGTCTCGAGACCGATTCGGTACTTGCGTCGGCGGAGGGGGCGGTCGATCTCCGCGAAAAACGGGGCCGCGTCGTCGAGCATCAACACCACGACCTCTCCGATGGTTGCATCGTCGACGGCCTCCGGGTGGGTGACGTAGAACTCGGCGAAGTCGTGAAAGAGATTGCCCTCCCGAAAGTAGTCCTTGCTCGGCCCGTCGACGAGTTGGTCGAAGAAGTAATCCCGCGGACTATTGATGTACGTCGTGAGACGCGAGTTACTGATAGTCGTACTCTCGCCGGGCTCGATGTCGGTCTCTACACGATCGAATCCCGCGCGCCCGACATCGCCGGGCCGGGTGTGTGCCACGGACTCGAGATCGCTGAACTGGTCGTACTCCTCGTCGAATAGCTCTCCGAAGTAGAGACAGGGCGTCACCGGCTGCCCACCTGCCGTATCGGTCACGAGATAGTACTGATTCACGCCACTCTGAAGCAATAACTGGAACTGGCCGATGTAGCGCTCGAACTGGGCTTCGGCATTCACCCACGGCCGTTGCGGAGGCGACCTGGTCCAGCTCTCGTCCAGACCGAGGTGGAACACGACGGGACGATCCACGTATCCAGACGATGTTGCGTCGGCGAGGAGTACGCCTGTATTTTCTCGCGTGACGGGCACGTCGTAACTCTGTAAATAGTATGTTAGTTCGTCAAGGCGATCCGCGGTGACGGGTGTGCTGGCGATCCCGAGTTTCCGGAGTTCACTCCGGAATCGATCCATCGACGCCCCGATCCGGTCTGCAAAGACGTCAAGCGATTCGGTGAAGGTTCGAGACGTGAGCGACCGACAGAACGATCGAATCCACGCCGTCTCCGGAATATCGACGGCGTGCAGCCGCTTTTCGTCATGTTCGATATCCACCGATGCGCCTAGCCGGGTGAGGATCGATCTGACGTCGGCCACAGTGGTGTCGGCCCCCCGAAACGCCAGCCGACACAGCGTGATGTAGCTTCGGATGTGGGTGTCGTCCACGAAACCAGGACCGCCGACGTACGGGATGTCGTTGGCCTCCAGGGCCGATTCCACGAGCGAGGAGTAGCGACTGGTTCCCTCGAGGACGATCGCGACGCGGTCCGGAGTATCGGGATCGATGGCGTCCAACAGCGCGTCGATAATATCGCCAGACGTGTCGATTATGTGCATCGGCGGGGGGTCGAACGGTTCGTCTGCGAAAAGCGGGATAGACTCGTACTCGTTCGGAAGCACTCGACGTTCGAGATCCGTAAGCAGCGATTCTCCGACGACGGCGACGTCCGCACCGTGGATGGTGTGCTCCGAGAGGCGACTCGACGTGGTCCGGAGGTCGCCGAGGATATCGACGATCTCCCGGGTGACCTCGTCCGCATACTGGTCGTATTCGAGTATCGAATCCAGACTCCCCTGGTGCTCCCAGCACTGGAGGACGTTCCCGATGGCATAACTGACGGATTTCCAGTCGTAGGTCGTCCGGTCGATAACTTCGAGAAAGGCGGTTCGATCCTCGGCTTGCTCTCTACGCCCAGCCGCGAGTCGACGAGGCGTGGTTGCAAAGGTTCCGAAGTGTGGGACGTCGAGTCGACGATTGATCGCACTCGCAAGCGGTGCATCGGGGACGAGGACGAGATCGTATTCGGCGACGGCGTCGTATAGCACGTCGACCGTCCGGGCGCGCTGAATCGGCACGCATACGAATTGCTAACTGGACTGTTAAATCTTGCTTCGACAGCCACGACTCCAGGGTGTGCGGTGACACGAAGGGAGCTTGACAGTGGCAAAGGCGGTGGCGGCACCGATGCCGTCAGGGAGATAGATTATGCGACGTGGCCGTTGGTTTCACGACTCACGATGAGGTGGAGACCGGGGACGATATCGGTGCGAGCGGTGTATTCAACCTCGCGTTTCACGCCGTCACCACCCACGATGGTGACCGTGTCCCGAACGCCTCGAGAATCCTGGAATTCGCGCCATTCGGCCTCGAAATCGAAACCCTCCGGCAGAAACTCGGGGATCTCTCGACCGAGCAGTTTCGGTCTCTCAAGCCCGTAGATTTCGGTCGATCTCCTGTTTGCGTCGATTATTCTGGCGTCGTCGTTGACGATAACCATCGCGTCGACGGCCTCGTCGAAGGCCGCCTGGTACTGATCGCGCGTCCGCTGAAGCTGTGCCACCTGTTGGTGGACGTCCATGTCTGGCGTTCGGGGAACCGAGATCGTCATCGTCGTCCCGTCGTCGGTTACGGTTGCATCAACGTGCCCATCCTGACTCGTGACGATCCAGTGTGTCAGCCAAAGCCCCAATCCCGTGCCGTGGGCCAGGGGCGTCTCGGTTCCCGTCTCGAGGACAGCCACTTCGTTATCGTCCAACCCGGGACCGTCATCCGCGATTCGAATCTCGACGGTGTTTGGATCAGCTTTGAGGCTGATCCGTATCGTCGGGGTCTGTCCACTGTGTTTGGCAGCGTTCTCGACCAACTCCCGGATGGCCCGTTCCAGACTCGGAAGTACGGTCGCTGTCACCGGGCCATCGTGGTCGAAACGGATTGTCGCGGACGGATA
>JBKGZK010000044.1:0-16309 GCA_046545615.1 Natronomonas sp.
CCGAGAGCGATGTACCACTTCCCGAGAAACCCGATCGACGGGGGGACGCCCACGAGGACGAGTCCAAGAGCTGCCATTCCAGCAGCGGATATCGGCGATCGATATCCGAGTCGAGCTAACGAACCGACGGTTCGCGAACCGTGAGCGGTGGCCAGGATACCCCCCGCCATGAACAATCCACCTTTCGTCAAGCCGTGTCCGACGAGGTGGATGACTGCTCCCAGGACGGCGTCCGGTGTCGCGAGCGCGAATGCGGCAACGATCAATCCGAACTGGGCGACTGAGGAGTACGCGAACATGCGCTTTACGTCGCGCTGGACGACAGCGAGTCCACTCCCAGCGAGGACGCTCACGCAGGCGACTGTAAGCAGGCCAGTCCGTGCGATCGGTTCCGCTTCGAAGAATGAAACCGTGTAAACGGTCAACACGACCCGACCGATCGCGTACGCGGCAACCGTCGACACCAGGGCTGAGATAAATGCCGAGACGGTATCGGGTGCATACTGGTATGCATCCGGCTGCCAGGTGTGGAGTGGAAAGATTGCGGCCTTCATGCCCAGTCCGACGACGATGAAGCCGAAAGAGGCCAACACGACCGACGAAGAGCCGCCGTCGCTGTACAGTACAGCCAATTCGGCCGATAGATCCACCATGTTGAGGGTCCCGGTGGCGATGAATGCGTATCCGACCCCGACGAGAAACATGGAGGCCCCCGTCGTCCCGAGGATGAGGTATTTGAGTGCCGCGATTGCGGATCGTCCTGACCGGTCGCTCGCGACCAGAGCATATGTCGACAATCCCGTTATTTCGAGAAAAACGAACATGTTGAACATGTCGCCGGTGACGGTGGTGCCCATCAATCCCCCGACCAAGAGCAGGTACACGCTGTAGAAACTGTTGCGCCTTGGGCCACCCCGACGCGCAAAGCCGAGCACCCCGAGCGATACCACGGCCACTAAGACGACTATCGGCGCCGAGAGCCCATCGCCGACCAGTTCGATACCATACGGTGCCGGATAGCCACCGACCTCGTGTACCAACCGACCGTCTCGATAGACGCCCCGAACCAGGGCCGTAGCGAGACCGACCTCGCTGACGCAAACGGCGGCAGCGATCGGCCACCCCGTCTGCTTCGACCGGACGCTCGAAAGTAACGGAACGACAGCGGCGATGATCGGGACGGCGATGAGCAACGCCAGGACGACGTCAGTCATCCGTCACCTCACGAAGTACGGCCTCGTCGATCGTTCCATACGATTCGTAAATGCGTACGACAAGCGCCAATGCGACGGCAGTGAGACTCACCCCGACAACGATTGCGGTCAGGACGATTACTTGGGGTAGCGGACTGACGTAAGGCCCCCCACCGTCACCATGCAGGATAGCGGGAGCACCTCCCGCGACGTACGCAGAGGCTATAAAGAACAGGAACAGGGCAGTCTGAAACAGGTTCAACCCGATGACTTTCTTCACGAGGTTTTGGCTGGAGATCATCATGTAGAGTCCGATGACGAAGAGGGAGAGGAACGCTACGTACGCCCAACGCGTGACCAACAGGTCTATCATTTGTCTTCACCTCCGGGTCCACGCGACGTGAGGAAAAACAGCCCTACGATGACCCCGGAAACGATGAGTGCGATGCCACCGATCTCGACTAGTTCCACCCCAAGCTTCGTGGGATGATCCAGGGGATACCGGGTGTATTCGAGAAATTTTCCCCCGAGAACGACGCTCCCGAGACCGATTCCACCGAAGACGAGCACTCCGAGACTGGCAACAACCGTGAGTAACCAGTCGCCAAGCCACTCGCGGGTGGGGTCGATTCCGAAAGCGAACGCCAGCATCAGGACAACGACGCCGATGAGTGCACCGCCCTGGAATCCACCTCCAGGAGAGTCTGCCCCGTGAAACGTGACGAACAACCCATAGGTGAGCACGAACGGTGTCACGATGCGAACTGCGCTCATAATCACGAGACTCTCGGTATACGGCGTCCGATCGGAGACGTTTACGGCCGATCGCTCATCGATATCGCTCACGCTAACACCTCCTGTCGGAGGATGACGAGGACCGCTAGCCCTGCCGCGAAAACGACGGTTGCCTCGCCGAACGTATCGAATCCACGGTAGGCGGCGAGCACCGCCGTGACTGTGTTTTCGACGCCGATTTCAGCGTATGACTGGGCGAGATAATATCCGGTTACCTCGTCGTTCGTCAGGACGGGTGAGTTCGGGTCACCGACGGCTGGAAGGTCGGACAGCGTGAGCCCGAACACGACAACAAGCGCCCCACATGCCAGAACGCCGCGCGGGTTGATTCGTTCGAACACACGCTCTCCGCCGGGTCGAACGGTTTTCGTGATCGTCACGAGCAGTAATATCGTGGTGACGCCCGCACCGATGACGGCTTCGGTGAGCCCAACGTCGGGGGCGAGTAAGACGACGTACAGGAGCGCCATTCCGAGACTGTAGGCGGCAAACACGATGATCGTCGCGAGGACGTCCCTGAGCAGTGCGGTCGCCACCGCTGTTATTAGAACGAATGCGACGAGCGCATAAGCGAGTGCACTCATCGGCGTTCGTCACCTCTCGTCCAGGGTTCGATTCCCTCCTCGTCGGCAGCACGTGCCACCGCGTGTGCCGCCGTCGGGTTCGTGATGAAGATAAACACCAGCAGGAACAACGCCTTGATCACGGACGAATCGAATCCGTAGGCCACAACGACTGCTGCAACGACGAGTCCGGCACCGAGCGTATCCGTCTGGGATGCGGTGTGAGCCCTCGCGTAGACATCCGGTAATCTGAGCACTCCGATCGCAGAGACGAACGTGAAGAACACGCCACCGGCGACCAGGACGGCGATTATCGCGAGTCGGATCTCGTTCATATCACGTCACCTCGCTTGACCGTGAACTTGGATATCGCCACCGCCATGATGAAATTCAACAGCGCATACACCAGCGCAATGTCCAGAAACGACGGGCTGTCGAGAGCGACAGCCAAGATTGCGAGGATAACGACTGTGTTGGTCCCGAGGACGTTGACGGCGAGGACCCGATCCTGCATTGTTGGCCCCTTGATTGCGCGATAGAGGACAACGATTGCGAGTAGGACGAGGGCCGTCGCCGCCGTCAGAAATATCGTCGATAGCATTACTCGTCGTCCTCCTGTAAGATTTCACAGTCGTCCCGTTCTTTTGGGTTCGCGATCGCAGCGGATCCTCGGCCGTAAAAGACGAATCTGACAGCTCGCTCGAGGGATCCCGAGAACAATCCGTCCCGGGCACCGCCGAACAGCGTATGAACGTAGAAATCCCGACCCTCCGTCCGAACAGTGAGTGTTCCCGGCGTAAGCGTGATACTGTTGGCCAGCGTCGTCAGCGCCGTGCCGCCACCGAGTGCTACCCGCATCCTCGTGGACCGAGGTTCGATCGGAAGCTTCGGGTGCAAAATTAGGTAGGTGACGTAGATGTTCGATTTGACGATCTCGTATACTAGATACGGAACGAATAACCCGAGACGCATAACCTGCCAGAAGAGCCGACGAAGATTCGGCGGTCTCGAAAGCATCACCCGCTGAAGCCCTATGGCAACGATACCGGCACTGATTACGCCGGTCGCGAGATCGAACGTGCTAGGGGGAAACACCGAAAAACCGGCAAGAAGTTGATAGAATACGAACGAGATGACGAAGACGGTGCCGAACTGGGCTACGCTCCCTGGACCGACGATCGGTTGTCTCCGGACCGGCGTTTCGACAGGTGCCTCCTCGACGGAAAATCCACGACGGATGAGGTCGATCTCCATGGGCTGCAGCAGGGGGACGTTTCCACCCGGGCGATACGCGGGATCCACCACAATCTCGTCGATTGCATATCGGTTGGCATACTCGGCCAGAACCTGAGCGAAGTCGTCAGGGCTGTAAAGGTAGGTGTCCTCGCCAACGATTGCCGTCTCGATACGCAGTTCTTCGTCGGCGATGTCTTCGTCGGCCCACACCGCAACTCGATCCAGCAGTTCCTGAATCACGGTACGTTCCGGAGCGGTCGCAGCACCCACGTCGCGCCACTCGACGGGGGCGACGAAGTGGACTGCTACCGCCTCCCGATCAATTGCCGTTCGGACCGCATACGCGACAGTGTTTCGCAACGTTTCGGACGACCCGACGGGAACCAGGAGCGCCAGACCCTCCGTCGATTCCGCAGGTCGATTACTCACGGATGGTCACTATGGCCTCCTTCGACGACCCGACTCAAAACGGTTTATCTTCCGGTCGTTGGCGCTGGGTCCTCAGTCAAACGGACAACGAGGGGCTTAAACGGTATCACGACGGATGCCCTCGCATGGCCGAGCCGGTTACAACGTTTGTCCCCGGACACGTAACCGGGTTTTTTAGCGCATGTCGACGCGATGATCCGACCAGATCCGGATCCCGGGGGGCTGGCGTGACGCTTTCAGATGGCGTCCGTGTGTCTCTCGCACCGGGAACCGGGACGATCCTCAACGGGGAGTCCATCGAGGTCGAACCGGTAGAGCGCGTCCTTGAGGAACTCGACGTCGAGGGACGTATCGAGGTGGAAACCACGCTCCCACTGGGATCGGGATTCGGTATCTCCGGTGCAATTTCTCTCGGAACTGCACTCGCTGCCAACGTTGTTTTCGGGTTGGAACTCACGGAAAACGAACTCGTGGCCGTCGCCCACCGGGCAGAAATCCGATCCGGAACTGGACTCGGGGATGTGGTCGCGCAGGCGCGCGGCGGCGTCCCAATTCGAATCGAACCCGGGGCTCCGCCGTACGGTCGTCTCGACGGTATTCCCGACCGTCAGCGGGTCGAGTTCGTTACGTTCGGCGAACTCTCGACGGAAGCGGTTCTGTCGGGAGACGTAGACGGGGTGACGACTGCCGGCGAGAGAGCGTTACAGACGCTGCTCGAGGAGCCGACCCTATCGACGTTCCTGCGAGCCTCCAGACGGTTCGCGAACGAGAGCGACCTCCTCACCCCCCGGATACGGGATGCCATTGACGATGTACGCGAGACCGGTGGTGACGCGTCGATGGCGATGCTCGGGGAGACGGTTTTCGCACTCGGGAGTGGACTTACGGACGCCGGATACGAAGCGACGAAAACCGAAATCTGTCCGACCGGTGCGCACCTGACTGCGGTGTAACCGGTACGGTGAGTAGAGACCGACCAAACGGGATCCTTTTTGCCCGTCGTCGACGAGTATCATCCATGACGGAGGAGGAGATACCCGAGTCCCATCCCCGGTACGAATCGCTCGTGACTCGACATCGTATCGAGGAGGGCGTCGAGAAGGGTATCACGTCCAGGCAGGGACTCATCGCCCAGGGCCGTGGCGAGGCGTTCGATTACTTGATCGGCGAACGAACGATTCCGAGCGCTGACGAGGCAGAACGGACTGCCGCCGCAGTACTGCTTCGCGCAGACCGACCGGTTCTGTCGATCAATGGAAATGTTGCCGCGCTCGCACCGGGAGAGATGATCGAACTCGGGGCGGTTACCGGGGCTGCACTCGAGGTAAACCTCTTCAACCGGACCGAAGAACGGATGCGAGCGATCGTAGACCATCTCGCACAGCACGGAGCCGACGAGGTGCTGGGCCTCAGAGCCGACGGCCGCATCCCTGGACTCGACCACGAACGTGCAAAGATCGACGCAAACGGGATCGGGTCTGCAGACGTCGTTCTCGTCCCACTCGAAGATGGCGATCGGGCCGCCGCTCTCGACGACATGGGGATCTCCGAAATCGTCGTCGATCTGAATCCGCTCTCTCGATCGATGCAGGTTGCCGACGTACCGATCGTAGACAACCTCGTTCGCGCTATTCCGAACGTCACCCAACACGCGAAGGATCTCGCAGATTCTACGCGTACAGAGCTCGATGCCGTCGTCGACGAGTTCGATCCCGATCGTGCGCTCGAGGACGCGGAAGCTGCCATCCGATCGCCCGAGTCTGCGCTCACCCCGTCGTCGAAGTCGCCATAATCGACCGGTCGTGTTCGTATGGACACCGTCTCGACTTAGGGAGAGGCTTTGAGCGAAAGGACCGTCCGATCGAACGAACAGACCAGGGTGTCCGAATCGTCGCCGACTTTGAACACTTCGACGTACATAGTGACGATCCCGCGTTCGCCGTCGCTGGTCTCGCGTTTTTCGGTCACGGTGGATTGTGCGTAGATAGTGTCGCCGTGAAACACCGGTTCGGGGTGATCGACGTTGTCGTAGGAGAGGTTGGCAACGATCGTGCCATCGGTCGTGTCGGGAATCGTAAGTCCCACGGCAAGGGACATAGTATAGAGCCCGTTGACTAACCGTTCGCCGAACTGGGTGTCGTCCGCGAATTCGGCGTCTAGGTGGAGCGGCTGTTGATTCATCGTCATATCGCAGAACTGCTGGTTGTCGGCTTCGCTTATGGTCCGCCGTTTGTCGTGTTCGATGGTCTCGCCGACCTCGAACTCGTGATAGTAACGTCCGGTCACGAAGGAGTGATCGAATCCCACGTGCAAAACCGTACCGCCACGACCGATCGTTCGTCCATCTTCCCTGTCGGTCCACTTACGGTACCTGCGGTCCAGCCAATCGCTATGGCCCGGAGAAGTGTCTTGTTCTCGCCTGGCGATCGACCCGAACTGATGTGGAAAGCCCCGGATACCGGTGCTGACACCGTCATCTTCGACCTCGAGGACGCCGTCGCCCCGGGACGGAAGCACGAGGCTCGGAACGCGGTGACGGACGTCCTGACGGATGAAGAGTTCGATCCGGACTGCGAGGTGGTGGTACGGATTAACCCCTTACCTACGGGTGCCGAAGACCTCGAGATTGTTCTGGCTTCGGAGCCACGCATCGATGCGATTATGGCACCAAAAGTCGAATCAGACGCGGACGCTCGTGTCGTCGTCGACACTGTGAGGGAATTCGGATTCGAGCTCCCGATCTTGACACTCTGTGAGTCAGCACGTGGAGTGCTTGCAGCGGAAGAAATCGCGACAGTTTCTGGCGTCGACGCCCTAGTGTTCGGTGCCGAAGATCTGTCGGCTGACATCGGTGCCACGCGGACGCGAGACGGTGATGAAATTTCCCACGCCCGTCAGCACGTGGTGCTCGCCGGAAGCGCTGCTGATGTCGACGTTATCGACACCGTCTGTACCGAAATCGAGGATCGCGACCGGATCTCGGAGGACGCCGCCATCGCGGTCCAGTTTGGCTACGACGGAAAGGTGGCGATCCACCCCGGCCAGGTTCCGATTTTCAATGACGCGTTCACGCCGGACGAGGCGGACGTGGAGTGGGCCGAACGAATTCTCGAGGCCAAGGACGCCGCCGACGCCAAGGATCGGGGAGTGTTTCGGGTCGACGGGGAGATGATTGACGCACCGCTCATCGCCCAAGCAGAGCGAATTCTCGAACGCGCACGAGCCGCCGATGGGCATCGGGATCATCCGAACCATCGTGAAAAATAATTGTAATTAACAATGACAATCATTAACATATATTCGTCATTCTTATGCATGGACTCCTCGTCGGTTACTTCATGTCAACCGACGTCAATCCATTCGAGAGCTTACAAGAGCAAGTAGACGAAGCGGCGTCATACATGAATATCGAGCCGGGGATGCTCGAACGACTGAAAAACCCCGAGCGCATCCTGGAGACTAACTTGTCGATCGAACTCGACGACGGCTCGATCGGTGTCTTTCGGGCCTATCGGTCGCAATTCAACGGTGACCGTGGGCCGTACAAAGGTGGAATTCGATACCACCCTGCCGTTTCTCGCGAGGAAGTCAAGGCCCTGTCCGGTTGGATGGTGTACAAGTGTGGAGTCGTGGACATTCCCTACGGTGGCGCAAAGGGAGGGATAGTCGTCGATCCCCGCAAGCGCTCCGCCGAGGAGATGGAACGACTCACCCGTGCCTTCGCGAAGGAACTCCGCCCGTTCATCGGCGAGAACCGCGACATCCCGGCACCGGACGTGAACACGGGACAGCGGGAGATGAACTGGATCAAGGACACCTACGAGACGCTCGAAAACCGGACCGAACCGGGGGTCGTTACGGGTAAAGCGATCGACTCGGGAGGCTCACTCGGTCGCGTCGAGGCGACCGGACGGTCGACGATGCTCACGGCCAGGGAAGCATTCTCGTATCTCGACAAGGAAATCGAGGGTGCAACAGTCGCGGTTCAGGGATATGGTAACGCCGGTGCAATCGCGGCTCGGTTGCTCGAATCGGAACTCGGTGCCACCGTAGTTGCCGTGTCGGATTCCTCCGGTGGCATTTACAACCCGGAAGGACTAGATTCAGAAGGGGCGAAGATCCACAAAAACGAGACGGGTTCGGTCGTCGGGTACGAGGGCGCAACCGATGAACTCACGAACGAGGAACTTCTCACGCTCGACGTCGACCTGCTGGTGCCAGCAGCACTCGAGAACGCAATCGACGTCGACATCGCTGCCGATGTGAAGGCAGACGTTATTGCCGAAGCAGCGAACGGCCCACTCACGCCCGAGGCTGATGATCTGCTCGCAGATCGCGACGTATTCGTCGTTCCTGACATACTCGCGAACGCCGGGGGTGTCACCGTTTCGTACTTTGAGTGGGTTCAGAACCGCCAGCGGTTCTACTGGACAGAAGAGCGGGTCAACGACGAACTCGAACGCCACATCGTCGACGCGTTCGACGGCCTCATTGAGACGTACGAGGAACTCGACCTCCCGAAGATGCGGACGGCCGCGTACGCCGTCGCACTCCAGCGGGTTCAAGGTGCTTTCGAGGAAGGCGGAACCTGGCCCTGAAGACGCGAGGTGATCTGAGGTCGACGGTATCATCCCCCCTCGTCGAGAACCGATATGCGACTGAATATCATTCCTCTCATCACTCGACACTCGGAATTTCGAATAGGGTAGCTAACCGGGCTCGGGTCATCGACACATCAGTCCCCGGTGATCCCTAACCCGCTCTATTCGACGGATTGAAGTGCCCGTTCGACAGCCTCGTCGAAAGGCGTCAATGGCACGTCGAGCATCTCCTGAGCCGTATCGTCCGTGACCACCACGGGATTTTTGAGCCCTTCGATGAGGGGGTGTGAGATGTGAGGCGGCGTATCGGTTACCAGATCAATCCAGTAGACGGAAAGCTTCGGAGTGAGGACTGGAACCGGGATAACCACGAGCCGGCGTCCCATTACGGCGGCGGTCCGTTCGAGCATTTCCTGGTAGGTTAAAACCTCAGGTCCCCCAATTTCGAGCGTTTTCCCTGCTGTTTCTGGTGTCTGGATCGCCCGAATGATGTACTCGACGACATCACGAATCGCAATCGGCTGGATAGGGGTTCGTACCCACCTTGGCGTGATCATGATCGGCAACCGGCCGACGAGTGATCGAACCATCTCGAAGCTTTCGCTTTTCGCGCCGATTATGACGGCAGCTCGGAGGGTAGTCAACTCGAACGCTCCGTCAGCGAGAACACGTTCGACCTCGCGTCGCGATTCCAGGTGGGGCGAGAGATCGGCCCCGGTTTCACCCAGTCCCCCGAGGTAAATGACGCGGCTGATCCCGGCGTCGTCACCTTCCCTCGTGAAGTTCCTCGCGGCCCTTCTGTCCGCGTTGGCGAACGACCTTCCTGTTCCGAGCGAGTGGACCAGATAACACGCCAGGTCGACGTCGTCGAAAACCCCGGTCAGGCTCGTCGGGTCAAGTAGGTCGCCTTCCACGATTTCGACACGGGAATCGAGACGTTTCTGGCCTGCTTTTCGGGACCTCGTCAATGCTCGAACCTCGTATCCAGCCTCGAGGAGGGCCGGGACGAGATTCGATCCGACGAAGCCGGTCGCCCCTGTTACGAGAATTCGCATGGTCTACGTAGGAGCCAAGCATGGATAAACGAGGTGCCCGATTCGTACTTACACAAAATTGAGGAGAAAGTTCACGACTATAGTCGAGGGAGAAGTCACAGGACGCATTTTCGAGAAATCCGGATCCTGTTGAGAATGTCGAACGATATCGATACCGAACGGGTTAGAATCCGATTGGACCGCCCACACCCCCGAGAGCCAAAATAGCCAACGTCAGGGCGAATAGGGAAACGAGGACGACGAGGAGGGGCAGGAGGTACTGGTCGGGAACTATCCACTTCGAATTGCGTCGCATCATGGTATTTCTGACGACGCGGTTACCGAAATAGGCGGCGAACACTCAAATCACTCTTTGACCGTCTGACGGTCTCGATCAGGCGGCAGCGTAGATAGCGTAATTGAGAACGGTGGCGAATCCAACCCACACGAAATATGGGACGACGAGGAGCCCTGCCAGTCGACTGACGCTGTAGAACGCAAGAACGGTGGCACCGACTCCAACCCACAGCAAGACGATCACGACCAGCCCCAGTCCCGGACGCTGCAGGCCGAAAAATACGGGCGTCCACGCCAGGTTCACTGCGAACTGCCCGGCGAAGATTCCGATGGCGAGTTGGACGTCGCGCCTGTCAATGCCCCTTCGCCACACGAGGAACAACGCAATTCCGAGCAGTGTGAACAAAATCGTCCAGGCTATCGGAAACACGATTTCCGGAGGATAGAACCAGGGCCGTTGGATCCAGTCAGTGTCTGCACCGAAGAAAAACGCCGGCAACGCGCCGACGGCATTGACGCCGACGACGAAGCCAGCTACCACAAGCCACGCCCGAAGATTGCGGGCTTGTCCGCGTTTCGTCATGGAAAAATATCGGCCTCCTCGTGGAAAGAGGTAACGGGCAGCGGAAGCAGGCCTCAGGTATTTTGATCGTCTTCGTCTTCCAGGAGGAAATCGAGATCGTCTTCGTCATCGCCACCGTCCGCTGTTACCGGACCTGCGAGGTCTCGCCGTGTTCGAGACGATGTTTTGGTCGGCGAGTGATAAACGCTAGTGACGTCCAGATGACGATCGATCGCGACAGAAAAGAACGTCACGACGAGCAATGAAAGACCGATCGCATACGGGAGAGCGGCCGTTGCGAGTACTACCGTCGTACCGATTTTGACACCGAGTCCAGTTAGAAGGGCGAACACGGAAACGCCAGCCAACGCCGCGAGCAACCCGGTGCCGCCCATGCGGCCGGTGTCACTGTCATCGAGTACATACGAGGCGGTGTAGAGGAGGGCCGGAAGCACGACGCCCGTCAATATGACGGCCAACGACCAGGGCGTCGAGGTCACCGGGACGAGGAGATCCCGTACGAGCGCAAAGGTCCCAACTGCGACGAAGAGCAATCCGCCGACGAATGCACTGGCGCCTATGTACACGAGTGGCGATCGACGTCGTCGTTGATTCAGCGCGCGTTCGAGACTTGCCATCGGTTCGTACCGTTCGATACGTTGCGCTAAGGGGGCAAAAAGATTCGTCAGACGCAGGTCTGACTGGTCTTTAAGGTTCGATTGACCGTTTGCTCCAATATGAGCCACCGGCGTGGATCGGCATCGGCCGGTTTTTCCCTTCCATTCATGATGCTCGTCATCGGGTTCTGGGTGGTCGTGCTTGGTCTGGTGTTCATGTACGTCGCGCTCGACCTGATGTCGGTCATCGAAACCTCCTTCGCCGCAGAGGAACCCACGACGTTTTCGTCCATGCTGTTCGATCCTCTCGTCTTCGTCTACGAAGGCGGAGCGATGACTCTCGGCCTCGGTGGAATTTTGATGCTCTTCGGTGGCGTGCTCGTCGCTGCGAGTGGGTGAAGTGATCCCCCGCGTTGCGGTGTCGAAATCGACTCCCAACAGGTACACATCCAGTGGTCAGTGCGTTTTTAACTTTCGCCAGGATTTTCGTACTCGGTAGATAATTCGGTCCCATTCTCCGACGGGCCGTCACCCTCGACCGACGGATTTTCCACTCTCCAGGGATCGAAGCTCGAAATCTCTATTAGAGCATCGACACCTTTTTGCGGATAATGTATTGTGTATTTTGTACAATATCGATAAGGGCAGCCTCTCCGGATCTAGGATTCAGGCCCGAGATCTGCACGTATAATTCTATTCTGATCGTCGGGTGCCCAAGTTGTTGGGTAGGTCCGTTTCTGTTTGTGGATTGCCTCAACTGTTTCGTAGATCCGTTTCTGTTCGAGCTACTAACCGGCCCTCGAACCCACGTGGAGGAGTTGGGTTCCGGGATAGCCGCACCAACGATCATTATTTCTCGAATCATCCGGATCGTCGACGCATTTTATCGTGGATGTACCTCTCGTTCAAATTCTCTTTGTAATTGGGGCACGTGGAATACTGCGGGATATTGGAGTTCATAAGAAATCCTTTTCCGTGTTTCCACAGTATATAAAATCAGAAAACGACAGCCGGTGTTCGTCGTGGCGACGGTCGTCGGTCACTGACACCATAAGGACTTGTTTCGATGGAACTCTCACTCGTCGTCCTCTTCGTCATCGCCGGTCTCGCCAGCCTGTTTATGGCGTGGGTCATCGGCGCCGGATCCACCGGTGCGACCCCGTTCGCCCCAGCCGTGGGGGCAAACGTCATCTCCACGATGCGGGCAGCCTTCATCGTGGGGATTTTCGGGTTTGCAGGTGCCGTTACCCAGGGTGCAAACGTTTCGGAAGCCGTCGGTCGGGGACTCGTCGACGGGGTCACGCTACAGGCGGGTGGGGTCATCCTCGTGCTCCTCATCGGTGCGGGACTCATGGCGGTAGGTATCAGGACGGGGTATCCCATCGCGACGGCGTTCACCGTAACTGGTGCCGTCATCGGTGTGGGTCTCGGTATTGGCGGGACACCTGCCTGGTCGAAGTATCTTCAGATTGGATCGATCTGGATACTGACGCCGTTCGTCGGCGGTGGGATCGCCTACGTAATCGCCAGCACACTCCCCAGACCGGACGTTCCGGAGCGATGGAGTGTCCCGGTTCTCGTAGCGATTGTGGGGGCGGTTCTTGCGAACGTGGAATTTGCATTTCTCGGACCCGAAGGGGGCCCCGGTACCATTGTCGGTATTACGAAACGATCACTGGATATCGGTGGAATGGTGGGATCCGTGGTGGTTACAGTGCTCGTATCCCTGGTGATCGCTGGCGTTATCCACTGGGATGTGAAACGTGACGAAACCGGTGGTCTGGGGCGCGTGTTGCTGGGCCTCGGGTCGCTGGTGGCGTTCTCTGCAGGTGCGAGCCAGGTCGGACTCGCGGTCGGGCCGCTGTTACCACTCTTTGCCGAAGCAGGTGTTCTGTCTGCGCCAGCGATTCTCGTCGGTGGTGGGTTCGGAATCCTTCTCGGCTCCTGGAGTGGGGCCCCGAGGATGATCAAATCCGTTGCCCAGGATTACTCGTCCCTTGGCCCCCGCCGTTCGATTGCTGCGCTCGTCCCTTCGTTTCTAATCGCACAGCTTGCAGTCCTGCTCGGTGTTCCGATCTCCTTCAACGAAATCGTCGTTAGCGCGATCGTGGGGAGTGGGATCGCCGTCGGCGGAAGGGACGCACTCAGCGCACGAAAAATTCTGGTGACTGTTGGAGCGTGGATCGCCTCGCTCGGCATCTCGTTCGCGCTTGCCTACCTCGCGACCCTGACGTTGCCACTCACCTGACAGCGTCGATTGACGTTACGCGGTCCGGGGCGGTGGAACCAGGTAGACGTTCCCCTTGGCACCGGCGACGACCTCCTCCGCTACGCTCCCCAGGAGGAGTCTGCGGAGTCGGCTCTGTCCTCGGGATCCGATTAGGATACTCGTCGGATCGGCTACCTCCTCTGCAGCGAGGATTTCCCTGGCGGCGTCGCCGCGACGCACGTCGATGCTGGTATCGATGTCCCAGTCCTCGAGCGTTCCGGCGAGGTCTTCGAGCCGATCTGCAGGATTCATTTCCTCGGGACCGGGATCCTTCGGCGACTCCACGTGCACGAGGGTAGCCTCCTGGGTGGCGTGTCTGAGATACGAAAACGCGTCGAAGGCTCGCTGGGCATTTTCGGAAAAGTCTGTGGCAAACAGTACCCGCTGAAAGAGATGTCGTCGAACCACGGATGGATCCTCGGTGGCTCGCTCGATCCGGTTGACGAGCAGGGGCACGACCGTCGTTCGCGAGAGATTGCGAGCCGTTGAGCCGATTACGCGGTTTTCGAGCGGACTCTTGCCGCGCGAACCGACGATGGTCATGTCGGCGTGTACCGTTTCGGCTATCCCGTTGATTCGACGGTGCGGCGTCCCCCGCACGACGTGTGTTTCAACGTCGAAGCCCGCGTTCTCCATTACCGATTGATACCGATCCAGCGCCTGCTGGCGACGCTTTTCGAAGTTCATACCGGGCATGCCGGCGTGAACATTCGACGGAACAACGGTCACGAGGTGAAACGTGTCGACACCGATGCGGTCGAGACATTCGAGACAGGTCTGATTCTCGATCGCTGCCTCACTAGCCGCCGAGAGGTCCGTCGCGTATATAGCTCTCATGTGGGCATCGTATGGCTTCACGGTATAATATTGTTTTGAATGACCAAGATTCCTCGTCGGTAGTACACCATTTCGAACACGATATTCGTGGGAGGAATATTCGTCTTCAGCTCCTCATATTAAACATCTCCCCGTGTGTGCGCATTGTATTTCGTGTCGATTGGATAGCTTTCGGTTGTTTGGTTGTTGATCCGATATCGAAGGGCTGTGCCATATTTAGGCGGTATCGCGCGCAATCGACCGATATACTATTTTTCGCCGCTGACACGCGGGCGATTCGGCTCCCATATTTGAATAACTTACAGATATATTTTGGTGGGATATGGCTGTAATTGGTTGCAGTAATATTGTGCCCTTCTTCCAAAACCGTTATTACGTTCGTCCGGTTACGCCCATTCGAAGAGAATACCATGATATCCACACGACTGCACTCGAAGGGAGGCGATCACCGATGATCGGATTCGAAAGTCTCCCCAGTATGGCGGAGGCGATCCTTCTCATCGGAATCGTCCTCCTCGAAGCGATGATCCTCTACGTCGGATACGGCGCACTCGAACAGGTACTCGGCCAACGGATACTCAAGCGGATCAAGAACGTCTAACATGGAGGTACTCGGCATCAGTCTGGCACTATTCGGGCTCTTTATAGGGTTCGGACTGCTCATCGGGGTCCTGTTTGGATTCTTCGGCATGGGTGGTTCGTTCCTCGTGACGCCCGCGCTACTCGTGATGGGGTATCCATCCCGCGTGGCGGTCGGTAGCGGTCTCGCCTTTGTGTTCGGGACGAGCGTCATCGCGACGCTGAAACATCGAGACCTGGGGCAGGTCGATTACAAACTCGGGGTGTTGATGATCGCCGGGACCACTGCCGGCATCGAGGTCGGGAAAGAGATCGTCCTGCACCTCGAGGGACTCGGGCTGGCTGGTAGCATCATCAGCGTGACGTACGTCTTCCTCCTCGGTGGTATCGGTGCGTTCGTCACCTACGAAGCGATGAAAGGCGGCTCCGGTGGTGGCATCGATCACGACGTGGAGGGCGTCGAGGCCGATGCCGACGACCTGCCGGAAATCGCCAAGAAAATCCAATCCTACAGAGTTCCACCGATGATCTCTCTTCGGGGTGGGGTCTCCGTGTCGCTGTGGATGATCCTCGCCGTCGCGTTCGCGACCGGGCTGCTCTCGGGATTCCTCGGCGTCGGCGGCGGATTCATCCGCATGCCCGCGTTGTTCTATCTCATCGGCGTTCCGGTTCCGATCGCCGTAGGGACGGACCTGTTCGAGATCGTCTTCTCCGGCGGAATCGGGAGCTTCCTGTACGCGATGGACGGCGGCGTCGATCTCTCGATCGTCGTGCCGCTCCTCGCCGGGAGCGCCCTCGGTGCCCGCGTCGGCTCCGCAGCAACGAGTATCGTCGACGAAGACGAGATCAAGGTGTACTTCGGCGTGATGCTCCTCGGCGGCGCCGTCGCCGTTGCTGTAAGGGAAATCGGAAACGTCTACGACATGCCGGTATTCGACACGGTTAGCATGGTGCTGATCCTCGGTTCGGCACTGCTCGTCAGTGGCGCCGTGGTCTACAGCAGCGTGACCGCGATTCGGGATCTCGAGCGTTCGAAGATGCCGATCACCGAATAGCGTCCAACCGACTTTTCGATCCGACTCCAGTCGGATCAGCGCTACTCACCCAGCGTCGCAACGTTGTTGTCGACGCGAACCTCGAGGCTACGAACGGATTTGCGTTCGCACGCCTCGTCGTGCACCAATCCACCTATCTGACGGTGCGTACTACCTGGTCGAAACGTATCAGTGAACCTTACCGCCTACGCAAACAGCTGCCGGGCATCATCGATGGCCGTCACCAGCCGATCGATCTCCGC
>JBKGZK010000045.1:0-16072 GCA_046545615.1 Natronomonas sp.
GAACGTCCATTGCCGGCTCCGGAGAAACGCCGTCGTGGACCGACGCCGAGGTGACACATGGATCGGACTAGAGGACCGGATCGACAGTGGGTACGACGAGGGTAACGAGATTCACGTCGTGTGGCGCAACGGTGCGACGGGCCAATCCGTGACGGTAGCGAGACACCAGGCTCCGTATCGGGTATCCGGAGGAATTTGACCGGAAGGCTGGCCTCGGGTTATCGCCCCACACCAGGCCGGGTAACGGGAGGGCTGTGGCTGAACTCAGCCCACATCGTGGCAAGTGCCAGCGGTAGCCGAGGGTCGGTCCCCCTGCTCGCTGGTCCCCGTGGCACGACTCGGCCGATCCGTAACTCCGAGCGGCTCCGAAACGGTCAAACCCGCGCCACGGATATTATCAGAGAGGAATGGTTCTCACGAAGCGCATCATCCCGTGCATCGACGTCGATCTGGACGAGGAGGGGAATCCAGCTGTCTACACGGGTGTCCAGTTCGAGGATCTCAAGTACACAGGCGATCCCGTCGAGCACGCAAAGCGCTACAACGAGGCCGGCGCGGACGAGTTCGTCTTCCTTGACATCACCGCCTCGGCGGAGGGCAGGGCGACCATGCTCGAGACCGTGTCGGCGGTCGCCGACGAGTGCTTCATCCCGTTGACTGTCGGCGGCGGCATCCGGACGCGAGAGGACATCAAGGAAACGCTCCGCTCAGGGGCGGACAAGGTCTCGATCAACACGGCCGCACTGGAGCGTCCGGCACTCGTCGGCGAGGGTGCCGAGGCGTTCGGAAGCCAGTGCATCGTGATTTCCGTCGACGCCCGACGGCGATACGACGAGCAGGGGGAGTATTACGCCTCGATCGACGGCGAGTCCTGCTGGTTCGAGTGCACGATCAAGGGAGGTCGCGAGGGTACGGGCACGGATGTTGTGGAGTGGGTACGAGAGGCAGCCGACCGGGGTGCCGGGGAGCTCTTTGTCAACTCTATCGACGCGGACGGTACCAAGGACGGCTACGACATTCCACTGACGAAGGCCGTTTGCGACAACGTATCGACTCCGGTCATCGCCTCGTCCGGATGTGGGGGACCCGAAGACGCCTACGAAGTGTTCGAAAAGGCGGGAGCGGACGCGGCGCTCGCGGCGTCCATTTTCCACTTTGAGGAGTACTCGATTCGGCAGGTCAAGGAGTATCTCGACGAGCGCGACATCCCGGTTCGATTGTAGGTTGGAACGAACAATCGACGAGTGTGACCGTTACGTCGCGGCCTCGAACGCCTCGTTGAACGCTGCCGTCTTCTCTTTGACGTCTCGACTCGCTTCTTCGAGGGCCACGAGCGGTTCGATCGAGCCGTCGGTTTTCACGGTGACGACGGGTTCCGTCTGGCCGCCGGACTGTTCTGGATTCATGTCGTAAGTTGCGGCGGTTACCCCGTCTATTTCGAGGAGGGCGCCCTTTAGGACGTTCATGAACGTGTGGTCCTCGCTCGCGATCTCGATCGACAGCTCGGTCTCGAGATTTTCGATGACGCGTAGATCCATTGCCAGCGGATATGGTTAGTACGCGTATCAGCGTTACGGAACGTTTCGCGAGGACGGACGGATTACAGGTCGTCGCCGGGGGACTCACCGGATCCGGTCGATCGGGATGGCCACAGACCGGTCGACGGTCATCCATTCTGTGGCGAGTCGATCCTCGGCCGGTGCAAATATGGTGAGTTCCGAGGGAGTGACGGGGTCGTCGTAGAGACATTCGAGGTCGAAACGCGGGAGGGAATTCCGACCATTTTCGACCGTCCTGGAACGGTCGTCGGTACAACTCACGGGGAACCCCTCAGTGCCTCCCCCGATCGAACCGCCGTTCGTCCGTACAACACTGCCATATTCTATAGACACGTCTATTGATTGAAAAAGATTCTGGATATATATCCATATAATATTAAAATTGATAAAAGTATGGACAATAGTTTAGAAATCCGTCTGGTGTATCTCGAATTACCGGGTTCCGCGGACGTTGGCGAGGCTCCCGGATCGATTCGATGTCGAAAAAATCACCGATTGAATTGGTGCGGTGGAACGCTTATCTGTGCGGTTCAAGCAGGTCGTAGCTGCGCTCCCACTCGTACTCGTCGTCGTGGTAGCGCCCGGCCAGCGGTTCCTCGGGAACCTCTCCAATTCTGCGCTTTTCCTGGCTGTAGGAGGGACGATCTTCAGCGTGGTAGAATCGTCCCGTGAGTACGGTACCCTCGTAAAGTGCAGACTCTGTCTCGTACATCATCTCGGCGGCCTCGCGTCGATCTCCCGTGTCGAACTCGTAGTCGTCGCTTTCCTGGAGGTCAACGTATGGAACGTACTCTCTTGCATCCTTGTTCCAAGTCGGACATTGCGTGAGGAAGTCGACGTGGGAAAATCCGTTGTGGTCGATGGCTTCGGCAAGGATACTCCGGGCCTGATTCGGGTTGACGGCTGCCGTCCGCGCGACATATGACGCCCCTGCCGTCAGCGACAGCGACAACGGACGGATTGGGTCCTTGGCGGATCCGTGGGGTTGCGTCTTCGACTTGTGGCCCTTCGGGCTGGTCGGGGACGTCTGGCCCTTCGTCAACCCGAAGATTTCGTTGTTGAAGACGATGTAGGTGATGTCGTGGTTCTCGCGGGCGGTGTGGATGAAGTGATTGCCACCGATGCCGTACCCGTCGCCGTCGCCGCCGGCCGCCACGACCTCTAGTTCAGGATTGGCGAGTTTTGCTGCACGTGCGACCGGAAGCGTCCGTCCGTGAATCGCGTGATAGCCGTAGCTGTCGAAGTACGAGGAGAGCTTCCCGGAGCACCCAATCCCGGTCACGAGGAGTATCTCTTCTGGATCCTTCCCGAGGTCGGCCATCGCACCCTTGAGTGCCTTCAGGACGCCGAAGTCCCCACAGCCGGGACACCACGTGGCCTGGGGCTCGATCCCTGGGGTGAATTCCTCGCTCGATACCTCCCGGTCCGATCCGATTGCTTTGAATGCGCTCATAGTGTTTCACCTCGCGGTGGGACGACTCGTGTAGATTCCGTGGGATCGCCCTCGCCGACCTGGGCTTCGAAACCCGCGACCACGTCGTGCGGTTCGAACGGGTTGCCGTTGTACTTGCGGAGTCCGTAGAGCTTGTCTCCGAATCGTCCCAGTTCCTTCTGGATCAGCCCCTGGAACTGTCCGGTAGCAGTCATCTCGACAACGAGCGCAGTCTCGACGCTCTTGAGGAACTCGGACACTTCGGTCTTCGGAAACGGCATGAGATCCGATACGCCGAGGGCGTTTACGCTGTACCCGGCCTCGACGAGCTGGTCGACCGCTTCTTCGACGACGCCCTGCTGGCTGCCAAAGGTGAGTATCCCGTACTCGGCGTCGGACGGGCCGAGGTCCGTCTGGTGGCTCGCCTCGGTCCCGTCGAGCTCCTCCCGGATGGACTCCAGCTTTCTGAGCCGACGTTCCACCTGTGCGATCCGATTATCGCTGTCCTCGCTGATATGTCCGGTGGGGGCGTGCTCATTCCCACTCGCAAGATACCGTCCGCCCTCCTGTCCGGGGAGTGTTCGTGGCGACACGCCACGGTCGTTGTCGGGATGGTGGCGATATCGTTCGAACTTGCCGGAGGCGTGGTGGGCAGCTTCCGCAATTTCGTCCTGTTCCAGGGTCGCCCCGAGGTCGGGGTCCGGGTCACGATCAAAGAAGGACTCCTCAACGGTCCACAGTTCCCCGGAGAGTTTCTGGTCGTAGAGGATGATCGCCGGCAGGTGATATTCGTAGGCGATCCGGAACGCCGCACGGGTCTGTTCGTAGGCCTCTTTCGCATCTCCCGGAGCGAAGACGACTCGGTTCGAGTCACCCTGACTGGTGTAGAGGACGTGCTCAAGGTCGCTTTGTTCCGGCTTCGTCGGCATCCCCGTCGATGGTCCGGCACGGGTTGCCTCGACCAGCACGACGGGAGTTTCTGTCATTTCGGCGAGTCCAAGCGATTCGGACATGAGTGCGAATCCGCCCCCGGACGAACCGCTCATCGCCTTGACGCCGGCGTGGGAGGCCCCGAGGGCCATCGTGACGGCGGCGATTTCATCTTCGACCTGTTCCGCGATGCCGCCCACATCTGGCAGGTACTGACTCATGAGGGCGAACACTTCTGTCCACGGCGTCATCGGGTAACCCGAAATAAATCGACACCCGGAATCCAGCGCCCCGAAGACGATGGCGTTCGACCCCGACAGGAGCACCTGCGGTTCGTCGTGTTCTCCCGAGGGCATCCTGAGGTCGTGGGTAAACTCCCGGTCTTCGATTTCGTCGCGGGCGGTCTGGAGTATCTCGAGGTTGGTCTCGAACACCTCTCCGGTCATAGCGTCCTGCATGAGGTCCTCGATGTGTTTGAGGTCGTACTCGAGCAGTGCGGCGGTCGCCCCGACGCCCGCGGTGTTTCGCATGACCTCGCGGCCGTGCTCGCGTGCGAGTTCGCGAAGGTCCATCGGATAGACGTGCCAGTCGTTGGCCTCGACGCGTTCTTCGAAGTCGTCGATCTCGTCTACGTCGATCAGCCCCTCGTCGTAGACGATCACGCCACCCTCCCGAAGTTCGTCGAGGTTCTCCGTCAGCGGCTTGATCTCCTCGACGCCGTAGATGGACTCCTCGTCGGGATTGCGGGCGAAAGAGTCCCCGAGGACTAACAGGAAGTTGTAGCCGTCCCCCCGCGAGGTGATGGGCTCCGGACTGGCCCGCACTTCGACGTAGGTGTGGCCACCCCTGATCCGCGACGGATAGTGACGATGTGTAAATACGTGTAGTCCGGATCGCATGAGCGCCTTCGCAAAGTTCTGGCTCGTCGAATCGATGCCGTCTCCGGATCCCCCCGCGATACGCCAGACGAGTTCCTCTGTCATTTTTGTCACTGCGTCCGACCGGGACGCCTAATCGCATAGTTTGACGGCCGCGATTAAATGGTTTGTGAAGTATTGACACAATTTAATAATGATAAATGGGGTATAAATCCTACCCAGTATATAATGATATACATCCCATCGATGTGGTGTGGGATCGTTTGATCCGGCGTGTGTACTATGCTTGGCGCGTCCCCTGTGGCTGGAGTGTCTGTTCTGTTCGGCGTGTCCGTTCCGTCCGGCGGGTGACCGTTCGGATATAACCTTATAAGGCGGGCTTGCCTGCAACACACCGGACGAATGTCGCTCACCGAGCTCATAAGCGGCGTGGAAGCCCACGAAAAGCAACTCACGGCGTTCAACGTCGACTCGGGAACCGTTGCGACGCTGGAAAAACAGTTCCACGATCGGAACCTGTCGATTACCGCGCAGCGGACGCCGGATGGGGAATTGGAGGGTTTCGTGGTGCTTTCAGAGGACGGCGTGTTTATTACGGCCGCTGCAGTCGAAGACGTGGTGGGGGTCGCGCCCGGCGAAGTGACGCCGGGATTCGAGGAACGGGCCTATCGGCCGATCCTGGATCACCTCGACGAAACGATGTTTACGTCCTACGACATCGACCAGATGCTCGCGGCCTCCCGCGAAATCGAGGACCGGGCCTGGCGGACGGCTTCAGGTTCGCTGTACTCGGGATTCCAACAGCTTTCGACGCTTTCCGAGCAACTGGATCTTTACGAGCGCCTGGCAGAACGCCCCGGACTGGATGTACACGCGTACGCGATACCGGATGCAGAGGTTCCTGAACACGACACTGACCTCACCATCCACGTCGAGCGCGCAGAAGAGATCAGTCGATCGTGGTTCGTCGTCTACGACGGCGGTGGTGTCGACGTCAACAAGTGCGCGCTGCTCGCCGAAGAGCGGGAACCGCGATCGTTCTATGGCTTCTGGACTTACGATCCCGACACTGTCGACTGGATTGTCGACCATCTCGAGACCACGTACGGCCTGATCGAGTCGGCCTGATCGGTCCGGTATCGACGACACAAGGTGCGCGAGAACGCGGCAAAGATCCTTCACCGGGGCCGGAGTAGCTTGATCGTGATGTCCAGCGACCGATCCACCGGAGGGTCCGCAGATCTGAACGAAAAAGATTCGCTCAGGGAGACGGCGACGCGGCAGCTCATCCACGCCGCAGACCATCTCGACATCGACCCGAGGGTCGTCGAGCGGCTCAAACACCCGATCCACGTCCATCAGGTGAGCGTCCCGATCGAACGCGACGACGGTGACACGAACGTGTTTATCGGCTATCGCGTCCACCACGACAGCGTCCGCGGTCCCTACAAAGGCGGACTCAGGTATCACCCGGATGTCGATCGCGACGAGAGTATCGGGCTTGCGATGTGGATGACCTGGAAATGTGCGCTCATGGACCTCCCCTTCGGGGTGCAAAGGGCGGGATCGTCGTCGATCCCAAATCGTTGAGCCGAGACGAATTGGAACGGCTCACTCGGCGGTTCACTCACCAAATCCGTGAGGCGATCGGCCCGCACAAGGACATCCCGGCCCCAGATATGGGCACCGATTCGCAGACGATGGCCTGGATTATGGACGCGTACAGCATGGAGGAGGGCGAGACGATTCCCGGCGTGGTCACCGGTAAACCGCCGGTCATCGGTGGAAGTTCCGGTCGTGAGGAAGCGCCCGGACGGAGCGTCGCGATCGTTACCAGAGAGATCTGTGGATACGAGGATCGCCAACTCGAGGAGACGACCGTCGCCGTGCAGGGATTCGGCAGCGTCGGCGCAAACGCCGCGCGACTGCTCGACGAATGGGGCGCGACCGTCGTCGCGATAAGCGACGTCCAGGGAGGAGTCTACCGGTCGGACGGCGTCCCGGTTACGGAGATACCGTCTCACAACGAGAAACCGGAAGCCGTCTCGCGATACGGGGAGGAACACGCGGATAGCCACATTACTAACGCGGACCTGTTGGAACTGGACGTCGACGTGTTGATCCCGGCGGCCGTAGGGAACGTCCTCACGGCCGACAACGCGGATGCGGTGCAGGCAGACGTCGTGGTCGAGGGCGCGAATGGGCCGACGACAGACGGTGCCGATGCCATTTTCGCCGAACGGGATGTCACGGTGATCCCCGACATCCTGGCCAATGCGGGCGGCGTAACCGTCAGTTACTTCGAGTGGCTTCAGGACATCAATCGTCGGTCGTGGTCGCTCGAACGAGTCAACGCGGAACTCGAATCGGAGATGCTCGCCGCCTGGGAGTCGACCAGGGCTGCCGTCGAAGCGAGGGACGTCACGTGGCGCGACGCCGCGTACGTCGTCGCGCTCGACCGGATTGCGCGCGCTCACGACTCTCGCGGGTTGTGGCCGTAAGCTACTGTGCCGACCACATTTCTGTGTGGGCCATCGCCCCGATTGGAACCGACTCAGTCGTCCTCCGGCGCCGCGTCCTCTGGCACTCGTCCCTCGACGATGGATTCGTCCGAGTGCTCCTCGCGAAGGTCCTTCTTGGAGAACTTGCCGGTCGCCGTCTTTGGGACTTCGTCGATGAACTCAATGGCGTCTGGGAGCCACCACTTGGGATAGTCTTCGGACAGCATCTCGAGCACCTCTTCGCGAACGGTGTCATGATCGGCGCCTTTCGTGGGGACGATAAACGCCGCAGGCCGCTCCTGCCACCGGTCGTGGGGGACGCCGATGACTGCCGCCTCGGATACCGAATCGTGGGCCATGATCGCGTTCTCGAGTTCGACGGAGGAGATCCACTCGCCGCCGGATTTGATCACGTCCTTCGCCCGGTCGACGATCTTGAGGTAACCCTCCGGATCGACGCTGACTACGTCGCCGGTCTTCAGCCAGCTGTCCTCGAAGTCTTCCTGATTCGCGTCGGGCCGTTTGAAGTACTCCGTCGTCACCCACGGCCCACGAATCCACAGCTCACCGAAGTCCTCTCCGTTCCAGGGCACCTCCTCGCCGTTTTCGTCGATGACCTTGAACTCCAGCCCGGGGACAGTGAGACCCTGGGTCGTGCGGTGTTCGAGCTGCGTCTCGTAGTCGGCATCCTGGAGGCTGTCCTTGACGTGGGCGATCGAGCCGAGCGGCGACATTTCGGTCATTCCCCAGGCGTGGAGGAGTTCCACGTCGCGTTCGTCGAACCACCTGATCATGGCCTCCGGAGCGGCCGAGCCGCCGACCACGACCGAGTCGAGACTCGAGAGGTCGACGTCGTTCTCCTCGGCGTACTCCATCAGTCCCAGCCACACCGTCGGGACGCCGGCGGTGATCGTCACGCCTTCGTCCTCGATGAGGCCGACGAGATCTGCCGGATCGGGTGACGGCCCTGGATAGACATGCTTGGCCCCACCCGCCGTGGTCGTAAACGGCATGCCCCACGCGTTGACGTGGAACATCGGGACGACTGGCATGACGACGTCGGTATCTTCGATGCCGAGTCCCTGAGACGTCAGCGACGCCATCGTGTGGCTCCACAGCATCTGGTGGGTGTACTCGACTCCTTTCGGGTTGCCGGTCGTGCCCGACGTGTAACACATGCCGGCGGGCTGACTCTCATCGAGGATCGGCCAGTCGAAGTCTGTGTCGTCGGAGAGGAAGTCCTCGTAGGCCGTGGCCTCGAGCGCGTCGGTTTCCGTCTCGGACATGACGACGAAGTCGACCTCATCGAACTCGGGTGCCTCCGCGGCCGCGCTCGCGAGCTTCGGCGCGAGCGACTCGTCGACGAAAATCAGCTCGTCGTCGGCGTTCTCGACGATGTAGCGGATGTGCTCGTCAGGCAACAGCGGGTTGATGGTGTGGAGCTGAGCACCGATGGTCGGCACGGCGAAGTAGGTCTCGTAGTGCCTGTGGTGGTTCCAGCAGAACGTCCCAACGCGATCGCCCTCTTCGATACCGTAGTCAGTCAGGGCGTTCGCCAGCCGAGCGGTTCGTTCGTCGTACTCCTCGTAGGTGTACCGCTGGATGCCTTCGTGTGTTCGTGAAACGATCTCTGTGTCGGCATACAGGTTTGCTGCGCGCCACAGGAACGGTCTGAGTGTTTGGTCGATTCCTCCTGGCATGGATGGTGATTCGATGTAGGCTCCCTTGTGTTTTCCTCTTAAACGACGCATATATATTCGAATCTTGTCAGTAAGACGGTGCGCTGAATGTGATTGGTGGTTCCGGTAGGAAGTCTTTATTACAATCGAACGCTAACGGCGAAGACAGCGAGCGTTCCCGGATCGTCGGAGTTACGATCCGGATAGCAACTGCCGTCCGATTTGGCAACTATTAAATCCCTCCGGTCTATACCCTACTGTAGTATCTCGTGATAGCTTCTGTAGCCGACCAGCCCCACACATGGTAGACGTAAGCCAACACAAACTTGTTCCGGAGCACACCGTCCTTGACGAGGATGAGGTCGAGGATGTGCTCGCGGAGTACGACATCAACCGTACAGACCTTCCGAAAATAACTCGTCGTGATCCCGCACTCCCCGACGACGCCTCCGTCGGCGACGTGATCGAGATTGTACGCGACTCGCGAACCACAGAGCGGGCCATCATCTATCGACTGGTGATAGAATGAATCGGCAGGACCGCCGCGCAATCTCCCGGGAGTATTTCTCGCGGGATCGCCTCGCTGCTCACCACTTCAGATCGTTCAATAACTTTCTCGCAACCGGCATGCAAGACGTCGTCGACGAGAAGGAGTCTATCGACACGGACATCGGCGACAAGGAGGGCCAAGAGCCGGTTCGGGTCGACCTCGGCAACGTGCGGGTGGTGACCCCCCGCGTTCGCGAAGCCGACGGCTCCGAGGAACTCCTGTATCCCCAGGAGGCCCGACTCCGGAACATCACGTATTCGGCCCCCGTTTTCATGGAGATGTCGATCGTTCGGGGTGGCGACGAAGAGGAGGAACACGTCGTCGACCAGTCCGAAACCAAGGTCGGTCGCATGCCGATTATGGTGGGCTCCCAGAAGTGCAACATCGCGGAGTTCACCGACGACGAACTCGTCGAGATCGGTGAGGATCCGGCCGATCCCGGCGGCTACTTCATCGTCAACGGCTCCGAACGCGTCCTGATGACGAGCGAGGACCTCGCACCGAACAAGATTCTCGCAGAGTACGACACGAAGTACGGCGACGAGATCCAGGTCGCGAAGACGTTCAGCCAGCGACGGGGATACCGCGCCCTCGTGCTGTGTGAACGGAACCGGAGCGGGATCCTCGAGGTCTCGTTTCCGTCGGTGTCGGGGAGCATAAACTTCGTGACGATCGTGCGGGCGCTCGGACTCGAGTCCGACGAGGAGATCGTCCACCGCGTTTCGGACGACCCAGAGATCGTGAAGTTCATGCTGGAAAACCTCGAGGCCGCAGAGGTGGGCTCGACGGCCGAAGCCATCGAAGAACTCGGCCAGCGGGTCGCCTCCGGCCAGGGGAAGAACTACCAGCTCAAACGGGCCAACTACGTTATCGACCGATACCTGCTGCCGCATCTTCACGAGGAAGGGATCGAAGACGAGGAGGTCCGGATGAACAAGGCGATCTACCTCTGTCGGATGGCCGAGGCGTGTTTCGAACTCGCACTCGGCCGACGCGAGGCTGACGACAAGGACCACTACGCGAACAAGCGGCTCAAGGTCTCGGGCGACCTGATGAAGGACCTGTTTCGGACGGCGCTCAACAAGCTGGCTCGGGACGTCAAGTACCAGCTCGAGCGGGCAAACATGCGGAACCGTCAGTTGTCGGTCAACACGGTAGTTCGTTCGGACGTGCTGACCGAGCGGCTCGAGCATCCGATCGCCACTGGTAACTGGGTCGGGGGTCGATCCGGCGTTTCGCAGCTCGTCGACCGGACCGATTACATGGGGGTGTTGAGTCACCTCCGGCGGCTTCGGTCGCCGCTTTCGCGCTCGCAACCGCACTTCGAAGCGAGGGACCTCCACGCCACGCAGTGGGGGCGGATCTGCCCCTCCGAGACGCCGGAAGGTCCCAACTGTGGGCTCGTGAAGAACTTCGCACAGGCGATGGAACTGTCCGAGAACGTCGACGACGACCGCGAACTCAAACGCGAACTCGCCACGATGGGCGTCGAGGGCATTCCGGGAATCGAGACGGTCGAAACACACGCGAACGCCGACGATTAACATGAGCAAGGGACGAGACACCAAAGTGTACGTAAACGGGAGCCTCATCGGTACCCATCCGGATCCGCACGGGCTCGCAACGGAAATTCGAAACGCTCGACGCCGCGGAGAGATCGACGACATGGTCAACGTGGCGGTACGAGAGGAAACCAACGAGGTCATCGTAAATGCGGACGCGGGCCGAGCCCGCCGACCGTTACTCGTCATCGAAGACGGCGAACCGCTGGTTTCTGACGCCGAAATCGATGCGATCGAGTCGGGCGAACTCGACTTCCAGGACTTCGTCGACCGCGGATACATCGAGTTCATCGATGCCGAGGAGGAAGAGGACATCCTCGTTGCGGTCGACGAGGACGAACTCACCGCCGACCACACCCACCTGGAGGTCGACCCACAGTTGATGTTCGGTATCGGCGCGGGGATGATTCCGTACCCGGAGCACAACGCGTCACCCCGGATTACGATGGGATCGGGGATGATCAAGCAGTCGCTCGGGCTGCCGTCGGCGAACTACCGGATTCGGCCCGATACCCGCCAGCACCTGTTGCACTACCCGCAATTGTCGCTCGTCAAGACCCAGACGACAGAACAGATCGGCTACGACGACCGTCCGGCGGCGCAGAACTTCGTGGTCGCCGTCATGTCCTACGAGGGGTTCAACATCGAGGACGCGCTCGTCATGAACAAGGGGTCAGTCGATCGCGCGCTCGCTCGCTCGCACTTCTTCCGGACCTATGAGGGCGAGGAACGACGGTATCCCGGCGGGCAGGAGGATCGCTTCGAGATTCCCGAAGAGGACGTCCGCGGGGCCCGGGGAGAGGACGCCTACACGCACCTCGACGAGGACGGCCTCGTCAATCCCGAAACGGATGTCGACGAGAACGACGTCCTGCTCGGAAAGACCTCCCCACCGCGTTTCCTCGAGGAGCCCGACGACATGGGCGGGCTCTCGCCGCAGAAACGACGCGAAACCTCCGTCACGATGCGATCCGGTGAATCCGGGGTCGTCGATACGGTCACCCTCATGGAGGGCGAGGACGGCTCCAAACTGTCCAAGGTGAAGGTCCGCGACGAGCGCATCCCGGAACTCGGCGACAAGTTCGCCTCGCGACACGGACAGAAGGGTGTGCTCGGCCACCTCGCACCCCAGGAGGACATGCCGTTTACGGCCGAAGGCGTGGTCCCTGATCTCGTGATCAACCCCCACGCGCTCCCATCTCGGATGACCGTTGGCCACATCCTCGAGATGCTCGGCGGCAAGGTCGGCTCGCTCGAGGGCCGTCGGGTCGACGGGACCCCGTTCCAGGGCGAAAGCGAGGAGGAACTTCGCGAGTCGCTCGTCGAACACGGCTACCAGTCGAACGGCAAGGAGGTCATGTATTCGGGCGTCACCGGCGAGAGGATCGAGGCCGAAATCTTCGTCGGGACCATCTTCTACCAGAAGCTCTACCACATGGTCTCGAACAAGATCCACGCTCGATCTCGCGGACCCGTCCAGGTGCTCACCCGACAACCCACGGAAGGCCGCGCCCGAGAGGGGGGTCTGCGAATCGGGGAGATGGAACGCGACGTGTTCATCGGTCACGGCGCGGCGATGACGCTGAAAGAGCGGTTGCTCGATGAATCAGACCGCGAGTGGATCCACGTCTGTGGCCAGTGCGGTATGAGCGCGGTCGAGAACGTCGAACAGCGCCGCATCTACTGTCCTAACTGTGAGGAGGAAACGGACGTCCACGAGGTCGAGATGAGTTACGCGTTCAAGCTCCTTCTGGACGAGATGAAAGCGCTCGGAATTGCCCCGCGAATCGAACTGGAGGACGCAGTCTAATGAACGGCCAATCACCCAAGGAGATCGGATCGATCAGTTTCGGACTGATGGATCCCGAGGAGTATCGCGAAATGTCGGCGACCAAGGTCATCACCGCCGACACCTACGACGACGACGGCTTCCCGATCGACATGGGATTGATGGATCCACGTCTCGGGGTCATCGACCCCGGCTTGGAGTGTAAGACCTGCGGCCAGCACTCGGGCTCCTGCAACGGACACTTCGGTCACATCGAACTCGCCGCCCCGGTCATTCACGTCGGGTTTGCGAAACTGATTCGCAGACTGCTACGGGGGACCTGTCGGAGCTGTTCCAGACTCTGCCTCACCGAGGAGGAGATGGCTGAGTTCTCGAACCGGCTCGATCGGACTCGCCAGCTCGGCGAGGACTTGAACGACGTCACGAAGGCCGCCATCCGGGCGGCCAGAAAGAAGGATCGGTGTCCACACTGCGGTGAGAAGCAATACGACATCAACCACGAGAAGCCCACCACGTACTACGAGGTCCAGGACGTCCTCTCGTCCGATTACCCGGAGCGAATCGCCGCTGCGATGGAAGGTCGCGCCCTCGAGGACGAGGAAGAAGACGAGGTCGATCGCGAACCGATTGGCCCCGATGCCCTCGCCGAGGAGACGGGTATCGCCCTCGATCGGATCAACGAGATCCTGTCGGGATCGTTCCGACCGAAGCGCGAGGACCGCGAGACGCTCGAGAAGGCCCTGAAGGTCGACCTCACTGAGGAGGACATGAACAAACTGATGCCCTCGGACATTCGCGACTGGTTCGAGGACATCCCGGACGAGGACATTCGTTCGATCGGCATCGATGCCGAACGATCCCGTCCGGAGTGGATGATCCTGACCGTCCTCCCGGTGCCACCGGTGACCGCCCGGCCGTCGATCACGCTCGATAACGGCCAGCGAAGCGAGGACGATCTCACGCATAAGCTGGTGGACATCATTCGGATCAACCAGCGATTCATGGAGAACCGAGAGGCCGGAGCCCCACAGCTCATTATCGAGGACCTCTGGGAGCTGCTCCAGTACCACGTTACGACGTTCATGGACAACGAGATCTCCGGGACGCCGCCGGCCCGACACCGTTCGGGACGGCCGCTCAAGACGCTCTCCCAGCGCCTGAAGGGCAAGGAGGGGCGATTCCGTGGCTCGCTGTCGGGCAAGCGCGTGAACTTCTCGGCTCGAACCGTTATCTCGCCTGACCCCACGCTGTCGCTCAACGAGGTCGGCGTTCCGGACCGGGTCGCAAGCGAGATGACCCAGACGATGAACGTCAACGAGCGGAACCTCGAGGATGCGCGACGCTACGTCGCCAACGGTCCGACGGCACATCCGGGCGCGAACTACGTTCGACGTCAGGACGGTCGGAGACTGAAGGTCACCGAGAAGAACTGCGAGGAACTCGCCGAGAAGGTCGTCCCCGGCTGGGAAGTCGCACGACACCTCATCGACGGCGACATCGTGATATTCAACCGCCAGCCGTCGCTGCACCGTATGTCCATCATGGCACACGAGGTCGTTGTGATGCCCTACAAGACGTTCCGGCTTAACACGGTCGTCTGTCCGCCGTACAACGCGGACTTCGACGGCGACGAGATGAACATGCACGCCCTCCAGAACGAGGAGGCGCGTGCGGAAGCCCGGGTGCTGATGCGCGTCCAGGAACAAATCCTGAGCCCGCGGTTCGGAGAGAACATCATCGGAGCGATCCAGGACCACATTTCCGGCACCTATCTTTTGACCCACGAGAACCCGCAGTTCAACGAGACGCAGGCGCTTGACCTGCTCCGAGCGACCTCGATCGACGAACTCCCCGAGCGGGACGGCGAGGACGAGGGTGTCGCGTTCTGGACCGGCCAGACCGTGTTCTCCGAGCTCTTGCCGGACGGACTCGACCTCGAATTTTCGTCGTCGGCCGGAGATACGGTGGTTATCGAGGACGGCGAACTGATAGAGGGGACGATAGACGAGGACGCCGTCGGTGCTTTCGGCGGCGAAATCGTCGACACCATCGCCAAGGTGTACGGACATACGCGTGCAAGGGTGTTCATCAACGAAGTGGCCACGCTCGCGATGCGTTCGATCATGCACTTCGGATTCTCGATCGGGATCGACGACGAGTCGATCGACCCCGAGGCCGAGGCCCAGATCGACGAGGCGACACAGAACGCCTACGATCGCGTCGAGAAACTTATCCAGACCTACCACGCGGACGAACTCGAATCGCTGCCGGGTCGAACGGTCGACGAGACCCTGGAGATGAAGATCATGCAGACGCTCGGAAAGGCACGCGACGCCGCGGGCGACATCGCGGACGACCACTTCACCGACGACAACCCGGCCGTGGTCATGGCGCAGTCGGGTGCGCGTGGGTCGATGCTCAACTTGACCCAGATGGCCGGCTGTGTCGGCCAACAAGCGGTCCGCGGCGAACGAATCAATCGTGGATACGAGGATCGGACCCTGAGCCACTTCAAGAGGAACGACCTGTCAGCTGACGCCCACGGCTTCGTCGAGAACTCCTACCGGAGCGGCCTCGAGCCCAAGGAGTTTTTCTTCCACGCGATGGGTGGTCGCGAGGGACTCGTCGACACGGCGGTGCGGACCTCGAAGTCCGGATACCTCCAGCGCCGGCTCATCAACGCGCTGTCCGAACTCGAAACGCAGTACGATGGGACGGTTCGCGACACCGGCGACAACATCGTCCAGTTCGAATTCGGCGAGGACGGCACCTCGCCCGTACAGGTTTCGTCTGCGATCGACCACGACATCGACGTGGAGTCGATCGCCGACCGCATCCTCGACGAGGAGTTCGAAAGCGAAGATGAAAAGGCGGAGTTCCTGCACCTCGAGGAGCCGCCGACGAATCTCTCGGAGCACGGGGACGCTTGGCGGCGTGAAGCGACCCTGGAGGTGGACTCCGATGACTGACGTCTCCCAGGCGGTCGAATCCGCCGTGGAGTCGAGCGACCTTCCGCGCCGGCTGAAACTCGAGGTGTACGACGCGATCGAGTCGCGTCCCGACGCCACGCCGACGCAGGCCGAAGAGATCGTGCAGGCGGTCGAGTCGAAGTACCTCGAAACGCGCGTCGATCCGCTGGATCCCGTGGGAACCGTCTCCGCACAGAGCATCGGTGAACCCGGCACCCAGATG
>JBKGZK010000046.1:0-15625 GCA_046545615.1 Natronomonas sp.
TTCCAGTGTAACAGATCACAAATCTGTCGAAATGGGCGTGCAAGACTTAGAGAGTTCATTCACCACGCCGTCCTAGATTTCATCCACCAACAATCGACGAAATCATCCACTAGTACTTTCCAGAAAAAAGCTAGATGAAGGCGCTTACTGGGTGGAGTTGAGAAAATGGCGAGTCCCCGATACTCTTTCGTGCTGAGGATTTCATATCTCTTTTCCGGACTTGTCACGAACCCGCGACCCATACGATTCGATCAAACTGCAGGTTTGCTCGTCTTGCGGACACGAAATAGAGTAAAGGCGGCGGGGGGAGATATCCCCTGGCGAAAGGTGATAGACGACGCTCCCGTCCAGATCGTACTGATCATACCATTCGAAATACGTCTCGTACATCTTGTTTCGAGTTTCGAGCGAGGAGTCTTCCTGATCATTGTTTCGTCGGACGGCGTAGCCCCATTCACCGTTATATGCGGGTTTGCCAACCGTTTCGTGTGCGTCCTTTACGTGCCCACGGATCCATAGCTCTGTTTCCTCCGGCGTGAGATCCCAGTGACCGCCGTGGGAATCGGGATAGGTGTGAAAACTGCACGCATCGATGTCGTCGATGCTGTTGACCGCGACGTAATCCATCGCGGTTCCACTCAAGAACCAGTCAGCATCGGAGTCAGTCACCCAATCAGGCATGTCGGTGTACGTGCCGAGGCCACCGCTTCCGACCAATTGCTGAGGGGCAAGGTCCGAGACAAATGCCGCCATCTCTTCCATCCAGTCGAGATACGCCGACTGGTTCTCCGTCAGGGCTTGCCCCTCGTTGAGGAGTTCCCACATGATGATCGACGGATCGTTTCGGTACTCGACACCGGTGACCGAATTCGTCCGCGTCAGTACCTTTCGAATGTAATCTTTGTACAATTGTTTTGCTTCGTCGTTACTATAGAACTGGTCGTGGTACTCGCGATATTCCTTTCCGCTCGCCTTACTTCCCGGTTCCAGCGATCCGCCCTCCGGGATTGGCTCACCTGTCGCCCATTGGACGTACTGAGCAGCACCGTTTCCGGTCGTTCGCCAATTATTCGCTAGCCACAGAATCCATCTGATGCCAAACTCTTTGGACTCTGCAATGGCCTGATCCAATAACTTGAAGGCGGCCTCATTAAGTTCGCCAGGCTCGGGTTGAAGCGTAAATGGCTCGACTAGTCTGTTCGCCGGTCCCCGACCGGCACAACCACCATGTGTCCGAAATACGTCAATGTTCAACCGGTTCGCTTCTTGCAGCAATTCGGCCCTCACGTCGTCATCGTCAACAGCGTAGAAGATGCTGTATTGAGCGCCGTTGAAATACCAGGTTTTCCCATTCTGGGAAAATTGTGACCCGTTAGTGGACACGAACGATTGTGGGCCAGAGTCTGTGGTAGTTTGGCTGGTAGTGCCCTGAGTGTTATCTGTTGAATTCCCTCCACACCCTGCGAAAGCGGAAGCGATCCCCACACCTCCGAGCCTTAGAATCTGACGCCGAGAGGGGTAAGTATCCATAGCAGGCTTATTTTAACCGGATAAAAAAATCTTACTCCCAAGACCACTGCTGATTGATTCGGATGGCTCTTTTGACGGTACCATTGTGCAAGCTACGCGCCCTGTATTCACCAAAGCCAATGCGAACTAATCTCCTCTGATAGGAGGTACGTGACCGATATAGAGCGTGCAGTCGGCCCGCAGTCACAAATTACTGTGATCGGTAAAGGATACAGATCTCCGAACGGTGCGACAGGCGACAACCGCGTCGCCGGCTCAATCGATCGTTTTCCGGCCGGTTATCTCGTAGGGATTGAGTTCGTAGATCAGCATCTCGACTTCGGGGGTGGCCTCGTCAAAGAGGCGAAACGGCGGGAACTGCTCGTTGATTTCTGTGTCGGTGAACCGAGCCTGCTCTTCCGCGGAGAGGGGACGTATCTCGCCCCGGATCATCACGCTCCACGAGTTGCCCGCCTCGTCTATCTCGTAGACGATGAACGTGGCCGTCTCCGTTGACTCAGCATACGCCACCTTGGTGCTTTCGGGCTCGTCGCTCACGCGAACGAAGAGCCGGGAGCCGTCATACAGGTAATTCAGCGGCACCGCGTAGGCGTCGTCGTCTCGAGCCAATGCGAGGACACCGTGGCCACGCTCTTGGAGCAGCCGGCCGATCTCCTCCTCGTCGATCCCTTCGGTGTAGACGTACTCGACATGGTCCATGGCCTATGGAAGGGCTGGTCAGCCTAAGAACCCTCGTCCGTCCGACTCAGAGAAGCCTTGGTGTAGTCGCGTACCTAATAGCACTGTTTTTACGATACATAGCCCGTGCAAGATACGCGCCCGATATTCAGCATCAGCTAGTTGACAACGGTCAGATACACCGAAGCAACAACTGCTGAACATAGAGAGTGTAGTCAGCAAAGAATATGCAGACCCAATCGAAGCCTTTTCAACCCGAGTTGACGGCCACGACTCGAAGCCGCCGGTAGTCTGCGATCCACGTCCCGTCTCGGTAACGGTCGGCAAAAAGTCGATCCTCGACTGCAGCAATAATTCCTTCCCGCTCCTCCTCCGGAATCGGTGCCAGCAGGCTATCACCGAACATACTGAGCCACTTCCTGAGTCCTTCGGACCCGTTTTCGAGTTCAGTGGGCCGGTCGAACAGTGTCGCATACCGCGTCTCAAGGCCGTGTGATTCGAGCTTCATGGCATACTCTCCGATGGTCGGGAAATACCACGGATTCGTGACATCATTCCCGTGATCGGCGGCTACCTCGTGGACAGCATCAACGATGGCGGCAACGTTCCCAGCTCCACCGAGTTCGGCGACGAACCGTCCATTGGGAGCGAGTGCGTCGGTTATTGACTCAAGTACGGCGTCCTGTTCCGGAATCCAGTGGAGCGCCGCGTTGGAGAACACCGCGTCGAACGGCTCCTCGAAGGAGAACGACCGTGCGTCGGCGTGAACGAACTCACAATCAGCATGGCTCTGCCGGGCCTTTCGAATCATCTCTTCGGAAGCATCGAGACCAATGACATCCGCTCCTGCCTCGACGATTTGTGCCGAGAGGTGCCCCGTCCCACAGCCGAGATCCAGTATGCGTTCGCCGGGCTCCGGCTCCAGAAGATCTACGACCTCCTCTCCGTACTCGAAGACGAAGGAGTGGCCCTCGTCGTAGGTGTCAGTTTTCCAATGGTTTGTCATTCCGTCCTCCGGCCCTGTCATCCAGAGACAATACTCGGTGCGACCATTTTTATCTGAGGTTGTTGGTGCGCATTGAGCTGAGGCCTAAAAGACCAATACGCGCGCTGTATTCAGCAGGCCAGCGGAAACCTATGTGAATTTTGGGAGAAACCGTGTGCTGCATATAGAGGATGCATTTTACACGGGACGTTTAGTTAGATTACAGATACGAGTATTCAGCCCAGATCAGTAGGGGGTTATGATTTGCCTTTTGTCACCTCATCTATATGGATTGGGACATCGGGCGGATGATCGTCGATCTCGACCGCAATGCCGAAGGAAATGATCGACGAAATCCCTTCTTCGACAGAGAGATCAAGTCGATAGACCTCGCTCTCGGACATATGGAGAATAAATTATGCGCGTTTTCAAACTCCCCGGTGAGGACTGACGCTAGATCGATTCGATTCCGCTAACGTACGTCTAGTTCCGACCAAAAATGAAATACAAAATAATCCCTAAAATAGGCGCAATAAAGACGACGAGTGCCCAGAGGAAGGACGGATGGCTGCTGTTTTTTTCTGCGTCAAAGTACGTCCAGATGGCCACCAGGAGAAAGATCACCCAAAGGAACGGGATAGACAGGTCTGGGCCACCTAAACCCTGCAGAGGAATTGTCTCAATCATACCTGCGATTTGCGATGGAGTACATATAATCGTTCGCATAGGTGTAGCCTGGTTTGATTCAGCCTCAACAACTGTGTATAGTCTCCTCAGTGTGAATTGTAACTGCATACGATCCCGAGCCGTTCATGCAATACATACGCGCGTTCTATTCAGCACGACTACTGAAACCTATCACCGCGTGAGGGTTTCAACAAGGCCACTGGAAGGGAAATCCGAAACGAAGGATGATTCGAAATCGTCACCGACAGGAGTGTGGTGTCGGTCCGTTCGAGAGCTTGCAGCCGATTACTGCGGCTGGACTGGTGCCTCGCATTCGTCGCACTCTGCGAACTGTCGTGTTTCGTCACCGACGTCGTATTCGATGAGGACCGCACCACGAGTAAGTTCCGAGCCACAGTACGGACAAGAGCCGAGTTGGGAAGATGTTGGTGCCATAGTCGTCGAGAGTGGAGGAAAGCCATTTCGGGCGGTACTCCAGATAGGGCTGAGAAAGCCATCCTAAAAGAGTCGATGCAGGGGGAGTGAAAGTGAAAGTGAACGTGTTGGTGCCCCAACGGTAGCAGGCGATAGATTGATCAGTCTCGGTCCGGTTCCCATAAAAAACAGCGCCATACCGAGAGCGATCAGCGCGAGGAACACCGGGATACCCAGAAAGGCGAGTAAACCAGCCGGTTCTCGACCGGTGATACCCCGTGCGAGCGGGTTCGCGAGAAACCGAAGTGCCAACAGGAGAACTACGCCACCTGCCATGAGTACGACCCCTGTTTTCGTGCTACGACTTTTGATCGACTGATAGATCGCCATTCGAGGTTACTCGTTACCGTGACCACTTAACCTTCAGGCCACTGGGTAGATTTAACTTAATATACTAACACCTTCCCCCCATGGTCGCCGAACTGTGGGTCAAGGTGACACTACTTCTGTCCCTGGTAGCAGGCACGGCAGCATTCACGCTGGGGCTTTTGACCTGGGAAATTCTCCGCGCGTCGGCGATCGGACAGATTGTGACAGCACTCATCATCCTCGTCGCGTTATTCAGTTTTTATCACGGTATATTACTCGTATTTCCCGATGCAGAGTTTTTGGTTAGCGTGCTCAAGAGTTTCACCTTCACGGCTGCCGCACTGTTCGTCGCGTTCACGATCCGATTCGAGCGCCAAATCTCCAGGGACGCAATGAAGCAGGGTGATCCGTGATGCATCCCGTTACCGTCTTTCAACTCTACAACCTCCTGGCTGGCATTTTCACCGTTTCAGGATTTCTCTACCTGCTCACACGAGGTCGCACGATTTACTCGTATCATCGGTTCGTGCACGTCCTCGTCGCGGGACTGTTGGTGTTCGCCGTTGGCGGACCCCTCGCCGACATCTTCGCGCCGACGTTTGCTCACCTGATCCACGCCATCGCAGCGATTCTCGTAATATACGGCCTCTACAGCCCGCTTCACAACGATCTCAGACAGGACGCCTGGAGCAACCTCATCCTCACAGATCCCAGCCAGGTTCGGGCACGGGCCGAGTGGATGGTCCCCATGGACGATGACATCCTCGAACTATTCCAGTCACACGACCTGGTATTGACCCCCAGCATCATCGCGTACAATACGGGCCACAGCCGGGAGTCCGTGAACCGCCAACTCGGCGAACTCGCAACGTACGATCTGATCAAACGCATCGAACGCGGAAAATATCGCATCACCCCACTCGGAGAAAACTATCTCGTGGGTCGCTCGGGGTCAGAGACAGAAAATCGGGGACGGGAGCCGAGGGGTTCCCCCACGGCAGCAAATACCCGTTTTTCGTCGGCGCAGGGATGTTTTTCACCGCTCTCGGGCTGGTATGGATTCCGGCTCTCGTGGTGGGCATCCCCGTGCTGACCTACGGAGTGGCCGGCTGGACGTGGGAGTATACGATCGACGAGTACGAACAGGGAATCGTCCCGGAACAGAAGCGTCAGTGACTCGGTACCGAAACCGGACTGCTATCGATGTACATCGTCATCCTCGGCGAGATACTCATCTTCCTCGCGCTGTTCGTTTCGTGGTTCTATCTCGAGGCCGAACGTGGCGGAAGCTTCCCCCCGATGGCCGACCTTCCGGCACCCAGCCTGTCGCTGGGTGCGGCGATGACGGCGACCATGATCGTCGGGAGCGTCGCTATCCATCTCGGTCGGCGTGGAATCGAGCGTGACGACCGGGGGCGGTTCAACGTCGGATTTGGACTCACGTTCCTCCTCGGCGTCGGATTCCTCGCGTTACTCGGCATCGAATGGCAGGCCTTGCTCGCGTCCGGCCTCCACTGGACGAACGGTCCATACGGGGCGACCTACTACGCGTTGACTGGCCTGCACGCGCTTCACCTCGTGGCCGGGCTCCTGCTGATAGGTGTCGTCCTCGCACGCGCGTGGGTCCGCAATCACTTCAGCAGTCGTCGAAACTTGATGCCACGGACCACCGAAGTGTACTGGCACTTTCTCACGTTTGTGTCAGTTCTCGTGCTCGCGTTCGTCTATCTCCCGACCAACTGAGGGTAGCAGCCGCCGACGGTTCCGGATCGAGGACGGAAAAACCGCTGGCAGGCACGTCCACGGGTTACACCGGTCGATACAACGGTACCGATGAATATTCAGATCCCACACAGGGCGCGTCCGTTGCTGTCGGACCAGCTGGGTCTCTGGATTGCGATCCTCTGTCTGGAGGCGACACTCGTTGCCGCATACTTTACGGTGACACCCGACCGGCCGACAACGCAAATCCGGTATCTGGTGTATCCGTTCGTGTGGATCAACGCTGGCCTGTGGGCGGTCTCGCGGACGGGCCCGATATCGGGACGGCGTGAACTTCGCATTATTGCTGGGAGCGTCGCATTTGCGTACTTTCTCCTGATGCTGTATCTACCCGGGAATCTCGCGTTCGACACTGCTGCGACGAGCGTGGAGGTTCGAATCGAGATGTACGCACCGGGGTGGGGCCCACTCGTGGCGGTCACAAGTCCGTGGATTCGACTGTTCGTACTGCCGTTTACCGCGATCGGATACGGCTCGCTCTCGTATCTGTTGTACGTCAATATCGTCGACCTCACGCGCGGGACGCTTTCGGGCGTGCTGGGACTGGTCACCTGCGTGGGGTGTACGGTGCCCGTGCTCGTGCCAATTGTAGGGATTATGGGTGGGCCAGCGACGAGTCTCGCGACGACTGCATACGCGTGGTCGTACGACATGGGAACCGTGTTTTTCCTGCTCGCGGTGGGTATACTGCTCGTGAGCCATCAACGAGGACGTCGAATCGACGAGTAGTCGAGTGTTGACGAGAAATGTGGGTACCGCTCGCGACAGGAGAGACACGCGAGCACTGGTCGTGGGTCTGCCGACCGTACGACACTTATCCCTTCGTCCCCTGGTCTCGATCGAATGCGTACCGAATCGGGGGAGACAACGGACGAGGATGCGTTTCGGCGGACCTGTCGCGCCATCGTCGAGGGAATCGTCGATGGCGAGATCGATCGCGATACCCTCGAATCCGCGAAACTCGACGCCTGCAGGAAGCACTCCTCGCCGAAGGTCCCGAAAAACACCGAACTCCTCGACTACGCAGGTGACAAACGCGATGCGGTCGAGTCGGTACTCCGACGAAAGCCCGTACGAACCGCCTCTGGCGTCTCCCCCGTCGCGATCATGACCTCACCCGAGACCTGCCCCCACGGGAAGTGTCTCTACTGTCCCGGCGGTCCAGCCTCCGAATTCTCGTCTGCCCAGTCCTACACGGGACACGAACCGGCCGCCGCTCGGGGCGTCCAGAACGACTACGATCCCTACGGACAGGTCACCCTCAGGCTCCACCAGCTCCGGGAAATCGGCCACCCCGTCGACAAGGTCGAACTCATCCTGATGGGCGGGACGATGACCGCCCGCAGTCACGACTATCAGGAGTGGTTCGTCAAGCGCGCCATCGAGGCGATGAACGATTACGACCTCGATGCGCCACCTTCCCCCGACCAGGAGCGGTCCTACAGGCCCGATCCTGATGACCACGAGTTTCGATATCTCGAGGACGTCATCGCGACGAACGAGACGGCGCCCATCCGAAACGTGGCGACGACGTTCGAGACCAAGCCGGACTGGTGTGACCCCGAACAGATAGACAGAATGTTGCGACTCGGTGGCACGAAGGTGGAAGTCGGCGTCCAGACGACCTACGACAGAATCAACCGCGAGATGCATCGCGGACACGGCGTCCAGGCCTCCCTCGACGCCAACAGACGGCTTCGCGACGCCGGCTTCAAGGTCGGTTTCCACATGATGCCGGGGCAACCTGGGATGACAGAAGAGATGTGTCTCGAGGACTTCAGGCGGCTCTTCGAGGATCCTGCGTGGCGGCCCGACTACCTCAAGATCTATCCTACGCTCGTCGTTCGCGGCACGCGCATCTACGACATGTGGCGAAATGACGAGTACGAACCGCTGACCAACGAGGCGGCCGCCGAACTGATCGCCGAGATCAAATCGATGATTCCGCCGTACACGCGGCTCCAACGCGTCCAGCGTGACATCCCGGCCGACTTCATCGACGCCGGCGTCTGGAAGTCGAACCTCAGACAGCTCGCTCGCGAGCGCATGGACGACCACGGCTGGACCTGCGATTGCATCAGGTGTCGGGAGGCCGGACTGAACGACGAGTCGCCCGAATCGATCGATCTCGATGTCCACACGTACGAGGTTGCCGGCGGCACGGAGCACTTCATCTCCGTCGAGGACTTCGAGAAGGGCCTTCTCGTGGGCTTCAGTCGGCTCCGGTTTCCGAACGATCCCGTCCGTCGCGAACTCGACAACGCCGCCATCGTGCGCGAACTCCACGTCTACGGGGACGAGGTCGGCGTGGGCGAGTCGCCGGACGATGCCGATGGGCTCCAGCACCGGGGATACGGACAGCAGTTGCTCGAAACGGCGGAACAACTCGCTGCAGACGCCGGGTTCGAGAAGCTTTCAGTCCTCTCGGGTATCGGCGTCAGGCAGTATTATCGCGAGAAGCTGGGGTACCACCAGGACGGGCCGTACGTCTCGAAGCGGCTCCAATGAGTCGCGAAATCGCTGCCGGTGTGCATTTGCTCGAAATCGCCTGGCCGGAACCGATCGGATCGAATGCGTACCTCGTCGACGACGGCGAGGTCACGCTCGTCGATACCGGATTACCAATCCCGCGACGGTCGATCGCAAGCGAACTCACAGACAGCGGCTACGAACTGTCGGACGTCGACCGAATTCTCCTGACCCACTACGACGTCGATCACGTCGGCGGGCTCGCCAGGCTCGACCTCGATGTTCCGGTATATCTAGGCATCCAGGACGTCGCGCTCGTTCGGCGTGAATCCTCACCCTCCTGGCTCGATCACAAGGGTGCGTTTCACCGGCTCGTTCGTCGGTGGTACTCGCTGTCTGGTGTCGACCTTCGTCCGGTCCTGGACGGCGAGCAGATCGGTAACTTCCGGGCCATTCACACACCTGGACACAATCCGGGACACCTCGTCTACCTCCACGAGGAGTTCTCCGCGTGTCTCCTCGGCGACCTCGTCTGGGAGGCCGACGGCAGGTTCGTCCCGCCGCCCTGGATCGATTCCTACGACGTGGCGCTGGCGAAAGAGAGCATCCATCGCCTCGCCGAAGAATCGTTCGATCACGGATGTATGGCCCACGGTGAGCCGGTCTCTCCCGACGGCGACGCTCCGCTTCAGGAACTGGCCTCAGCGTTGTAGCGGTCGAGACAATACCGTGGGAAGGTCCGTGGGAAGGTCCGTGAGCACTATCGATCGGAGATTGCCGCAGCCACCGCTGGATACACGCCGGCGCCAATGAGCACGAACGCGAGGAGAGCCAGCCAGAACACGCCGCCGAACAACAACGATCCGGGCACAAACACCACCCCTGCGAGTGTGAACAGCCCGATGGCGCTGGCCACGACGAGCGGGAACGGCGTCGATCCGGTGACGAGGGACGCGCCGCCCCCGATCACGAGCACCGTTCCAGCGCCGCACACGAAGAGACCGGAGACGAACGGTTCCGGCAGCTGGAAGCCTCGTACGAACTCGAGACCGCCGCCAATCGCGACCGCGATTCCGACGAGAACGGCAGCCCCAGCCCCGATGCGATCGTTCATCGTCGACCCCTCGGTGGCGATCCGTGATGAGTCGGTCGATTCGTTATCAGTTGTTGGCAATGTGATCTGCTTTTTGTTTTTTTTTCACCGTGGAATGCACCGATCGGCGCCCCAGACGACATTCGTTCGTCTAGACAAATGAATGCGAATCACATTGCCACTGATTGTTTCGGCGCCGGGGGCGACCCGACATGCCTTTTTCACTCCCACCGTTTGATGGCGTATGGAGAGAAAGCGGGAGCTGTCGAGCGTCGACCTCGCGGCACTGGTCCAGGAGCTGCGAGGATACACCGGCGCTGTCGTCGAGAAGGCCTATCTCTACCCGGACGACCTCCTGCGGCTCAAGATGCGCGACTTCGAACGCGGCCGTATCGAACTGCTCGCCGAGGTGCGCGATCCAAAACGTGTCCACGTGGCCTCGCCTGCCCACGTTGCAGATGCACCAGAACGACCCCCGAACTTCGCGGAGATGCTCCGAAACCGTATCGCCGGTGCGAACTTCGAGGGCGTCGAACAGTACGGCTTCGATCGCATCCTGACGTTCCGGTTCGAGCGGTCGGATACGAAGACGCTTGTCGTCGTCGAACTGTTCGGCGACGGGAACGTCGTCGTCTGCACCGGGGAGCGAGAGGTCATCGGGAGTCTCGATACCGTTCGGCTTCGATCTCGGACGGTGGCGCCCGGCTCGCGCTACGACTACCCCGACGCCCGATTCGATCCGATGGAAGTCGACTACGACGCGTTCGTCGCGAAGATGGAGGCATCGGATGCGGATCTGGTACGCACGCTTGCAACCCAGCTCAACTTCGGCGGTCTGTACGCCGAGGAGCTGTGTCGCCGGGCGGGCGTCGAAAAAACGATGGCTATCGAGGCTGCGTCGGACGAACAGTACGAGCCCCTTTTCGACGCCGTCGAACGGGTGCGAGAACCAATTCTTGCGGGTCGCCTGGATCCCCGCCTGTACGAGGACGACGACGGCCTCGTCGTCGACGCGACGCCGATCCCCCTCGAGGAACGGGCAGCCCAGGGCCTGAACGCGACGGGCGTCGATACGTTCAACCACGCACTTGACGAATATTTTTACCGGCTGAAATCGGAGGGAGAGTCCGACGAACCCGGGGCGACCGGGTACGATCGGCCAGCGTTCGAAGACGAGATCGCAAAATACGAGCGCATCATCGACCAGCAGGAGGGTGCGATCGACGAGTTCGAGTCACAGGCGGAAACCGAACAGAGGAAGGCGGAACTGCTGTACGGCAACTACGATCTCGTAGACGAAATTCTATCGACCGTCAAGACGGCACGAGAGGAGGGCATCCCCTGGGACGACATCGAGGCCAAATTCGAGGCCGGCCGCGAACGGGACATCGAGGCTGCCACGGTCGTCACGGCCATCGACGAGGCGGAAGGCACGGTGACGATCCAGCTCGACGGCGAATCGATCGAACTGTATCCCGACGTCGGCGTCGAGAAAAACGCCGACCGGCTCTATACCGAGGCCAAACGAATCCGCGAGAAGAAGGAGGGCGCCATGGAGGCAATCGAAGACACGCGTGAGGATCTCGAGGCCGTCCGGCAACGACGCGACGAGTGGGAAGCCGAAGACGGTGCGATGGATGACGACGAGGACGGCGGCGAGGAGTACGAAACCGATTACCGTTCGATGGGGTCGATACCGATTCGCGCAGACGAGAAGTGGTACGAACGATTCCGATGGTTCCGGACGAGTGACGGATTCCTGGTGCTCGGCGGGAGAAACGCCGACCAGAACGAAGAACTCGTCAAGAAGTACATGGATCCGTCGGATCGGTTTTTTCACGCCCAGGCACATGGCGCGCCCGTCACCGTACTCAAGGCCACGGCGCCTGACGAGCGTGCCACGGACGTCTCGATCCCGGACACCTCCAGGGAAGAAGCGGCCAGGTTTGCCATCTCGTACTCGTCGGTGTGGAAAGAGGGTGCATTCGCCGGCGACGTCTACGAAGTCGCACCCGAACAGGTATCGAAGACCCCCGAAAGCGGCGAGTTCATAGAGAAGGGAAGCTTCGTGATTCGGGGTGATCGCGAGTACTACCGCGACGTGGCCGTTGGCGTCGCCATCGGGATCAAATGCGAACCCGATACCAGAGTCGTGGGCGGGCCGCCATCGGCGATCGAACCCAGGACAGCAACCGCCGTCCGGCTCGAACCCGGGCGGTACGCACAGAACGACATCGCAAAGCGGATCTACCGGGAGTTTCGCGATCGGTTCGAGGACACGAGCTTCGTCCGCAAAGTCGCGAGTCCGGACAAAATCCAGGAGTTCTGTCCACCCGGCGGCAGTCGCATGGTAGACGACTGATCGTACATAAAATTTAATTCATAATGATTTTATATGCGGGACGTGTAGGCTTCATCGATGCACGACCTGCTAGAGGACGTGACCGACGAGTCGACGTACGAATGTCTCAACTGCGGGTCGCTCGTAACGGCACCGACGCACCCAGGTGACTGCCCCGAGTGTAGCGGTTCGTTCCAGAACCAGGCAATGTCGCTCGAATAGCTCCTGTTGATCCATCACGGTTCCCGGTAGCACTCTCGCTGTATTTCTGATACCCACTCGTCGAGTACCTTCCCGAGTGTCGTACGTTGGGTGGCCCCAGTGGCCACCCATGCGAAATGCATACCGCGGAAAATTCTCGTTCGATCGTGATGACGACAGTCCATCGCGTCTATTTTGCCGGTATTCGATCGCAACGGTGATCACGTCGGTTCCGGTAGGTCGACCGTGGTCTGGCGTTATCGGCATACCGTCCTCGCGCTGTGTACGCTCGCCTTCACCGCCACTATGGTCGCCCGGCTTGCGATCAGTCCGGTCGTGCCCGCGATCACCGACGATTTTGCGGTTTCGACCGGTGCCGTGGGACTCGCACTGTCGGCAATGTGGGCCGCCTACGCCCTCTCGCAGTTTCCGAGTGGCATTCTCGCGGATCGATACGGCGAACGCGGCATTATCCTCGTGGCCGTCGGGGTCACGGCGCTCTCGGGTGCGCTTCTTGCCCTGTCGCCAACGTATCTCGCGTTCTTCGTCCTGACGGTGCTTCTCGGTGTGGGGTCCGGCCTCCACTACAGTGTCGCGACCACGTTCCTTGCCAGACATTACGAACGCGTCGGCCGGGCGATCGGAATCCACGTCTCGGGTGGCCCGCTCGCGGGACTCGTCGCTCCGGTCGCGGCCGCCGCCGTTGGTGCCCGATACGGCTGGCGGATGGCGATGCTCCTCGGGACGATCGTGGCCGCACCCGTGTTCGTCCTGTTCTGGCTACGTATCGAGCCGACATCACCAGCCCAACCCGACGTGTCGATGCGATCTCGAATCGAACCGGCGGCGGTCCGATCGCTTCTGGCCCGACCCGAGATTCGCCACACGACGTTTCTGGCAATCGGCGGTGCGTTCACCTGGCAGGCGACCGCCTCGTTTCTGCCCGCCTTTTTCATCGGGTATCACGGATACTCGACCGCCGCCGCGAGCGTCGTGTTTTCGGCGTATTTCGTCGTCCACGGTGCGACGAATCCCGTGATGGGTATGCTCTCGGATCGCTTCGGCCGGGACACCACCGCTGCGTTTGCCTTCGGAACCGGTATCGTTGGCTACGGCGTCCTCGTTTTCGGGACTGGCGTGGCGGTGCTCGCCGCGATTCCACTCGTCGGCCTGGCGATGTCGTGGGGTGCGCCCGTCCAGTCACGGTTCATCGATCACCTTTCGGCTGAAGAACGCGCGACCGGCTTCGGTCTCGTCCGGACGGTGTACATGCTCCTCGGTGCCTCAGGAAGCGTAGTGGTTGGCGGGCTTGCAGACGTCGCTGGATGGGGGATTGCCTTCGGGTTACTCGTCGTCGTCCTCGTCGGCGAACTGAGTCTCGTGAGCATGCCCACACTTCGACGCCGTCTCGATAGTCTATAATCAGGGTAACCCAAGTTTCCGGTGACAATCGATCCCCGCCTGGCCCAGTCGCGTTATTGGGCAACGAACTGAATTTCGTGGATCGAACCGCAGTGACGTTACAACACCCGAAGGACGCGCGCGTACCAGACCCCGGCGAGAAACGGAATCGCGGCAACAACCGACAGCACCCACCGGTGATACTCGAGCACCGTACCCGTCGATAGCGAGCCAAGCCACGGTTCGTTCGCCGTGAGATTGAGCGGGACTTCGGCGGGAACAGTCGTCGCCCACAGGAAGGCGACCAGGAGGGCGAAGAGACCGAAAACCAGCCCACCACCCGCAGCCGTTTCGGGATCGGTCCGTCCCTGTCGCCCGGCGGCGAAGGCAATGATTGCGAGCGTCGCGACCAGTCCCGAGCCCCACGGCGACAGGACGCCAGAACCGTAGTAACTCGATACGGACGCAGCGTCGACGATGACGTAGGGCAAGCCGAGCAGCACAACCACGAGAATCGAAGCAACGATCCCGACAGTCGGGGCGACACGTCGGCTATCCATATCGGACGTGCTCGGGGAAATCCCTTAAAGCGATGGATACGCCGAGGAGAAGGGCGAGCCACCACTCCCTGAATACCTCCCATCCCATCCCATACCATCGCATCGCATCCGAAAGCGGGCAGTCGACGAACCCATCCGACCGGAAGGCACAGGAACCCGGGCCGTATACGCCGGGGTATGGGACTTGGAGGTGCGACTCGTAAACTACAGAAGGTCGCCGACATGGGCGAGGAACTCTACGGTCGAATGAACGAACTTCTCGAACAGGTCGTCGAGACCCAGGAAACCGTCAATGACACCCACGAACGTGTAGGGGCGATCGAAAACCGTCTCGACCAGCAAGGCGTGTTACTCGAAGCACTGGCCGAAAAACACGACATCGACGTCGACGCACTCCTGACCGAGGTTGCGATCGAACCTGCCGAAACCGATTCCTCAGATGGCGAACCGGCCGATGAGACGACGATTCCAGACGCCGAAACTGACGATGAAGCCGGCAAAACCGACGATGGGGCCGGTGAACCCGACGAAGAGACTGGTGATTCCAACCGAACGAGTTCGGCTGACGACGAAAACTCCAGATCCGACTCCTGAAGCCGTCCGTTTCGGTACTCGTCCGATCCTCGTTTCTACCCCCGTTCTTGAACCGTTACGCGAATCGACGGTGTTCGACTTTCAGACACCGATCCTGGACGAACAGCCGATCTTCTGCAGCGGCCCGTTCGGCGGCCTCGTGGTTTCGAATCCCGAGTTGGAGCCAGATCGCCTCGACGTCCTCGCGATCGAGTGCCGCGTCGACGATTGGCCCGGTCTCGTCACTCGGCCGAAACACGTTCACGAGCGGCACCTCCTCCGGTACCTCGTCCAGCGAATCGTACGCCTCTCTTCCGAAAATTGAATCGGCGTTGGGATTCACCGGGATTACGGTGTACCCGTGATTTCGCATGTACCGGGGTATTTCGTGGGCCGCTTTACCTGGCGTACTCGAGCACCCGACCACCGCGATCGGATCCAGGTCGAGCACCTCTCTAATCGTCTCGTCGTCCCCGTTGGCCATATCGACGATTGTGGCTTCACCGGTATAAACGTCCCACCCTGGGCGATTAGGTAATTGA
>JBKGZK010000047.1:0-15619 GCA_046545615.1 Natronomonas sp.
GCCATCTGTACCAATACGTGCAGTGCCCCGAGTGGCCGACAAAAATCACGTACCCGAATCGGGACGGTTCGACAATACGGGCATATTTCTATTGAGGGATAGTTTCCAGCGCGTCCATGGCGTTCTTTCAGGTAATATATCTGCCATTGTCGAGGGTACACCGTGTTGTCGTCACAGCTTCGACATCCCAGAGTTGGGGAGTACGAAGCATACACTGCTTTCCCCGCTCGTTACATCCAGTGACCCAGTAGGTACACCGAACTCACAAGTGCTGTGGATCCAAAAATTTCACGCGTGCCAATCGAAAGTCCGGAGGGTAGGACGAATCCGGAAAGTATACCGTCTGATCCGGTCCGTTCGTCGGGGGTACCGACGACGACTTTGGTTCGCCATTTATCATCTTGGGTCGAGACGGTGACGTTGTAGATACCCGCATCGAGCTCTCCGATAGCACCACGGAAGTCGACTGTGGTGTTCTCACCAGTGTTCAGGTCGACAGTTGTTTTGTCGATAGATTCGTCGTCGAGCCGGAGTTCCACGGGTCCGTCTCCAGCGATCGTGCCTGTATTCTCGACCGTCGCTGTGACGTTGGGTTGTTCGTTCACGGCAAGCGGGGAGTCGGTGGACACAGCCTGGATATCGAACGTTGTCGTGCGTTCTTCGACAAGGAGTGTCGTCTCATTCGAATCGTCGTTCGTATGAACCGAGAGTCGATATGAGCCGGGTTCGAGCCGTGGGAGTTCGCTGCTAAAATCCAACGTTTCCGAGTCGGTAGCGGCCAGATCGACCGTTCGCTCGGCGAACGGTTTCCCATCAATCCGAAATTCGACAGTTTCGCTGTCTTCGATCGAGCCCGAATTAACCACCGACGCGTTTACTGTTGGTCGTTCGCCCGCCAAAACGGATCGTTCGCCGTCAATCGATTCGATTTCGAACCGCGAGAATTCCTCTGGTACGACCAGCTGTTCGTGTGATTCTTCGTCGTCCACCCGGACCGTCACCGTATACTCGCCCGGGTCGAGGTCCGCGACGGCATCGTCGAAATCGATATTTCGAGATTTTCCGCCGAGGATGTCCACGTCCTTCTCCTCGACGGTCGAGCCATCGATTCGAAGCTCGACGGTGGCCGTGTCGGTGGCGTACCCAGTATTTTTCACGCGGGTGGAAACGGAGGTCCGGTGTGTCCCGTCTTCGATCCTCGAGTCGGTCGTGACACGGACGATCGCGAAGTCAGAGAAGTCGTCCTCGCTTTTGAAGACGTGGAGGGGACGCCTATCGTACAGCGATTCATACGTGTGGAACTCGATACGGGCGTCGTTGTCCGAATCGAGCATCGAGAGGTCTGTCGACACCGAAAATGTCCCGTCCCGACCGATTTCTACGTCTTCGATGGTGTCCACCGGGGATTGAAACTCGTCTCCCACGATTCGCACCATCGCCTCGGTTTCTGGGTGGAGGTTTGTCCGCCCCGAAATCCGTTCGCCCGCATTCGAGAGGGCGAGCGGGTTGCCCTCCCTTCCGGTGCGGTCGTACTCCAGATACTCCGCTTCCACGTCGAAGGACACTGAGGTGGATACCGTGGTATCCTCCGCACCGAAGTACGGATAGTGCTCTGTGCCTTCCTTGGTCGGTTGATTAGCGGGATCGAACGGCGGTGGTTTCTCCCCGACATCCGTCTCGGGGAATCGATACGCTTCCCCTTGTGGGGACTCAAAAGACATTTCGAGTTCGAACTCGTCGCCGTCTTCGAGCGTCCGTTCGAACGGGGGACCGCGGGTATCCACGACCAGATAGAAACGATCGACTGTCGGGGGATCGTTCTGCGACGTCGGAAACGGGAGGAGGTACACGTCACTCGGCGTCGCGTTACCGAGATCTACCTCGATCGGATCCTGATTCTTATCGGGGTTCGTATGACGGAGCTCGAGATCGATGCCATCGTGTCGATCGAGCAGCGTGTCCAACTCGTCCGGGTGAATTCCGTCGGGATCCGTGTCGTCGTCGAACACATTAGGAGATCTCGTGGCGTCGATAAATGCGCCATATATCCCGGTAGTATCCTCGATTTCGAACAGCAATCGATCTCCCGGTGTAATCGTGTCCCTTTCTACTCCAATAGCCATCAGGTCAGATATATCGTCGATCTGTGTCGGGGCGTCGTCCTCGAAGCGATCGATCTCGTTTGCATCTCCGGGGGGCAGTACCCGCATGGAAATCTCGCCGAGCTCCGGGTCTTCGAGGATGAGGTTTGATCGATCCTGTGGGTATTTGGGGACTGGAACTCCGTCGTCGCGAACTACAACCACTGGATCGGCACCGACAACCAGGCGATAGCGACCAGGCTGGAGTGGACGGGGAAGTGAACCAATGTCAACTTCTTTTCGAAGTTCTGTGAGGGTGGAGGCGATTTCGTTCCCATCTTCGTCTTCAAATGTGACGTCTTCAAAGACTTCAGTATCGGCCGGGGTGGTATCGGCACCGTCTGGCGTCCCGTGAGCATAGCTGATCACCGTGCCCGATTCCGCCCGATACACGTCGCTTGAGGGACGATCGGTGCCGATCAGTCGAGTGTTAATTACGAACGAGACGTCGCCCTCGACGTACAGGATGTCGAGATAATTCTGGAGTCCCGAATACCCCGGCAGGTCGTCTCCGCCGACCAGCACGTACGCCTCGTCGATGTCGTCGAGTGAAATTTCGACGCGAATCCGGTCACCCGCTGGCGTCCGATAGACGTCCTGTTCTATCTCGGCCGCGTCACCCGCTTCGAGAGGCGAGGTCTGAAGTGGAGGAGCGAACGGTCCCATTGAGAAAAGCGTCGATACTGATGGGAGTTTTCCAGTCGCCAGTTCGGCACCCTCCACACCTCCGTCCGCGGGATTCCCTCCCGAACCGACAGCCACGTCAGCCCCGACGATTCCCCCACCAATCGGACCGAGAACAAGGGCAACAGCTAGCGCCAGCACGATCCGGCCGCTGACGATGGAGGTTCGACGAACCACTGAGAAATGTTACGTCCATCGGGCGTATGAACGCTACGGACCAATATTCAGAGATGAAAATTGGACTCAGAAATTCGGATGTTTGACCGTCCCTATCCGGATATTTCGACGAAAGTTTCACGTACGCAGGTTTCCTACGCACCTCCGAACAGGAATGGCGCAGTGTGAGAAGTGTCGAACTCAAATTCCGGATTCGGCGAACTTCTGTCCGAACTGCGGGGTCCCCCGCAATCGGGACGCGTTCGAACGATTCGATACATATGCCAGGCGACACCTCGGAACGGCAGGCGACGGACAGGCGAGGTCGGTCGACCAGCCGTCAGGGGACAGATCGTTGTTCGACCGGCTGAGTTACATTCTCGGATGGAGTGGAATTCTTCTCGGACTGGCAATGGTCCCTGACCTCGGGGGGCTGTTCGTCCTCGGCGGCGGTATTTCGATACTTCCTCCCGTGCGCGCGATCGTCGAACGGAGTCTCGATCGTCCTGTCGGGATCCTTCCCACGATGGGAACCTGGATCGGTCTCGTCGCGATCGGTCTGACACTCCTGTGGATCGTCTGAAGGAAACAGCAAGAGTTCAACGGGCCACCTGACCCGTAGTCGTTTACCAGCATTCCTTCTCCGATAGCGGTTTCGAGCCAGCGGATCATTCTCCCGGTTTTCAGTCGCGATACTCGCTTTCAGTCCTGACAACAGAAGATAGGTTTAATGGATCACCATGGGTGGTAGCAGGTAACCGATCGGGCATCGAACAGTCTGGGATGTCCGACCGATCGAAATCAGGGCACCATGGGATTAAGCGTCAGTGGGGCGACGGCGGTCATCCTCGTCGGCCTCCTCATCGGAGTCGGGATCGCCTATCCGACACTGGCCGGGAGTCTCGAATTAGTAACCGATGCACGGGACGATCGGGCCGACCAAATGGCCGACCGCCAAAACAGTGACATCGATATCGTGACTGCGACCTACGACGGAAATGTCCTCACGGTGGAGGTCGATAACGACGGTACAATTACGCTCTCTGTTAATGCGACCGACGTCCTCGTCGATGGTGAATACGAAACCGAGGGAAATGCTGCCATTGACGGCGTCGGATCGACCGACCTCTGGCAACCCGGAGAACGACTCGAATATACTGTGTCGCTCGACAATCAACCACAGTCGATGAAGGTGGTCGCCGAGACTGGCGTCGCCGACAGAACGGAGGTGAAGTAGATGGCCAGCGTCTCCGTGTCCCACCTCGTGCTCTTCATCGCGAGTTTGCTGATTGCCTCCATGGTCGCGGGCACGCTCGTCACGGGCGTCGATCGAGTCAGCAGTTCGATGAGCGAACAGAGTCTCGAGACAAGTGAGAGTATTCGAACGGATATCGACATTATCAGTGATCCCGGTAGCGACGCAGTCGTGGACGGTGGGGACGTGGTCGCACTGGTTAAGAACACTGGATCGAAGAATCTTGCGGCGAGAGAGGATTCGATCGACGTCCTTTTGAACGGGCGATACGTTCCCGCGGAGGACCTAGTCGTGGAAGAACTCGACGACGACGGGTGGAAACCGGGAGACGTCATTAGAGTCACGATCGACGCGGACGCCAACAGTGACCTCCAGGTACAAGATTCCAATCGTCTCACGGTTATCGTCGACGGGAACGAAGCTTTGATGCGATTCCGGAATTGATATTCATTAACACACTCTATCCGGGCGTCGCCCGGAATGCATAATGACCGATCGTGACAGGGCCGATGCCGACGATGTTCGCGACCTCGGTATCGAAGATGACCTCGAACCAGAACCGGGCGTCCAAGAAGGTCGTGTACTGGCTCCAGAAGAACTCGATATCACCGAGAGCGATCACGTGTCCCAGATCGACGAAAATCGGTTCGTTGTATCGGCTGATCCAATATTCCCTGATTCGGGCGGTAGTGATACCGGGACCGACGGCTCAACCTCGGACAGACCGAGCTCCACCCGAACTGTGACGGATTCGGATCAATCTGCCGGTGATGACCGAGCCGATAGTCGATCGGGTGACCAGAGTCGCATCGGAGACGATTCGACGCCATCCGCCGATACGGACTCGGAGCAGCCACCCGATTCTTCTCGCTCCGGAGACGTTCGTGAGGGACCGATCGACGTCAGTTCAGCTCGGCTCAGACTGGCCGAAGAGCTTGCCTCGGCGGATCGACGATATGGACTCGAGATCGTTGCGACCTTCGACGACGTCGTTACGACGAGGCGGAGCACTTCAGATAACGTTGTTGCCACGTTCGAGGGGTTCCTCCGGTGGTACGCCCGCCAGGTAACCGACGAAGTTCCACCCGACGAGGCACTGGGGGTGCTGTTACTCGAAGCGTCTATCCCAATCACGTATCCAACCGCGAACATCGGCGAGCTACTCACGACCCACGACCTCGGACCGAACGACTCTATCGCGGATCTCCTCGATGCGATCGAGTCGGATTACCACCAGGGTTGAAAGACTCTCTCTTGATAATCGACAGGGGGATTTATTCTGTCGGCCGAGGTAGACCCGTCCGAATGCCATTAGACGTGCTCATCGCGGACGATTCCGATTTCATGCGGAATCTGCTTCGAGAGATCCTCGAAGACGAATTTCAAATTGTCGGCGAGGCCGAAAACGGCGTTGAGGCCGTCGAACTCTACGAGGAGACCCATCCGGATCTGGTGATGATGGATATCGTAATGCCCATCAAAGACGGCATCAAGGCGACGGCCGAGATAAACAAATCGGATCCATCCGCGAACGTGATCATGTGTACGAGCGTGGGCCAAGAGGAGAAGATGAAACGAGCCATCAAAGCCGGGGCGGAGGGTTATATAACGAAACCGTTCCAGAAGCCCAGCGTCTTGGACGCCGTCGAAAACGTTGTCTCCGGATAGTATGGAGGTCGACATCAACGCACTCCAGACGTACGACCGACTGGCGCGTGACGGTGCACACCGGGCCGCGGATTCGCTGACACAATTGACCGACATCGAAACGCACGTCGAAATGACGGACGTTTCGCTCGTAACTCAGGCGGATCTCCAGCAGTCCTACGCTGACGGGACGTACGTCGGTGTGCAGACGACATTGACCGGTGCGCTGGACGGGAATGCACTGTTGACGTTCAATCATTCGGCACGTGGTTCGATTCTCGAAAGTCTGCTTCCCGATGGCGCGAGTGAACTCGGCCAAAGCGGCGTCACGGAACTCGGGAATATCATGATTAGTGGATTCGTCGACGGGTGGGCGGATCACCTTGATGCGTCGATCGATATTAGTCCTCCGTCGTACGTCGAAGGATCGGGTGCGAGCATCTGTCCCGCCGTCACAAACGTCGATCGTGAGTACGTGTTCGTGTTCCGAAGTCAGGTTCAGGCGGTCGCTGACGCGATCGACTTTCGTCTGGCGCTTCTCCCCACCACCGACTCGTTCAACCAACTCATCGGCTCTGGAGGTGGACAGACCATTCCGATGGAGAAGCTTTCAGTCTTTTCGGAGATGACGAAGCAAGGGGCGGGTATGGCTGCCGACAACATCGGTTCGTTGACCGGCCTCGAAACCGACGTCGAGGTGAGCCAGATGAGTTTCGTCCCGGTGTCGGACGTTCCGACGAAAGTCGGCAACGACCGCTACGTCGGGACGGTGATGCAGTTCGATGGGTTGCCGAGCGGATTCCTAGCCATCCTGTTCGACGAGCCATCGGGTGCGATGATAACCGACGCACTCGTGCCAACGGATACGGACGACACGGACGGCTGGAGCGACATGGAACGGAGTGCGCTTCAGGAACTCGGCAACATAATGACGAGCGGATTCATCGATGGATGGGCGAACGTGCTACAGACGTCGATCGATCATTCCCCGCCGGAATTCGTCGTAGACATGGGTTCGTCTATCGTTAGTCCGATCGCGGGACGCCTCGCACAGACACAGGATTACGCGTTCGTCCTGGATTCTACGCTCGAAATTGACGGCGGCGAGTTCACCTGCGAACTCTTCGCGTTTCCGGAACGCACACAGTTGACCCAGGCGCTGGATAGCCTGCTCGTCGAACGCGCCGACCAGACCGAGGCCGATTTCGACTCGCTCCTGTAGGTTGTCTCCCAGATGAACAGTCTCTCCCCCTCGGACGATGCGGCGCCGATTCGGGTCGGGATCGCCGATTATGGCGTCTCCGACCGTGCTCCAATCGCAACGAGCGGTCTGGGCTCCTGTCTGGGCGTGGCGTTGTACGACTCCTCCTCGAGTCTGGGAGGACTCCTGCACCCGATGCTCCCATATCGGCCAGAAGGGGACGACCGGTCACCCGCAACGTACGTCGATTCGGGCATCGCCGCGATCCTGGATACGATGGAGCGACAGGGTGCCGCCCGTCCACGGATCGTTGCCAAACTTGCCGGAGGGGCGGCGGTACTCGAATTGACGGCCAACGAACCGATCGGAACTCGGAATATCGAGGCCGCTCGGAGCATCCTGAATCGGATCGGTATCGAAATTGTCGACGAGGACGTGGGTGGCTCCTGCGGACGAACGGTCACACTGGATCCGCACACTGGCGAGTTCGAGGTCAAACGTGCGAATGGCGACGTTGCGTTTCTCTAAAGAGTACAGCGAGAGTTTTACGGGTCATCCGACCCGTGGTACTTTACTTTCGATATCTGGTGGGTGACAATTCGTGTCAGACAATTTGTCGGTTTCGCTAGTTTAATGAGTGACCCGTGGCAACGAATCTTTGATGTACAACCCGATGGGTACCTACGGCAAGTTCTATCGATCGAACCGTAGCGACGCCCGTCGAGTTACGCACGGATTTGGAGCGAAACGGCAAACGCATGGTGTTACCGAATGAGTATCCTCGATTCACTCCTCGGGGGTGGGGATGATAGTTCGGAGGCTACCTCCGAGGAGGGCGATCCGTTTCTCGAAGGTGGCGGTGGCGGCGGGGGTGGCGACGACCCGTTCGGCGATGTTGGCGACGACTTTGGTGGCGACATGGGTGGTGAGTTCGGTGCCTTCGACGAAATGGAGGACGACGGTGCAGATACGGCCGAACTCGAAAACCGGATGGACGAACTCGAAAACGAGTTTTCATCGTTGTCGTCGTCAGTGAACACCATCAAAAGCGAAAACGAAGAGATCAGCGGATCGCTCGAAGACATCGAGGAGAACGTCAGGCAGCTGCTCGAAATATACGAGATGGTTACCCGTGGGGTGAATCCGTTCGTCGACGACTCGGACGTGAGTGCGACCTCCGGGTCGATGGAACTTTTCGACACCGGTTCCGAATCGGACTCGACAGCTGAGGTCGACGAATCCATCACCGAAGCCGATGCATCGGACTTCTTCGACGAGGACATCGCAGATGATGATGGTGACGAACTGACGTTCGATGACGAGATCGATTCGGGCCCACTGGAAGACGACTCAATCGACGAGTTCGATGCGGAAGCGGATGCCGACCTGACCGGATCTATGGACGGTGATTCATCGATGGAAGAAAACTCGGGTGAGAAATCGTTCGAAGACCTGAAAGCGGAGTACGAAAGCGGTGACGCCGAGTGGGCCACCGATGACGAGGCGTCGGATGATGATGCCAACGGCTTTCCCGAGGGTGACTCTCCGGAACCCGCGGATGACTCTTTCGCGAACGAAGACGATCCCACAGACCCCGAAGGCGACCTGTTTGAAACCGAAGCCGACACTGATTCGAGTGTCGTCGCGTTCGAACCGGTGGATAAAGCCCCACTCACCGATGAGGTCGACGGATCCGAATCTGTCGATTCGGGATCTGCGAACGACTCGAAACACGCCGATAGCGACGCGGTCGATAACGGCGAATCCCTTGATGGGACCCCGAAAACGGCATCGAATCGGGGTGTCACGGGTGAAAAGCCGTATATCGACGAACTCCCCGCCGGGTATGTGAGCGATCTGGTCGTGATGGAGTGGCTCGAGTTCCTGGTCGAGATGTCCGACGTCGAAAACGCATCCCGGGCCATCGCGTATTACGAGTCGATATCGTGGGTGAGTGAATCCGCTGCTGAGATGCTACGAAAGTTCCTCGACGGGTTCGAGGGAAGCGACAACCTCGAATCTGATCCACTTCCCCATCCATCCCTGAACATCGATCACCACACGCAGAGCCTCAAATACATCGCACGGCTTGAGGGCCCATCCCCCGGAGCCGCGGCGATGGGATCGTGGAATCTGGGGGATCGACGTGGGGCGCTACAGCGAGAGCCCCCGGGCCTCGGTCGGTCTGCGACTGGAATCAACCGATCGGCGACGACACGGCACGAGTCGGAATCCGAAAGTCGCGAGTCGACCCGTGTCGAATCCGAACGTGGTGAGCGAACCACTGCACCCACGTTTGATACCGAACCGGGTCCCGAAGCAGTCGAATCCGTCCGTTCACCACCCCAACCCGAGCAAACCGGTGGTCCCACGGCTGGGGAGGCAGCATCGGATGGATCCGGGGAACCGACTGTAGCCGGCACGAACGAGCCCGAGTATGAACAGGACAATGAGTCGGGAATCGAACCGGGGGACATCGAATCGTCGACTCCGAATCAGGAATCGGCTCCCTCTCCGTCGAAGGAAACGCCTACATCGACTTCGGAGAATGAGGTAGACGAATCAGCCGAACACTCCGGTTTCGAGGATCTCGACGAGTCGAATGTGGAGGGCGTTTCGGACGCTGGAATGGACTCTGATCGTCACAGTCCGGACGGTTCTGGCTGGCCACTCGCTAGGAGGCCACCCAGATACGAACCGGTTGGATCGGATCGAGTCGATACCGTTGGTGGGGCCGGGGATGCACCGACACGCTCGTCCGACGATGACGACCATCGCAATTCCCTGCCGGGTGAATCATCATTCGGATACGGGAGTCGGTACAGTTCGTCACAAACCGAACCGACGGACACAGACGAAGCCTGAGTCGATTATCCATGCGACAGAACCTACTCTCCCTGGGGCTCGAAGATCATGACCGCCTCAACAAAGAACTCGGCGGCGGTATCTCTGCGGGAAGTATCGTCCTCATCGAGGGGGATTACGGGGCGGGAAAGAGCGCCATCTCACAGCGGTTTACGTACGGGTTCTGTGAAGAGGACGTGACCGTCACTTACCTCTCGACGGAACTCACCATCGGGGGATTCGTCGATCAGATGCACTCGCTTTCCTACGACGTCGTGGACCATTTACTCGGCGAACGCCTCTTGTTTCTTCACGCCGATCTCGATTCGAGCGCACTCCAGAGTGGCTCTGGAGATAACGGTTCGAGTAGGCGAGAACTGTTGAACAGATTGATGGATGCCGAAGCCATGTGGCAGGCCGACGTTATCATTCTCGACACGTTCGATGCCATCCTTCGGAACGATCCGAAATTCGAAGCACTCGTGCGGCAAAACGAGGAACGCCAGGCCGCACTGGAGGTCATTTCGTTCTTTCGAGATTTGATTTCGAACGGAAAAGTGGTGATTCTCACCGTAGATCCATCGACCGTTGGCGAAGACGCGATCGGGCCATTTCGGGCGATCGCGGACGTGTTTCTCGAACTCGAGATGGTGGAGGTCGGAAACGACGTCCGACGACAGATTTCGGTCAAGCGGTTCGCCGGGATGGGCGAACAGGTGGGCGATACGGTGGGATACTCTGTCCGGGCTGGTACCGGCATCGTCATCGAAAGTAGAAGCGTCGCCTGACAACAATGACGGAACTCGGAACTGCACAACCGTCCGACGAACTTCGCGAAGTCGCCGCCAGGCGACCGCACCTGCGAGAGCATCTCAAGAAGTTCAGACAGGTTACCGGCGAGTTCCCGCTATTCATCGAAGAGGCATCGAGCGAGTACGAGACCGATCGTCCCAACGTCCTGTATCCCGTGGGCGGGCCGATATTCTGTCACATTTACGGCGACCTCGGGACGTCGATGAAGTATTACGCGATTGAACCGGAACTATCCGGAAACGAGGCAGAACTCTTCGCGGAGATCAAAAATGAACTCCTCCGGCGCAGCGTCACAAAACGCGCGCCAAAATCCGAGGGCGAGTACGACGATCGAATCGAGGAACTCCTCTCGGAAACGACGTTCATCGACGGCGACGAGGAATCCGTCCTGAGTCGTCTTCGCAGTCGGATCGATCCACGAATTCACGAGGTATCCAGGGAGATATACGAGAACATTCGATATCGGCTCAATCGTGACATCGTCGGACTCGGCCCCCTCGAACCGGTCATGCGCGATCCGGCCAACGAGGACATTCACGTCATCGGACCCGACGAATGCTACGTCGATCACGGCGTCTACGGGATGTTGAAAACGACGATCGACTTCGGGACGGACGATGAGTTCGACAACTGGCTCCGGAACATGGGCGAACGGATCGGCGACCCGCTTAGCGATTCCGACCCCATCGTTGACTCGACGCTCCCAGATGGCTCCCGACTCAACGTTATCTACAGCGATGACGTCAGTCTCAAGGGACCGAGTCTCACGATCCGCCAGGGTGACGAAGTTCCACTATCCATCGCACAGATCACCAACTGGGGAACGCTGTCACCCGAACTCGCGGCGTACTTGTGGTTGTGTCTCGAGAACGAACAGACCGTGTTCGTGGTCGGCGAGACCGCGTCGGGAAAGACGACGACGCTCAACAGCGCGATGTCGTTCATTCCACGTGACAGCAAAATTTACTCGGCAGAGGACACGGCCGAGGTCCTTCCACCGCACGACACCTGGCAGCAGCTCCTGACCAGGGAAGGTGGTGACGACGAATCCGGGGACGTCGACATGTTCAAGCTCGTCGAAGCAGCCCTTCGGTCGCGACCGGAGTACATCATTGTCGGAGAGGTCCGGGGCGAAGAGGGTCGAATGGCGTTCCAGGCGGCACAGACCGGTCACCCCGTCATGTTGACGTTCCACGCCTCGGACATCGTCTCGATGATCCAGCGGTTTACCGGTGAGCCGATAAACGTCCCCGAGACGTTCATGGACAATGCGGACGTCGCCCTGTTTCAGAATCGGGTCAAGCAGGGTGACAACGTCCTCCGTCGGGTCACGAGCGTTCAGGAGATCGAGGGATATTCGAAGGAAATGGACGGTGTGGTCACCCGTCAGGTGTTCTACTGGGACCCCGTCGAGGACGAAATCGTCTTCCAGGGCATGAACAACTCGTACGTACTCGAAGAACAGATCGCGACGCTACTCGGATACGCCGATACGCGCGACATCTACGACGACCTCCAGTACCGCGCCGACATCATCACGAGGATGATCCAGGAGGGCATTCTCGAGTATCACGAGGTCAACGAAGTTATCGACAATTTCCAACGAGATGGCGTCGAAGGATTACCCTTCGATATGGCGCCCTTATAACGATCGATGGCCACCCAAACCGACTCGAACGAAATTTCGATATCCCACATTATCGCGGGGACCCTCGATGCGTATCGTCAGATGGACATCCGAGTCAGGTGGTACCTTCTCGGAGTGCTCCTCCCCTCCCTCGGGCTCTTCGTGGGTAGCATCTTGGCTGCTTTCGCATTTGATTTTCCAGTGGTCATTCGAGTACTTATCGTCGTATTTGGTTTCTTGATCGTCGTGGGTGCTGTCATCTATCCACGACTGGTCATCGATCGCCGGCGCATCGAGATGGAAAACAAATTTCATCTGCTCGTCACGCACATGACGGTGCTCTCGACAACGAACATCGATCGCGTGGAGGTGTTTCGTCGTCTCGGACGGGAGGTCGACGAGTATGGCGAACTTGCAATCGAGATGAATCGAATCGTTCAGTTGGTGGATACCTGGAACCAGAGTCTTGACGACGCGTGTCGCAGGCGTGCACAGGAAATTCCCAGCGACTCGGTGAGTGATTTCTTCGATCGCCTCGCATATACGATCGGGGCAGGCCAGCGTCTGGATGAGTTTCTCCTAAACGAACAGAACACCATCATTCAGAACTACTCGACCATCTACCAGAGCAACCTCGAGAATCTGGGTGTTCTGAAAGATCTCTATCTCTCGATTATCATCTCGATGACGTTCGGTCTGGTGTTCGCGATTGTCTTGCCGATACTGACCGGAACCGATCCGACCATGACAGTGTCTGCAGTCTTGGTCATGTTCGCCTTCGTCCAGCTGGGATTCGTGACACTCATCAAGGCCGTAGTCCCCTACGATCCGGTCTGGTTTTCGCCGTCCGACGCCTGGACGAGGACGAGGACCTATCTGCTTGCAGGATTGGCACTCGGGGGTGTCCTCTCATTCGTTTTGGTCGCGATCATGCTCGGTAGTTTCCTGAAAATTTCCATCGCAGAAGCGATATTTCCCACCACTATGGTTCCACGTCCGCTCTACGTGGCGATCCCGATCACGCCGCTTTTGCTCCCAGGGTTACTTTTTCGTCGATTCGAAAACCAGATTCAAGATCGCGACGATGCTTTTCCGAATTTCATTAGGGCGCTAGGAGCGACAGAAAGCGTCAAACAAAGCACCACCTCAACGGTGTTGACGACGTTACGAAAAAAGGACTTCGGCGCTCTGACCGAAAACATCGAAAACCTGTATCGACGTCTGAACATGCGACTCGACGACAACCTTGCGTGGGCGTATTTTGCCGCCGAGACGCAATCGTATCTCATCGAGAAGTTCAGCGACATGTATCTCGTAGGGCGTGAGATCGGCGGCGATCCTAAGCAACTCGGCGAACTTATTGGAAAAAACATGAACGCGATCAACCAGCTTCGTGAACGACGAAGTCAGGAGGCGGTGTCACTGATCGGCATTCTCTACGGTATCAGCGTGGCGTCTGCATTTTCGTTTTTCATCGGTCTGGAGGTCGTCGGGGTAATTTCGGGTCTCGAAATCGGACTCGAGGAAATCGAACGAGCCGGAACCGGCGTCTCTCAATTGCTCCACCCTGGTTCCTACGACCTCGAAATCATCGAATACCTGATTCTGGTTTTGATCCTGTTTAACTCCCTGCTTGGATCATTGCTCATCCGTATAAGCGATGGTGGTCACAAGGGAAACAGCTATCTACACTTCGTGGTCTTGACTTGGATTGCCTGCCTGACGGGCTACGCGACAAAGGTATTAATCGGGATGTTCATGTCGATATAAGGATCATGACGCAGCCCATCGCGGATTTCGTCGGGCGGTTTTCTCACGGTTCGTCCAGGGAGCCTGATTTAGTCGACGGCCGCATTCTCATGAACCGCGCACAACTCGTCCTTGCCGCCGACCGCGACAATACGCTCTCGATCTCTTTGGACGATATATTCGACGTCTCGGTAGGTCATGTCCCCCCTAAGTTCGAAGGATTTTTTGACGATACGGTCACCCTCGGGTACCGGACTGACGATGGTCGACGAACGGTGGTTATCGAGGGTGATGGTGACTCTATCGAACGGTTCGTCGGGGTCCTGTTGAAATCGTTGCTCCACGGTGTAGAGGTGATCGTGCGTCACCCTGCCCGGGTCGGGGGGCGAATTACCGACACGGAGTTTTGTCCAGCAAAGCTTGCGATCGACAGGCAGTCCGTCGGATTCGTGACGAAAGGCGAACGTATCTCGATCGAACTCCCATCGGTCACGAACTTCGACCAGTTTCGCAAAGATTTCGATGGGGACGAACGCACGATGCTTGCTGTCCACCATTTCTCGGACGCACGGACCCAGGTTACGCTCGTGGTCCCGCCGTCCGGACGGGTCGTAAATATTCTTGGTCGCCACTTGCGGCTCGAGTATAACGACCTTCGAGCGGCCGTTGCGGACATCGACCTGTCGACGTCGGAACTCGAAGCACTAGTGGCCTTGTATACAGCCGGGGATGGCATCGATATCGCCTCGGTACTTCCGGGTGAGGCCACGGAGATTAACACCGTGACACGATCGCTCAACGACAAGGGGTTGATCGTCGACGACGAGTCCGGTACACATCTTACACCCGAGGGACGGGTCGTCGTGGCGGATCGTATGGAGCAAGTGAACGTCTAAACAATCCATTGACCGCCTGTCCTGGTACGATCGTTCCGTGTTTTGTGAGTCGAGGTAAGGGCGACTCAAACCGGTGGCTGACGAAGTGGATTGGAACGATGCTCCAGGGAACACCCTGCCCGATCCCGTCCCAATCCCCCCATTCGAGTTACAGGTATCGATAGTCTTTTTCACCGGAACGTTCCATCACCATACCATGGCGTGGCTCGACCCGAAAGACGCAGCCCCCGAGTCGTGGACCGGAGAGGGTCGTGACGGAAAACGGGGTGGCATGTCGGTGTCGAGCGATCGGTCGTACTCCGAGCTGCCAGGAACGCGACCACCAAACGTTCCGCCAACGAATCCACCGACAGTTGATGTATCGATATCCGATTTCGAGATAATCGAACCCGTGTCAACCGAAGGTCCGATCAAAGCCGTCCAGGCCAGTTATGAATTTGAAGAGGAAGAGTATCCAGCGAAACTGACGTATTTCCCCCGCGATTTCGTCGATGATTCTCGGGGAACGTTCGACAACATCTTGTCCACATGGGCTGAATACGACGATCACCACGCGGTTGCGAGTGTCGTCGACTGGGGATTCGATCCCCAGCCGTGGATTGCGAC
>JBKGZK010000048.1:0-15469 GCA_046545615.1 Natronomonas sp.
TGAAGGCGAACCGCGCCTCGGTGTCGGTATCTTTGAGGTGCTCTTCGGAACTCATGTATTGTGTGATGGTTGCTATCGTGTTTGTATCGCGGCGTTATGCGACTTCGTGAACTTCGTCACGAATCCAGTCGTATCCCATGTCCTCGAGCTGCTCTGCAAGCTCCGCATCGCCGCTTTTGACGATCTCGCCGTCGAGCATGATGTGAACGTGGTCGGGCTCGACGTAATCGAGAATACGCTGGTAGTGGGTGATCTGGAGGATTCCCGTCCCGACATCGTCCCGAAGCGCGTTAATGCCCTTTGAGACGTCCTGGAGTCGATCGATGTCCAATCCGGAATCGATCTCGTCGAGCACTGCGATCGACGGTTCGAGTATTGCTGCCTGCAGTACCTCATTCTGTTTCTTTTCGCCACCGGAGAACCCGGCGTTCAGGTACCGGCGAGCGAAGGACTCGTCCATGTCGAGGAGTTCCATCTTCTGGGAAAGTAGCTCCTGGAACTCCGCAACGCCGACCTCGCCCTCGTCGACGGGACCCTCCATCGGCGACGTGTCGTAGCCGACGTCCTCTTCGGAGTCCTCGTCGGATTCCTCGTCATCATCGAAGAGGTCCGCACGTTCTTCGAGTTTGGCGTTGAGGGCGGTCCGCAGGAAGTTTACCATCGTGACACCTTCGATTTCGGCCGGATACTGGAATCCGAGGAAGATGCCGAGTGCGGCTCGTTCGTTGGGTTCGAGGTCGAGAAGTTCCCACGTTCGTTTGTCAGATGGAATCTCGAAGTCCTCCCCGAATTCGTCCGCTTCAAGGTGCAACGATACGCTTCCGTCGGTAACTTCGTAGGCGGGATGTCCGGCGATGATCTTTGCGAGCGTCGATTTACCGGATCCGTTCGGCCCCATTAGCGCGTGAATCTCCCCCGAGCTGACCTCAAGGTCGACCCCGCGGAGGATCGTTTCGCCACCGTCTTCGGCAACTTCGGCGTGAAGGTTATGTATCTGTAGGATCGCCATGATTCGTTGTCACCGTAACTGGGTTCGTGTCGCTGATAATTGTTTCGGGTTCGGAGTTATTTCGATGTAGTTTCGAAAAAATATTTTTCGGTTGTTGTAATTTATCGTGTTAAATACCGATTGATTTCTGTGGTCAACCGCAGATTCTTCCCGACGAATAGGAATGAACAGGCGAATTACTCTCAAGACTATTCTCGTCGGTGAAATCTCGAGTTGTACTCAGGCAGGAACCATTCGCCTGCAGTCGCGGTCGTCACACGAACGAACCGAGGCCGGTCTGTTCCTGCCCGCTCTTGACTTCCTCCCACGAGATGTCCAGTGCTTCGAGAATCCGGGCGATTGGCCCCTTCAACGTCTTGTCGACCATCTTGTCGTAGTCCACCTCGAACGCGTCGGGAACCTGATCATCGTACTCAAAGCAGATGACGTCGGGATCCCGTTTGAACTCACCATACAGCGGGTCTTCCGACGGGTCGAGTTCCCCCTGGGCTTCGATCTTTCGAAAGTATTCTGGGTGAACTTTTTTGAGATACAGACGCTTCGGCTTGGACCCTCGAGCGAAGTTCGTGCCAAAGAGGAGGTTCGCGTACTTTGCGCCTCGGACGTGGGCGGTGTCCGTGTCGTAATTGTCTAGGCGCTTGCCAATTCCGCCGGGAATACCGATCTCGTCCAGCGATACGTCACCGGATTCGACTCGCTGGATGACTTCGTGAACGTACGTCGTGACGTCGTCGATATCCGTCCCGGTCACGATCATTTCGAGGACCTGCTTTTGGACCTCCTTCGTTATCGGTGCAATATCTGATCTCTGGTACTCGAAGCCGGTGATGTCAATATCGTCGATGTCCTTGCCTTCGCTCCAGACGATGTGTCCGGCGTACCGCTTTTTCTTTCCCGCTTGAAAGAACCGGCGATACAGCTTTTCGAATTCAATTTCGAAAAAGTGCTCGTCGGCGTCGAGTTCTCGTTTCGCAAACTCGTCGTAAGCAGCGTTGATGTGACCTTCGATCTCGAATGATTGCTCGATCGCCTCGTCTTTTGAGACGTCACCCCCGAGTTCCAGCATGACGCTGTCGGTGTCGCCGTAGATGACTTCTTTGTCGATATCTGCGACTGTCTCGGCAGTGAACTCGATCACGTCCCGTCCCGTGGCCGTCACTGCCGCGCCCATTTCCTTGTCATACAGGCGGAATCGCTCCCATCCGAGCGTGCCGTACAGGCTGTTCATAATGACCTTCACGGCCGCCTGCTGGCGATCGTATCGCTCATACTCGGGATCGTCCGGATCGTGGTCGTTTCGTCGTGCTTTTTTGTGTTCACGCTCGGTGAGCAACTCGTCGACCATCTCACGGATGATCCCGTTGGGTTGTTTCCGGAAGTGGCTACCATTGGGTGCGACGTACGTCTCGCCGTCGTACATCGACGGATCGACTTTCGTCTCCGGGGAGGCGTTGATCGTCCGCATACACATCGGATACAGGCTCTTCAGGTCGAGGACGCAGACGTTCTCCCGAACGCCCGTGACCGGATCGAAAACCGCACCACCCTCGTAATCCTCCGACTCGTGTTGCCCCTTCGACGGGAGCGCAAAGTTCCCGTGTACCTTGTGGAGCACGTACATGTCAACAGCGTCACCGGGCGTCGGTGCGTCCTCGAGCTTGCACCCGACGAACGAGGCAACCTCCTCCCAGAACGGAATGATGTCCTGCTTTCGGTTCAACTCCACGCACAGTTCAACGTCGCGGAGGTTGTACTCCAGCAATCGTTCGGGATCGTCCTCCCACAGGTCGCCGATGTTACCAGGATATCGTTCCTTGCCGACACCGAGTTCAACTTCGCCGACGGCATCGAGTCGATACGAATCTAGTTCGGTAAACTGGGTTCGCTGGTAGGCGTACAGGAGATCGAAAATCACCCGACCCTTGACGTTCGGCCCCTGCCAATCCGAACGCCAAATTTCGTCGACGCGAGAGAGGCGATCCGCTTCGAGTCGATCGTGTCCGTTTTCGAGTCGCTCGATTCGATCGATCAGGTACGGTGCGTCGAAATCGGTAAAGTTCCATCCAGTCATCAGGTCCGGATCGGTCGTTTCGACGTATGATACGTAGTCTTCGAGCATGTCGTCTTCCGATTCGAAGCGTCGAACGTCGACGGTTAGAGCCTCGTTACCGATCGGTTCGTACCCGTCGATTGCGTCGGGTCCATGCGCTCCTCTCGCGGATTCGTACAGCCAGACGACGTACTCGTCCCGGTAGGAATCGTGGCTGGTCAGACACACGATGGTCTCCTCTCCCTCTTCCGGGAACCCGTTCCGATCGTCAACCTCAATGTCGAGGACGTGCACGCGGGGATCGACGGACAGTTCGACCGCCTCCAGTTCCGTATGGTGAACTTTTAGGCTCCCGTCATCGAGTTCTCGTCGTGGGACGCGGACCCCGCTTTGGATGTCCTTGTCGATGAGCAACCGGTTCGGAAACAGGATGTCCGCTTCGAAGTGGTCGAATCGGTCCCGGAGTTGTCCAACGTCCCGGGGCGTCCGTCCGAACACCTTGACAAGTTCTTCCCCCCGAATCGATCGATAGGTAACGATCGTCTCGGAGGACCGATCGGGGGTGTTCTCCCCGGCTCCTGTCCGATCTTCGTACGTCTCGACACCCGTCAAGCCATCCTCTTCGAGTCGCGCGTCAATCACGTCCGATGCGGACGGGGGATCGCTTGCTCCCTCAGCAATGTCGAGATCGGCACGGGTCGTATAAAAGTACGGTCTGAAATCGTACACGCGGACATGAACGGCCTCTTTCTCCCGGGTCCGACCGAAGACGTGGAGGACCGGGAACTCGTCTCCGTTACGTTCGATCGTGTAGTCGACCTGCGTCACGGACAGATCGACGTATCCGTCGGCGTCCGGAAAGCGGTGATCGGTGACGTCCACGAACTCGGCCGATGGTCCGCCGTTTCCCGCGACAGCGGCCGCCTCCTCGACCGGTCGATCGGCTCGCCCGTCCGCATTCCCGAAATCGCCGAGGGATCCCTGCTTCATTCTCTCGATTCTTTGTCGGTCCGAGATAAAAACCCCGGCGGTCCGGATGTCGAGAGGCGACCGGAAAGACCACAGCACAACTGAACACAAACCCTTCAGTCGTCTTCGCGCACTGCAGTTCTGACTGTCAGATACGTATATTGTCAACTGTTGACACAGCCACAAGGGATATACACCGACACGTCATACGGACGACCGGTGACACGCCATGCCCGATTCAGACGCGAAGACAGAGCGGGACAGCGCGGGTGCAAACGCGCACCTCGAACCGGGAGTCGTAGACGCCGTCGCCCGGACGGAGTTCTACGAATCCGATGACGGCGTGGTGTTCTACGACGCTGAAAACCCCCTCGCGTGGATCCAGGCCGATTCGACCCTTTTGCTTCCGGAGACGGCCTGATTGGCGCGGCCAATCAGGGTATTTTTCCTCTCGCAGACTCCATAGGTATCCGTGAACCCGCTGGGAGGTGACGGTGACGCCTGGCCAGACGAACCCGACGAGTTCGATCCGGATAGTCTCGGCCCCGAGACGCCGACCGTCGATGAACCAACGTTCGAGACGGTCCCGATCGAAGACGTACCGGAGGACATCGCTCATAATTTCGTCGGCGCACTCGTCATGGCGAACGTTGCATTGCTTTCGCTCTCGCTCGGCGTAATGCTCGCCTACTTTCGGGGAGATTTCGAGACCGGTGGGGCGGCGATGCTCGTCGGCTTCGTCGCCACGGTGTTTCTCGGTCGATATTACTGGCGATTCAAAACTCGGGATGCAAACGAGGGTGTTGACACGTGAGAATCGTCAAATTCGAAGGCGATCGGTACCTTCTCCTGAAGCGGTCGACGTCATCGAGTCTCGTATACGATCCGGTTTCCGGCGACCGTCGATACCTCCCGAACCACGAACTGAATATCTCGGACGTATCCGGGCACGGAGGGTCTGGGGAGTCGTTCCTGAACCGGATATCCGAATTGGGACCCCTCGGATCGATAACCAACGATGCCACGCTCGAGATCCTATTCGAAATCGAAACCAATGGTCCGCTACCGGCACGGGTATTACTCGATCGATTTGACCGCTGTGAATCGGACCTACACGGGATCATCAGCGAGCTCCGGGCTGCGGAACTCGTGACAGAGATCGACCTCCCCGGCGGTCGCGGGTATCAGACGACGACGCGGGCGAGTGAGGCACTCGATCGCTTACGGTAACACCTGGATCGCGTTGGACCTATCGACCGACGACCGATTCGTCGTCGGATCCTTTCGGACTTCGATCAGGTCATCGGCCGCACCAACGAGTTCTTGGTCGTGGCTAACCACGACGATCTGGTCTACTCCATGATCTGTCATCGCGGCGATAAGTTCGACGAGCTTCGAGACGTGTCCGGAATCGAGAAACACCGTCGGCTCGTCGAGAATCAGCGGTGGAGTGGGGGCCTGTCCCTCTATTCCTTCCGAGAGCAACCTGTAAATTGCGACCCGCAACGAGAGGTTGAAAATCGCGCGTTCTCCCCCGGAGAGCTGTCCTGGATCGAGCGGCGTGCCGTCCTTCTGGTAAACTGTCAACGCGTAATCGCTGTCGAGTTCGATATGTGCGTAGGAGTCGTTCTGATAGACGAGTTCGAACGTTTCGTTCAACATCGCCTCCAGCGTGTCGACGTTTCGCTGCCGTAGTTCCGATCGCAACTCGGCGTACGTCTGCTGGAGGTCGGAAACCTCGACGTACAGCGTTTCGAGACGTTCGAGGGTTGCTTCGAGTTCCTCGCGCCGATCTCGGAGTGACTCGAGTTCGTCAAGTTCGTTCTCCACTCCACCGATGGCGCTCTGGAGGTCCTCACGTTCCGCCCGTTTTTCCTCGAGATAGGCCTCCACCTGTTCGAGGTATTCCGTAGCCCGCTCCTTTTCGCTTCTGGCCTCCTCGATTTTGGATTCGTCGTAGGCTTCCTCGAGTTCCTGATTTCGCTCTCGTTTTTCAGACAGTTGTTCGCGACGGAGGTCGTTTCGTTCGGCCTTGTCCGCCCTTCGTTCACGGAGTCGTTCGATTTCTGATTCGTGGTCTGCAATTTCTTCGAGTAACTCGATGAGTCGTTCGAGACGAGCTTTTCGCTCGTCGAGGACCCGTTTCGTTTCGTTCAACGACCCGATGGCCGCTCTCGAATTATCGGCTTGATTCTCGGCGTCTGTGGCCACCTCCCTGGCGGTTGCAGCCTGCTCTTCATATTCGCTCATCTGGTCTCGAAGCGATGTGAGACGATCCCGTTTGGCTTCGAGTTGGTCTTCGAGTTCCTCGACCCGCTCGGTGGCGTGCTCGATGGCGTCTTCGAGCGAGGCGCGTTCTGCGGCCAGGTCGACGAGTTCTTTGGCACGCTCGCGTTCGTCGACGAGAGCTTCGACGTCTGATTTCGCGGCCTCGAGGTCCGACTCGAGGGCCTCGACCCGATCACGATAGTCGTCCAGGGATTCGACGTGGGGAGATCCAGCTATCGGCTGGCCGCACTCGGGACATTTGCCCTCCTCTACCAGCCGTTCTGCCTCGGCAACCGTTTCGCGGGCATTCTTGCGTTCGGTCCGCAGTTCGGCCACTCGCTCTCTCGCCGCCGAGAGCTCGTCCGTAACGTGTTCGTGGTGAGTCTCTATGGCCTCACGATCCACCGTCAAATCGCCCGATTCGCTCGGAATCGACTCGATGGCCGAGTCTTCCGTATTGGAGTAGAGCGATTCGATCGCTACGTCCCGCAGGTCGGCCTCGGTAGATTCGAGCGACGATTTACGCTCCTCGACGGTCTCACGGCGTTCTGCGAGGGTTTCGGTGTCGGAATCGATCTCCATTTCGAGCTGTTCGGCGTCAGCCGCCAACTCCTCGGCCCGGGCGAGCAGTTCCTCGGCTTGTTCCCGATGTTTCTGGGCCTGGGCTTCGTATTTTTGAGTCTCGAGTCGAGCAGCCTCGATGTCGTCCCTGAGGTCATCGATTTCGGAATCGAGTTCGTCGACCCGTTCCGCGATCGGTTCCGGATCAGCAGTCTCGAAGTCGGTTTCCTCCAGTTCGTCTTCGACGTCCGATCGCCGGGATTCGATACCCTCACGGTGGGAGTCAATTTCGTCTCCGAGTTGTTCGCGTTCGCTGGCAACGCTCGCAATCTCCTCTGTCAGTTCGCGAATGTCCGATTTGAGGGCCTGGAGTTCGTCTCGATGTTCCTTGTGAGACTCAAGCACCTCTGTGGCGTGCTCGAGCGTTTCGTTTGCCGTCTCGCGATTTTCCTCTTTTTCTTCGATATCGGCGACGAGTTCGGCCCGTTTTGTTCGTAGGGAATCGAGTTTCTCATGGAGATTTTTCGCTTCCTTCTCCTCGATCTGGTCGTCGAGCTGGGCGAGCGCCCCCCGCTTGTCGTCCCGTACCCGGCCCACGCCGACCCGTGCATCGCTTGCACGTTCGCGATACTCCTCGAGACGACCGAGCTGGAGTAGCTCGTCGATCATGTCCTGTCGCTCGGAGGGTGAAGCGTTGATGAGCTTGTTTACCTCGCCCTGGCGGACGTACGCACAATTGACGAACGCGTCCGCGTCCATGTTGAGCAACGCTTCGACGTGTGCCTCGACGTCAGTGACGCCATCGATGGTCCCGGACGGTGTCTCGAGGGTACACGTCGTGGTCTGTGCGGCATCACCCCGACGTTTGACCTCGCGTTCGAGGTGATATTCATCACCGGCCTGCATGAACCACAGGTCGATCCCCATCTCGTCCGCATCGTTAGCTATCACGTCTTCTAACGTCCCGTCCACGGCGGCAGCCCCGTAAAGGGCGAAGAAACAGGCCTCGAGCAAAGACGATTTTCCGCTGCCGTTGACTCCGTAGACGACGGTAACTCCCGGCCGAAGGTCGAGTTCACTCTCCGCATAACACTTGAAATTACGGAGCGCGATCCGGTCGAATCTCACAGGTAATCCTCCATCGACGCCTGGTCGTCGGGTTGATCATCCGAATTGGTCACGTGTGCATCGGAACGCTCTGACTGGCGTGCTGTCTGTTCGGATTCGGCACCAATATCTTCGGAATTGGAAGACCTGTCTCCGGACTCAGGCGGGGTATCTTTGGAATCTGCAGGTTGGTCTTCAAACTCGGAAGCCAAGCCGTCAGACGTTGACGTCGGTTCGGGATTGTCGGTCTCACTCGCCCCCGTGTGTGCTGAACTCGATGCCGAGGCGCACTCGGTTTCGCCAGGTTCTACGTCCGCCGAATCCGCATCCTGATCTCGATAGTTCGACTGCTCGTCAGTTTGGCCTTCGGCGTCATTCCCCCCGACGACGTCACTCTCGGACGTCTCGGGAATGTCGAATTTCGCAGGCGATTCGAGAAGGTCGTCGACGAGGCGCTGGACTTCGTCGGAGACGTTCGAATCGGCAACGGCGTCTCCGCGGATCGTCCGGTCGATATCGTGTGCGGCGTCGCTCATGGGACGTTCGCGGATTCGCTCTCGGACGGCAACGTCAGGATCGGCAAAGGCCACGGCCGGAACCGACGGATCGCGGGCCTGTTCTCGTCGGTCGGACACCCGGGAAACGAGGGCCCCCGCCTCTGTCGCGAACGATTCAATTCGTGCTGGCGAAACGTCCTCGCCTTCACCCGTTAACGTGACGTGAACCACCGCGTCCGCGAGGTCGTATTCCACCAGTCGACGACGGACCTGTTCAAATCCTTCGGCATCCGCGAGTTCGAGGTCGACGAAGACGAATTCGCGCGTTTCGATGCCGCGTCGAGTGATCTGGACTCCTTCGTCGAAGGTCACCAGATTGTATCCTCTATCGTCGCGTTCCGTTGCGCTCGCACGTTCCGTGGATCCACAATACGTTACCCACGTACCATCCACTTCTTCGCGCGTCGGCGCGTGTTCGTCACCCAGGAGCATCGCATCGAAGTCCACTGTCGACTTGTCGAGTACCTCTGCTGCATCCCATTCTGTCGACCCGTAATCGGGAACGAGTGGTTTGAAGAGACCGTGGCTGACGAGTACGGCGTGAGAAGCCTCGTGGGTTTCGAAGTCGTACTCAAGGTCGTCGCGTCTGGATCGTGGCACGAAATCCAGGCCGTAGAACGCGACGTCGTTCACGTGTACGGGTTCAGCACCGAGCCGACTTGCGAGTCCCATCGAGGCGAAGAGGTCGAGCCACTGTGAGTCACGTTTCATTTCGTGGTTGCCGACGATGCCGAGAAACGGAATGTCAGCGGCGTCGAGTTCCCGGAGGACGTCGAGGCACCCGAGAAGATCCGGAAGGTCGGGTCGACGGTCGTGAAAAAGGTCACCGGCATGGACGACCGCGTCCACTTCGAGCTCGATCGCATCGCTTACGACGGATTCGAACGCCCGAAGAAAATCGGCCCTTCGTTCCGGAGAGTGATACTGGCGATACCCGAGGTGTGTATCGCCGGTGTGGAGGACCCGTGTCATCGGGAAAACCGTTCGGCGTCGGGTCTTAAATGGGTTCCGCGAGCGGAGTGGAAGTGGTATCGATTGGGTTCACCACCGTCTGCGGCAACGCGAAACCTGAGATACGGCTCGAGGACGGTTGCTCTTCTCTGACGTCAGGTTCCCTCGGCGGTTGCGACGGCTGGGCCAAGACGACCGAGACCCAGGGATGCGACGAACTGGGCTGTCTCGGAGACGTAGTCGAGTGCCAATTCGGCTCGTTTGATGACGTCAGACTCGGAGAGGGCATGGGGTACGGCTCTGACAGATTAACATGCTGGTGGCGAATTCTCCCACATAGGTTGAGTTTGCGCTGTCATCGGGCAAAAAGTACGACCCACAGGTGCAGCCATTTCCGACACGTCTCCTCCGTCCTGATACCGTTCGGGAACTATGAGTCGAGCACAGGCGTGCAGCAGTGAAATCAGTCGAGCGCCAGCGTGTAGACACGTTTGCGGGCGTCCGTGAACGAAAACCGGGAGTTGACGGCATCAATCTCTTCGAGGCGGGTCAGAGCGTATCGCACCGTGCGGGGTGGGAGCATCGTTTCCTCGGCGAGCTGACTCTGTGTCAGTCGTTCGTTGTATTCGAGGACCTTTGCGACCAGTTTCGCACTCGGTGGAAGGTCCGAGACGGCGGCCCATCCCGTCGAATCGACCTCCGAAGAGGTGTTACACGTACTCATATGGACACTCTTTCCAATGACAGGGGATAATACTTCCTATTCCACATTATTATCATTGGTTATTTACGGTGTCGATCACGTAAATCTTCAACTCCGCATTTACACCGGGTCTCGGGTGATCCGATCGGCATGATCAGATCGAACGGTCCTGTCGCTCTCGTCGGTTTCTGTGGGATCGTGGACGTATTTTGACCCGAAACCTCTTATGACTACGGGCGTTACCGGGTTCTGATGACGGATACTGTGGACGACGTCGACTTCCCCTACGAAGACGACGAGTCACAGCAAGCGAAAGTTGAGGCGTTGGAGGAGCGCCTCGAGATTCTGGAGGCGCAAAACGAGGAGATGCGTGACAAACTCCTCGACGCGAACGCCGAAAACAACAAATATCAACAGAAACTCGAGCGTCTCACCCACGAGAACAAGAAACTGAAGCAGTCGCCACTGTTCGTGTCTACCGTGCAAGAGATCACCGACGATGGTGTTATCATAAAACAGCACGGCAACAATCAGGAGGCGCTCACTGAAGTGACCGAGGAGATGCGGACCGATCTCGCACCGGACGACCGCGTCGCGGTCAACAACTCCCTGTCGATCGTCAAACAGCTAGACGACGAGACAGACGTTCGTGCACGGGTGATGGAGGTCGTTGAATCGCCCGGAGTCACCTACGAGGACATCGGCGGTATCGACGAGCAAATGGAGGAAGTGCGTGAGACCGTCGAAATGCCGCTTGAGAATCCCGAAATGTTTGATTCTGTCGGGATCGATCCACCCTCCGGTGTGTTGCTGTATGGTCCACCGGGAACGGGGAAAACGATGCTCGCGAAGGCAGTCGCAAACCAGACTGACGCCACGTTTATCAAGATGGCGGGCTCGGAACTGGTACACAAGTTCATTGGCGAAGGGGCGAAACTGGTTCGAGACCTTTTCGAACTCGCCCGCCAGCACGAACCCGCCGTGATTTTCATCGACGAAATCGACGCCATCGCGTCCAAACGCACGGAATCCAAAACCAGCGGCGACGCCGAAGTTCAGCGGACGATGATGCAGCTACTCTCCGAAATGGACGGCTTCGAGGATCGCGGACAGATATCGATCATCGCCGCGACGAACCGTTTCGACATGCTGGATCGTGCGATCCTCCGTCCCGGTCGGTTCGACCGTCTCATCGAAGTCCCCGAACCCAGCGAGGAGGGTCGAGAGATCATCTTCCAGATTCACACCCGCGACATGAGCGTCTCGACCGACGTCGACTTCGGGAAGCTAGCCGAGTTGACGACCGGCGCGTCCGGTGCCGACATCAAGGCCGTGTGTACGGAAGCCGGTATGTTTACCATCCGCGACGATCGCACCGAAGTCGGGATGGAAGACTTCGAGGCAGCTTGGTCGAAGATCAAACAGGGCGAAGACGACACTGAAATCTCGCGAACGTTCGCGTAGTCTCAAGACGACAACTCTGCTGACGCGCTGTTATAGGATCGAAAACACGAGCCACGGGATTCCAAACAGCACGATTGTCATTGCTATCAGTATGAGGAGGTAGGACACGATTGTGCCGCCGGCCGTGGTCCATACCTCGTGATCGAACTCCGATCGAAGATCGCCGACGTTCATACTTGTACCTCCGAAGGGGAGCCCTTAGGGTTTCCGCTCGGGGGTGCGCGTGCACGACTATTGGACTCGAAGGGCCGATGGGACTCCTGATTACACGGGATCATGACTAGATATCCGAGTCATTAGAGTCCGCCCAGAGCGGATCGAATTCGGACCGGACGCCGTCGGCGAATTCCCAGTCTTTGAAGTCGATCATGGCAAAAGGCTCCTCGCGGTTCAGTGGGTGGGGAACTTCGATGACAACCTCGTTCCTGTCGATGAGCGTAAAGGTGCCAGCGGCTTCGTCACTAGCGCGAACCCGGAAATTGTCGTATTCGGCCAGAAGATTTTGATATCCCCGTCCGAGTCGGTCCGGGAGTATCGAAAGAAGATCCGAGAGCACGAGCATCCTGATATCAACGCCCCGTTCAAGGGCATTTTCGACCTCGGCGAGAATAACGGCATCGCCGCGGTTGAGGTCGAAAAACTGTTCCGTGAAAGTCGAGGCCACCATCACCATCTCCTGGTCTGCCGTGGCGATTCGTTCGACTAGGAGGTCGACCGCCTGCTCGGCACCGATGGCAACGGTCCAGAAGGATTCTTCGACGGGCTCGGAGCGCTCAAGTTCTTCGGTGAGTTCCTCGGTGATGGACTCGTACTGATCGAGCCGCGCTTCGAGCTCGCGTCGTTTGTCCTCGATCAGGCGATCGAGGCCCGTATCGGGCTCGACGGCGACGTATTTTTTGGGACGAGACGCCGACTGCGACCGAACGAGATTGTACTGTTCGATGGTGTTGAGGACATCGTAGATCCGACCCATTGGTACGTCGCTTACGCGTGACAACTCTTTCGCGGTTGTCGGCCCGGTTTGCAGGAGTGAGCGGTATGCTCTTGCCTCGTACTCTGAGAGTCCGAGATCAGTTAAGCTCGCCATATGGATCAAACAAACAGTGAGTTTATAAACACCTCGACAACAAACCGCAGGTTTTGTAAGCGGATAGGGTTCGCTACGGAGCTCCAGGGTCGTCACCGCGAGCATCGTCGCCGACACCCTCGATGAGCGCGTCGGGCGAGTCGAACGGACCACGTTCCGTTCCCGACCGAATCACAAGTGCATCGTCGCGTTCTTCCGGTACGACGACCTTTTCGTGATCCGCGATGCGAAGCGCCACACGGTGGAGGTCGCTGCCAGCGGGGGGCGTCCGGACAATCAACGGATCGTAGTGTGCGCGGGCACAGGCGGTTGCATAGCCCGCGGCTTCGATGCCAATCCGATCGGCGGCACCGGCAAACGCGGCGAGTGCCTCGCCCGCAATCCGCCGATAGTGCTCGTCGCCAGTCAACGCCCAGAGATCCAAAAGAGCAGTAGCCATTTCTGCGTTGGTCTCGAGGGGGCGGAGGGGTCTATCGAGTAATCCCTCTCCCGTCGTGTCACCGTCGACGAACGCGCCCGACGAGGTTACGAGGCGGTCGATTGCGTCGTCGGCAATCAGAGTCGCTGGTTCGAGCCAGACATCGGGACCCAGTACCTGCACAGCAGTCGTGAGGCCGGCCAAGACACGAGCGTGGTCAACCAGAAGGCCGGAAACGTTTTCATCGCTCGATTCCGGCGATTCGACATTTGGATCGACGTAGTGGCGGAGCGTTCCGTCGACGAGGTGGGTGTCGATGACGTGGTCGAGGCTTCGCTCCGCGTACTTGCTGGCTTCGTCGTGATCCGTTACCGCAACGAACCGCAACAGTGCGTCGACGACAATACCGTTTCGATCCGCGAATATCGTCTCGTCGACGGCGGGAGGCGCTGCTTCGGTTCGCTCGCTGGGTGGGAGTGTGTAATACTCGCCATCGGACTGGCTCCCGGCAAACGCCTCCCCGGTCCACAGCGTCGACGTGAGGTATTCGACCGTTTTCTCGGCCGTCTCCCGGTAGGCCGCCTCGCCGGTGTACAGGTAGCCGATGACGAAGGCACTCAGGAGGGCCGCGTTCTCGTCTGCGAGTTTTTCGCGATGTTTGTCGCCCCACCGACGCGTTTCGGCGAACCGGTAGAAACCGCCGTCGTGGGAATCGAACAGGTGGGTCCGAATCGCCTCAAGCGTTTTTGTTGCATGAGGTCGATCTCGCTTGAGGGCAAACGCTACCGCATCCGGGAGCGGGAATTTCGTATCCGTCCCCCAACCGGCGAACTCCTCGTCGAATCCGGATCGCACTTGCTCAACCATGTGAGCTTCGATTGCTGCAGTGACCTGGCCGGTGGGCGGAGATGAACTCTCGAGTGCACGTGGGACGCGACCCGCATCCAGTCCCTCATCTGTCCATATCCTATCCACGGTTTCGAATACCCGGCGCATTTCTTCGGGGTCGAGGTACGTGGCTCCTGTGATGTGCTCGCCGGAGGGCGTGAGAAATACCGTCGAGGGGAATCCACCCATATTGTACCGATCCCGGATTCGTGGCCGCCGATCGACATCGACACGGACCGGCACGTATCGATCCTGGAGATTCGCCGCTGTTCTCGGTTCGGAGTACGTCACGTCGTCCATCTCCTCGCACGGCTGACACCATCGGGCGGTGAGCGAACAACAAATCGGAACCTCCTGTGTCCGTGCAGCCTCGAATGCCTTTTCCCCCCATTCGTACCAGTCGACGAGCGTCCCGTCCCGAAACGTCATACCCGCGATTTCACACCGACCGAGGAAAACGCTTCGAAGCCGTTACGACCGATTCGACCGCTCGAGAATCAAGATTCGGAGGATATCACCGTACGCCGGTCGCGTAATCAGAACGCCGATTAGGACCCCAACGATGGTCACAATGGCGAATCCACGGAGGTCCCCGAGTGAGAGGACGGCCAGCGGACTCATGGCGACGATGGTGGTAGCCGCTGCAGCACCGATGACCCAGAATGCCTTCCGGAATCGCGACTCGAATACTCTGGAAGTCCGAACCTCGCCCTGTTGCATTATCTCGTCAGCGATGATCACGAGATCGTCTACGCCGGTCCCGATCACGGCAATGAACCCGGCTATGTGTGAGAGATCGAGCGGCAATCCGACGGCGGCGGTGAATCCGAGCAAGATGTAGACCTCCGCCGCAGCAGTTATCAACATTGGCCCAGAGACGGCCGGTCGGCGATACCGCAAGAAGACAACCAGGGCGACGGCGAGGATCGCGGCGAACCCGGTCAACACCGACAGGGATTTGAATCGTTCGGCAAGACTCGGCTGCAGGAAGAACGACGTTCCCCGGTTTTCGATGTCCATCACGCTCGGGAGGGAACCAGCGCGCATGTTGATCTCAAGTTCCCTTGCGTCCTCGAAACTCGTCGTAGTGGTTCGATACCGGGGGTTCGTTGTGAAGTCTCCCGTCCTAAAGGAGGTCGCGAGGTCCGACGCGACGCCGGCCGCGAAGACGACCTCCCCGTCCTGGACGGTAAGGAGACACCGGCCTGGATCTGCGTCCATGTTTTCCTCGAGGGACTGATCGAGATCGTACTGACACACGGTTCCGCCCTCTTGGTCGAAGCCATACGCCTGCATAGCCTCCGTAAATTCCACAGCCGCCTCTTCGTCGAGCGTGACCGGAACGTACGTTTCGCCCCCTTCCTGAGTCGCACTGCCCGTATCGTAATCGGACTGGTCGACGAGCGAATCCGTGCGATATTCGCCGGTATCCGGATC
>JBKGZK010000049.1:0-14734 GCA_046545615.1 Natronomonas sp.
GCGATCCGGTTTTCGACGCGTTTCTTCGGGAATCGAACCACGTGACCTAAGCCGTTCGACCGTCGTATGTCCTCGTATGCACCGTCGGTCGTTTTGTCGGATCCTCGGGGGTGGCGCAGGAGTGGCCGTATCCGGCTGCCTTTCTGCTGGCCTCAGGGACAACGACTACGACATCGGCATGTCCGCTAACGCGTTCCTTCCCGATCGATATACGATCTCGGTGGGTGAGACAGTAGTCTGGGGTAACAATGGGTCACGGAGTCACACTGTCACCGCATACAACGAGTTACCCGAGGGGGCGTCGTATTTCGCGAGCGGTGGGTACGATTCGAACGACGAAGCCCGGAGGGCCTGGTATCAGGAGGGTGGCCAGGGAGGAATCGATCCCGGTGAGACGTTCTCCCACACGTTCGACGCACCGGGCACTCACGGATATTACTGTATCCCACACGAAGCTGCAGGGATGATCGGTGCGATTGTCGTCGAGTAAACGGAAGCGATGACGATGCCGTGCCGTCGGGTAGATGGAGGCGACGAAGATGTCGTCTCTGTTCTACTTGCCACGGATCGAAAATTTAAGAAATAGACTTCATGCAAAACTCGACGACGGCCCGTCATGGCCCCGATTAGCTTGACGACCCGTGGGAGTGTATCGGCGTTCGTCGGTGTAATCGACGACTATTCGTCGACCGCGACGTCGTCCGCGTCGATGTCGACGCTGGCTTCTTCCTCGGCGGCGACTTCGGCCGGTCGAGCCTCGAGCGTGGTCTTCTGGACCTCGACGCGGCGGAGCGGATAGATCGACTTCGCCTCGTTGTAGATCGCGGAGGAAAGTCGTCCTTCCACGATGCTCCCGACGAGGTCTTCGTAGGGTCGCTCGGCAGCAGCATCCTCGACCAGGTCGATCATCGTTCGCCGGATCGCTCGTTCCTGGCTGTGATCCGCCTTCTTCGTAGTGTAGGCGACCGGTTGGATCTGGAGTCGGTAATCGTCAGTCGTGAGGACCGTCACGTACGCCCCGATCTTCGATGATCCGCGGCGTGTGAGACTCCGGAGATAATCGCGGGTCAACTCCTGTTTGACGAACTCCGTATAGGCAGAGTCCGAGCCGACGTCGGCGATCCGGAACGTGAGCTTCGTGTTATTCTCGCTCGCGTCGTCTCTGAGGTCGCCGAGCGTCGTTTCGATGGTTCGGTCGTAGAGCTGTTCTACTTCTGCGGCTGGTGTTTCACCGAGTTCGGCCCGGTCGAACTGCTCGGGGGCCAAGACGGTGTACCACCGCTTTTCTGTCTGTCGTCTGGATACTGATCGTTCGCTCATTGTTGGAATTCTGTGTCGATGTTGGTGTTTTCGTTGTCGATATTCCGTGGTTCGGAATCGGTGTTGTCGTACTCGCTATCGGTACTATCGCCGAGTGGCGTGTTTTCGTCGGTGCCGGCCTCGCCCGCTGCGAGCCGGGCTGCAACCTGGAGATTGGTCACATAGTCGTCCGCCGTCGTCCTGAGTCCGCCAATCGTGTCGCGCTCGATCATCGTCACGATCAAACCGTCTTCGATGTGCGTTTCCATCTCGTCGGTATTGTCGGGACGAATGGCCGACGCCACGGTGTGGGGATCGTCGTGTTCGGTCCGAATTCGAACGCGTCGATTCATAATGCCTCCCTGAATGCGGTGACGAATTCGTCCCCCGTTCCGTCGAATCGAACACGTCCACGTCGTCCCCGGACCGTGGCACGGCCGTCGAGGGTCGAACTCGCGTCACGGATGGGGCGTTCGATGGAACGATCGGCGGCGATCGCGGCGGCACCGTCCCGAACGACCAGCGCGATCGGTTCGGGTGCTCGAAAGGCGAAACTCAGTCGTGCGACGGTCCCGATGGGGGCGTCGTCGCCAACGGACGCAACGAAGAGTCCGTCGTACCGACTCGTTTCGGCTTCGTCGAGTGCGCGGTGCGACCGGCGTCCGTGTCGCTTCCACACGTCGAGGGCGGCCTCGCGGATGTCCTGTCCCAGCGCCAACGCGATTCCCGTTCCCGGCTGTTCGCGAGCGAGTGCATCGAGGACTTCGGCGAATCCACCCAGTGTCTCGAACCGGTCGCAAACGTAGGGGCGAAGTGCGTCCTCGACAACCTCAGCGGCTCGCGGTGGCGACGTGTCGGGGATCGATAGTGCGACCCAGGAGGCGAGGCGGCGATCGAGTGCGTCCCGGTCGCCGTCGCCGTCCGGTTCGTTTCCTTCGATCGGGGGATCGAGACGGTCGAGTTCTTCCCTGACGATCGTTTCGTCACCGGAGAAGTCGGCTCGAACGACTGTCGTCGACGCCAGACCCTCGATCCTGTCGTCGGTCGGAAGCGCCACGCCAGCACGCCGATTCAGCTGGGCCGATTCGAGTATCTCGCCGTCCGGTTCGTCGCCAAAAGCGACGACCCCGGCCAACGCGAGGATCGGATCGGCGGATTCCGGAGCGATCTCTCGTGCGATCCGGTACGCCAATGGAGCCAGGGGTTCCGAACCCAAGGACTCGTCACCACCGTTCCAGCCGACTGCGATCGTGCAATCGGCCTCGGTTTCGGGAGCCGTTGGATGTTCCGTACAGCTCGCCTGATACGGGACATCTGCTGCACCGAGCGCCCGCGCGAGGAGACCCGTCGCTGCAAGTGCGTCGCCGTCCGCGGTGCCGACGAGCCGGACGAAGCCGGCATCGCGACAAACGGCGGCAACGCGATCGGTCGTCTCCTCCGGGCGATCGGTGGCAGCCATCACGCGTTACTCCAGCCCCAGAATCTCGCGTGCGGTTTCGTTGTCGTACGTGAATCCTGCGTCGAGTTCGTCGCCCCGGTAGTAATTGACGAGCCGTCGGATTTTGGATTCAGTGTTCTGGAGCGCGCGCTTGTTCTGTGCGTCCCCGGAATTGTCCTCCATGTGATCGTGCAGACGAACGGCCCGAGACATCAGGTTCCGAAGATCTTCCGGGACTTCGGGGGCCGCGTCGTGTTCCTCGAGTATTTCGGTGACTTTTTTGTCGGTCGCGAGTTTGACGTCGGGGACCGAGATGCCGTCGACGCCTTCATCTCGAAGGTGAAGCCCAATCTGGCTCGGATCCAGCCCTTCTTCGGCGAGTTCGACGACGCGGGCTTCGATCCGTTCTGCGTCTACGTCACTCCACTCCGGCGGTTCTGTGGCCGCGGGCCGGTCCGAACCGGATGACCCGCGACGGCGTGAATGCATTCGTGCCATGAATATCTGATTGGAACCGCACGGACCGCTGTACCGTAGTCGTGGCGGAGGCGCCCACCGAAATTCGGTCGACGGATCCGCCAGCACTACCGCAATCCCGAGCCGACCAAGCGGCCGGCGAGTCAGATTTGCGGTCGTGCCGTTCCCGTCGAATCTTGGGTGTTTCGGGCACAAAACGGTTTCTATCCCAGCGAACGGGTCGCCAGTGGAATTGATCCTTATAGCTTGACAGCCCACGGCCGCCATCGACGTGCCGGCTCGAAGACAACCCTAATAGCCTCCGGCGAGGAAAGGACGGGCGTGTCTGTTGCAGCGGAACGCATCGAGCGGTTGCAGGAACTCGCTAAGGAGGCGGCCGATGAGGCACACTACGATCTGGCTCGTCGATACGTCCGTCGGGCGAGACGAATCGCCGAACGCAATCGATTGCCGCTCCCGCGGTCCTTCAAACGGCGGACTTGCGATAGATGTGACGCGTATCTCCTTCCGGGACGGAATGCACGGGTTCGGACGCAATCCGGACACGTCACCATCACGTGCGAGTGTGGAGAACAGAAACGGTATCCATACGATTGATTCGACCGCGTCGTGGTCGGTTCGGTCGAAGGGAGAAGATAGCTACCAGTTCACGTGTGCAGAGGCGTTCGAATCTGGAGGTCGATGTCTGGCCATTTAAACGGTCGGAGGCCGAACCGGGAACCATGTCCGAAGAAGACCTCCGAAAACGAGCCCACGACCTCGATGTAACCTTGTGGGTCGGCAAAGCTGGAATCGAAGCCGTTGCCGACGAACTCGACGACCAGCTTCGAGAACGCCATCTCGTGAAGGTGAAATTTCTCCGTGCCGCTCGCGGTGGAACGGATACCGAAGAACTCGCCGCCGAACTGGCTGCGGCAGTCGACGCGAATGTCGTGGAAACGCGTGGACATACGGGGGTGTTGCGTCGGCAATGATCCTTCAGGTCGGGGCTATCGACTACGTGAGTACGTTTTTCGAATCCCTCGGTGTCCCACCTGAAACCGCCCATATCCTCGAGAATTCGGTCGTCACCGCTGTGATATTCGTCGTTGCGTTTGTCACCCTCTACGTCCTCGGCAAACGCGTATTCTTGCCGCTCCTCGGACGCGCAATGGACGCTCGGAATCTTGATCGGCACGCGAGACTCCCGATTCGAAAGGGATTCTGGTTCATCTATCTCTTTCTCGGAGTCACCGTCGCCTTCGGTGTGGCGGGATACGACGACTTTCTCCGGTCGTTTGCGACCATCGCTGCTGCAGCCACGCTCGCGGTCGGATTCGCACTACAAGATGTTCTGAAAAACCTCGTGGCCGGCGTGTTCATCTTCACCGATCGTCCCTTCAAGATCGGCGACTGGATCGAATGGAACGACAACGTTGGAATCGTCGAAGACATCTCGATGCGTGTCACCAGGGTCCGGACCTTCGACAACGAACTGCTCACGGTTCCCAACTCGCAGTTGACCGAAAACGTGGTTAAAAACCCCGTTGACGGTGGTCGGTTGCGACTAAAGGCTGATTTCGGAATCGGGTATGACGACGACGTCGAGGAGGCAACGCAGCTCATGCTCGAAACGGCCGACGAACAGGACGGAATCATGGACGATCCAGCCCCGACCGTTCGGTTGGTCGAACTCGGAGACTCGTCCGTTGGATTACAGGCACGCATCTGGATCGCCGATCCCTCGCGGTCGGACTTCGTGAAAATTCGCGCCGACTACGTAACGAGCGTCAAAGAACGGTTCGACGAGGCAGGAATCGATATTCCCTACCCCCACCGAACCCTTACCGGGGGCATCGAACTCGCATCTGAACTCGAGGCCATCGAGGTGGCTGACTCGGACGAAGCGGAGTAAACGCGAGTGACCGCAAGTACGTAGGGGTTTTGGGACGTATCGGCTGTCATGGCGTCGAAAATCCCCCGGATCACACGACGAGAATTGGTCGTTGCGATGAGTATATTCGCCGTGGGATGTTCCCAAGATGGCTCAAGCGACGACGGGGCGACATCGACGGTCACCCACGAACCGGACTCAAATGGCGACGACACCGGGACGCCAGTGGCGGGCGAGGTTTCACAGATTGGAGCAATCACACTCACGAGCCCGGCTTTCGATGACGGGGAACGGATTCCCGAAAAGTACGGCTATGTCGAAGACAACGTAAACCCACCGCTGGAAATCGACCACGTGCCCGAGGCTGCCCGCTCATTGGCCCTCGTGGTGGACGATCCCGACGCCTTTGAGCCAGCCGGAAAAGTTTGGGGGCACTGGGTAGTCTGGAATATTCCGCCCGATACATCGACAATTCCAGAAGACTAGTCGGTGGACGTTGCCGTCGAGGGAACGAACGATTACGGATCGACCGGATACAGTGGTCCGAATCCACCCGATACCGAGCATCGCTACCGATTCAAACTCTTTGCACTCGATACGACCCTCGATCTTTCCCGGGAGACGGACGCCAAGGCACTCGAAGCGGCGGCCGTCGACCATGTCGTCGAACAGACGCAACTCGTCGGCACGTATCCGGCTTGACGGTTGAAATTCAACCAGGTTCCCCTGGACGCCGCTCGTGCTCGGGACGGTGATTGGTCAGTACTGGCCGAAACCCAATCCGATCATCCAGGACACATCCGGGAGAAAACGGCGGTCCCGAAAGCCTCTTATGTCGATGTCGGGTACCATGATGTGGACTAGGTCGGGCGGTTAGGCCTCGCTCGCAACCCGCAGTATGGTCTTTAGCGGGGACCGAATCCGGGGTTCGTCTGGACAGCCCAGTTCGGGCCCCGCAAGCCAACGTCGAAGCCTCGTCCTGCGAGGGCAGCGGTTTGTGGCCGGGCGTCTGCAGGGACGCTCCGGTGCAATTAACCGCGGGAACTCCGTCAGGCACGGAAGTGAGCAGCGGGCCCGTGGACAGCTGTCGCCCGCAGGGTCGCGGGGTGGAGGAGGCACGCGGGACTCCCCGTCCTGGAACGTCCAGGCAACCCCCGGCGTCCACCATTCTTTCGTATTTGACGTCGACACATCCAGTGAAGTCTCAATTTCCTTCACGATGGTCACTGCAGGCACATATGCCGATGAGCGAGAGAGGAACTGCCCACGGTTCGAGGGAAGGATACTGGGCGATTTATCAGTGGACAAGGCCAAAACCTCACCGTTTCCGGCGAGGATACGTGCCGTCACTCGATGACACCAACCTCCGATAACTGCACTGCGGATATTCCACGCCCGACCCCTATTTGACATTCTTCCCCGCTTCAGGGGGTTGTCAACTCGAACCTGCGCTCACGACGACCGTCGAAGTCGACCGAGCAACTGCGTAACTTTCGACGGGCCGGTCCATCGCCTGGAGAGCAACACGGCAGGCTCGATTCGGTTGGTGACCTGGAGTGGAATCGATCCAATGAGGCGGCGGCGGAGGGTCCCTCCCCGGGTCGCTCCCATGGAGACGACGTCGTGACGAGGAGCTTCTTCGACCAGCGCCTCTACGACATCTTCCGCATCGATCACCGACATTTCCACGGCTACATCCCGACCAATATCGATGCCGTCGAGGGTTTCCGCTGCCATTTCGAGGTTCCTTTCGGCAGTCTGGTGATCCACCTCCCCTGCGGCGACCGATACCAGACACAATCTAGATTCATTGCCTGTAGCGATTGCACATCCCGCACGCACAGCGAGGTTCGCGTGTGGACTCCCCGCGACGGGCACCAGGACGCTCGAAACGCCATCGGCCAGCGTGCCGATCCGCTCGACAAACACGTCACAGGGCGCCCGCTCGATCATCGCGTCGATGGTCGATCCAAGAACCGCATCCGAACGGCTCGTGGAACCATCCCACCCGATCAGGAGGCCGTCGGCGTCGATCGTCGCCGCGGTATCGAGGATCCCGTTCGATACGCGACGGGCGACGGCCACGGAGCCGCCGACGTCCACCCCTGTTCCCTCGCCGGCGGAAATGCTTCGATCCAGAATGTCCTTTCTGTCGCCGGCAAACTCGTTGCGAATCGTCTCGTCGTCGAAAATGCCAAACGGTGAGTCGTGCGGTTTGGTGATAACGCTAACCACGTGGATCGACCCACCCTCCATTCGCGCGAGGTCCGTCGCCGTTCGCATGAGTTGCGAGACGTGACCGGGATTTCTCACGGCGACGAGCAGTCGATACTCCTCGGATTCCGTCGCCACATCCCCACCCGCGTTCGCATGCGCCATACAGTCACCTTGATCGACAGTACGTAAATGGATTCGCCCTCGTCGACCGTCGTCGAATCGAACAACGAGCTGGTGGCTCAGACGAAAACATCGGTGGGCTACAGAAACGGGGAATCATTCGTCGATGCAGCGATACGCACACGACTCGATGAGTCGAGACGGTGGCCGACTGGGGACGGTATTTTTCAGTCGTAGTAGCTAAGGCGCTCGACGACTTCCCCAAACGCGACGTTTTGCTGGACGTCAGTTACTTCGATTCGAACCCGTTCGCCCTGTTCCGTGTCCGGAACGATGATTACGAATCCACGTTCGACGCGCGCGATACCGTCGCCTTGTTCTCCGATGTCCTCGATCTCGACGCGACGCGTTTCCCCTTCCTCGACGGGCGGCGCCTGGAGTGGCTCTTCCCGTTCCGGTTCGGTGGCCGGCTTCGCCGACGTGGTGGGTTCCGGATCTTGAGGGAGAACCGCGATACGGTAGGTGCCGCCGGCTTCGAGATCACCGGTCGTTACTTCGCGTTCGGGAACCGAGATGACGTAGGAGCCGTCGCGTCGTTCAATCTCAGCCGTATACAGACACAGTAAGTCGTTCGAAATTTCCATGATTCGAGCCTTATTCGTGTCAACTTTGCTAACGACTTGAATCTGCCGGCCTCATATCGCTATTGCGCCGGAATCACACGGTTACCTAGGGGAACCCCTACCCGGTCCCATCGGTTATCGGTCGAATCTAGGTTCCGGGGGACCCTCACTCACGCAATACGAACATTTGACGTGAGTCACCTATCATAGGTACAACGTCTTCCGTCAGTACGGGATGCCCACGAAGAGAAACGATGCAATGGCGGTCAGTCCCGAGATAACGAACACCACAGCGAACGAGATCCGACTCCAACTCAGAACCTTCTTTCCGTCGAGGGGACCGAAGGGGAGCATGTTAAACACCGCCAGGAAGGCATTGATGGTCACGCCGAGGGCTCCGATGTCGCCGACAATCCCACCGAAAGGCACGAGCCCGAGAAAAACGACGACGAGGCCCAGATTCGTCACGGGGCCAGCGATCGAGACGAGTCCGTTTTCCCGTGGGGTAATTCGTCCACGGTGATAGACGGCTCCTGGGGCCGCAAACAGGAAGCCGGCGAAGGCTGCGCCGATAGCGAGCGCTAACATTCCGAAATCGGCTTTGAAGGCAGCGATCTGGCCGAAGCGAACCGCAACGATCTTGTGCGCAAGTTCGTGCAAGAGGAATCCGATTCCCGCAGTTAACATGCTCGTGATAAATATTTGTACGAACAGCGGGGTGGCGATCGCCCCGACCGGGTCCGGGAAGACGGACCGACCGATTACGGCCATGATGAAGACGCTGAATGCAATACCCAGGGCGACCCACGCAATCGCCAGATCTCCGAGTTCGCGGGGCGAAAATCGAATGCCGCCGACCACGATCGTACTCACGGAATCACCCCGACGATGAGGTCGAGGCTATTCCTGACGCCCTCGAGCATCAATCGGGCCACGCCGCTTGCGTCCTGTATTCCAGCGTCCGCGAAAAGGTAGGGAATAAAGACGGCCGCAAAGACGACGCTCCCGACGAAACTGCCCACGTTCGTGAGCGCAACGATCAGGATCAGCCGAAACAGCGGAACGGTTCGGAGCCGATCGAAAAGCTCCCCCATCGTCGCCGTTTCGTCCCCGATAATGTCGTTGAGCGTCGAGATGTCGCCGACGTTGACCGAAAGATACCTGAGTTCGACGTACCCGGCAAACCACCCAGGGGCCAGGAGTGGATTGACGCTCGTGAGCCACGCGATGGCTCCACCGACACTCGCGGACGTCCAGTGCGCACCAGCAAGTTTCGCGAGCGAAAAGGCAAACAGGGCATTCACGACGAACCACGCACCGAAGAGCCGTATCAACAGGCTGCTCGAGGCCCCCTCGACACCCGTGAGCGTCGCCATCAAGAGCAGGACGAAAAAGACGAGAAAGCCCAGCGTAAAGAGATAGCCGAACAGTTTATATACCGAAAACCGACTGCCCGTCTCCCGGCCGGTGAGTGTCGCCATATCCGGGAGCAATGACGGCCGGTCGAGATATCGCTCGATCCCCTCGCGATGGCCAGCGCCGACGACCGCCACGACGTCCCACCCCTGATCGCGGAGCGCGACGAGCCGGTGGGCGATGAAGGCGTCTCGTTCGTCGATGAGCGCCTCTGCACCCCCTGGTGAAAACCGTCGAAATTCCGCCATCATGGCGCTAACGACGTCAGTGTCAGTCATCCGATCGATGTCGAGCATCTCGAGTTCGTCCGTCTCACCAGGGGAGAACAGCCCCAGAAGAATAGAGAGCACACCACCAAGGACGATCCCCACGACGATTGCCACCACGACTGTGTCGAAGACCCCCACCAAAAACGAGGGTTCGAGCCCCGAGGGGACGAGATACGGACCACCAAACGCACCGGCAAGGATGGCGACGACGAAAGAGACGCCGAACCCGACGCCGAGACCAATTTCCCGCGTGTTGCCGAAGCCCGCGCCGAGTCCGGCAAGCAACTTCAGTTTCTCCAGAAACGACAGCCTGGTCCAGAAGCGCTGAATCGTCACCTGGATGTCCCGATCGACGAGCGCGACGTCGATTCCGGACGCTTCTGCCGCCTCAATTGCCGCCATCATGTCCGCACCCGGTTTGATGTCGAATCGATCACCCAGACGAGTCTGTACGTACGACAGCATCCAGTACGCCAGGAATTGATAGACCGTATTGCCTTCCAGCAAATCCCCGGCCTCGAGATCCTCTGGGGCGTCACCTTTGAGTTGTCGATATCTCCCCTCGTCGAGTTCGACCGCAACGACATCCGGTTGCTCGGTAGCGATTGCGTCCTCGACGTCGCGGACACTCGCCTCCGAGACGTGGGCCGTCCCCACGACCCGGACCGACCCGACACTCCCGTCGTCGCTCATTGGAGAAAGAAATCGGTCGAGCGGTTTACGTGTGTCGGGATCTATCCAAACGGCGCAACCGTGAGGGTCGAGAAACCGTCGTCAACCCTGTATCCCCTGCCTGTGGGCCATCGACCGTGGTGGACGATCCACCAAGTGACGGGCCCAGTGATCCGGCCGCCCGAACTGATCCAGTCGGCAGATTTAGCATCGAACCCATCAACAGCTATCCCATGATCCGAATGCTGACGGAGATCGATCGGGTAGGCGTCGTCGGCGCCGGAACGATGGGTGCCGGTATCGCACAGGTTACCGCAATGGCTGACTACGACGTGATCATGCGTGACGTCGATACAGCCCTCGTCGAGAAGGGCTTCGACTCCATTGACAACAGCCTCGATCGTCTGATCGACGGGGAGGCGATTTCGGAATCCGACGCCGGGGCCGTGGTGGATCGAATCGAAGGGACGACCCAACTCGAGGATCTCGCCGACTGCGACCTGGTCGTGGAAGCAATTGTCGAGAACATCGACATCAAACGGGACGTTTTCGACGATCTCGATGCGATTACGGACGACGACGTGGTGCTCGCGACGAACACCAGTACGCTCTCGATCACGTCGATCGCCGCCGTAACCGATCGGCCCGAAAACGTTGTCGGCCTCCACTTCATGAACCCCGTACCCGTTATGGTGGGCGTCGAAGTCGTGGTTGGGGAGAAAACCGCTCCGGCGGCCGTGGAACTGGCACACGCGTTTGCGGGTGATCTCGGAAAAGAGACCTGGGAATCGGACGACAAACCGGGATTCGTGACGAACCGAATTCTGATGCCCTGGATCAACGAGGGGATCAGGGCCCTCGACGAGGGAGTGGCTTCGAAAACGGACGTCGATCGCGGAATGAAACTCGGTACTAACGTCCCGATGGGGCCACTCGAACTCGCAGATCACATCGGGCTCGACGTCTGCCTCCAGGCCACGACCACACTCCACAACGAGCTCGGCAACCGGTACAAACCCGCCTACCTTCTCCAGCGAAAGGTCGCCGCCGGTGACCTCGGGAAGAAAACCGGTGTCGGGTTCTACGAGTACGATTAATCGAGGGAGAAATACAGACGACGCGGCCCGCCTCCGATGTATCCACTCTTCCAGTGGTCTGCTGATACCAGACGCCGCGTCGAGCCTGTCAGCGTCGAGAAGCCGCGCCGTCGAATAGTTTCATTGCGTGATACTGCACACGCGTGATTGCGCAAACTGGTTCAGACGACCACCGCACGTCGTCCGTCTGACTGAAATTTATGCGGCCTCCAGTAGTATAAATTGTACCATGCCATGGTAACTCAGCGTCCCCACACCCAGATCCCCGAACTGAACGATGGCGAGTGGAACCCCTGGCCGGTCGAACTGCGGACCGGCGACGAGTCCACGGGTCCGGCGGCACCCATCTCACATTCCAACCGAATCGGCGATGGCCCGAGCTGTGACCAATACGCCAGTCATACAATACAAACCCTCGAAACAGAACTCGAACGCAAAGAGCGACAGAACCAACAGATTATCGAACGGTACGAGCGGGTCATCGAAGACAAAAACAATACCACCGAAACCGTGGATGCGTCGATGTCTGATCCAGAGAACTCATCCCCGATCCTCGCGAAGATTCTTCGATTCGTATCCGACCGATAATTCCGTCTGATTCGACGGATCTCCATTTTTGCTGACGGTCGTCACCTCTCGAGATGTCTCGCAATGATTTTCTTCTGGATTTCGGAGGTACCCTCGTAAATCGTGAGTACTTTTGCGTCGCGATAGTATCGCTCGACGTTGAAATCCGTCGTAAACCCGTACCCACCGAAGACCTGGACGGCGTCGGTTGCGACAGATTGGGCGGTTTCACTCGCGAAATACTTCGCGATGCTCGCAGAGAGGGGATCGATCCCGTCTTCATTTTTGCGTGCGGCCTCGCGTGTCAACAGCCGGGACGCCTCCACGTTCGTCTGCATATCGGCGAGTTTGTGGCCGATTGCCTGGTGCTCGATAATTGGCGTTCCGAACTGTTCGCGATCGTTCGCGTATTCGATGGCGTCGTCCAGCGCAGCCCTAGCGAGACCGACCGACTGGGCCGCGATCGAAACCCGCCCACCAGTCAGTATCGAGAAAGCTGCCTTGAGGCCCTCACCGACCGGTGTGAGTCGATACCGCTCTGGGATCCGGGCGCCATCGAACGTCACCGAGGTCGTGTCGCTCGCTCGAAGTCCGAGTTTGTCCTCCGGTTCGCCGACGGACACCCCGTCGACGTCTTTCGGGACGAGAAACTGGGTGACGGAATCCGGATCGTTCCGGTCGGTCTTCGCAAAGAGGACGAGTACTCCGGAGCGCTGGCCGTTTGTAATCCACTGCTTCTCACCGTCGATGACGTACTCGTCACCCTCCTTGCGCGCCCGCGTCGACATTTCTGCCGGGTTCGAGCCGGCGTGTGGTTCCGACAGCGCGAACGCGCCCACCGGCCGCCCGTCCACCATGTCGGGGAGCCACTCGTCTTTGACGTCTTCGGAGCCGAACATCCGGAGACACGATATCGCCAGACCGTGAACTGACAGCGCGGTCGCGAGCGCGAGATGACCGTATGCGAGTTCCTCGTTGACCAGGCTGGCGGTGACCTGATCGGCGTCGAACCCACCGTACCCCGAGGGGGCCCGCAACCCGGTCAGATCCATCTCGGCGAGTTCGTCCCAGATGTCCTCGGGAAACGCCTGACTCTGGTCGAATTCCCCGACCGTCGGCGCGACAGTCTCCGCGACGAACGAGCGGACGGTGTCGCGGATGAGCACCTGTTCGTCTGTGAGTTGCATTCGTCTCCCACTTCGCGCACGCATCAATAAACCTCCGGCTCGCTGGACGAACCTCCGGTCCGCTGGACACAAGACGGGACGTCAGTACGAACGGGGGAAGCCGATTTCCTGTGCGATGTGGTTGTAGGCCATCTGCTGGGTCACGGGGGCGAGCCGGGTGAGATTAATTTCGCGCCACCACCGCTCGACGTGATATTCCTTGGCGTATCCCCACCCGCCGAAGGCCTGCATGGACTGCTTGACGGCTTCGATACCCGCGCTCACGCCGGTGGCCTTGGCCACGTTAGTCTCGTAGCCACAGGGTTTGTCGTGATCGTAGAGCCAGGCCGCCTTCTGTCGCATCAACGCCGCGGTTTCCATACGAGCGTAAGCCTTTGCGATCGGGAAGGAAACGGCCTGGTGGGAGCCGATCGGTGCTCCGAAGACTTCCCTGTCGCCCGCGTACTCGGTCGCGTGGCGTGCGGCGAGTTTGCCGATGCCGGTTCCGGCGGCGGCGAACCCGATGCGTTCGGGATTGAGCATTTCGATGAGTGGCTCCCAACCTCGATCGACCTCGCCGACCACGTTTTCCTCGGGCACCCGCACGCCCTCGAAGAACACCTCACACGAGTTGGAGTAGTTAATCGCGTGTTTGGGAATCGGGGACACCTCGATCGCTGGATCGTCCATGTCGACCGCGAACAGAGTAATCCCGTGGGTTTTCTTCTCGGCCTCCTCGAGCGGCGTGGTCCGCGTGACGACGATCATATTGTCCGCTCGGTCGGCGAACGTGATCCAGGCCTTCTGGCCGTCGATGACGTATTCGTCGCCATCTTCGCGAGCCCTGGTGTCGATATTCAGCGTGTTGGTTCCCGCCTCCGGTTCGGTGATCCCGATGGAGAAATTCCGGTTTCCGTCCACGATGTCGGGAAAGTACCGTTCCTTCTGGGCCTCGGTGCCGAAATCTCGGAGCCCGACCGTCGCCATCCCTGCCGTCAGCACCAGATACCACGTGCCGGCCATTCCACAGCCTTCCGCACACAGCGTCTCCATCGCCGTACCCATCTCCTGAATACCCATTTCGGCCCCACCGTAGGCGTCCGGAATCAAGAGCCCGTGAAAACCGGCTTCCGCGAGAGCGTCCCAGTACTCGCCGGCGAACGTTCCAGATTCCTCCTTTTCTCGCCAGTATTCGGGTCCGTACTCCGACGCGATTTCGGTTGCGGTCGACCGGATCATCGAGAGCGCATCCCCGGGTTCGAAATCCATACTGAATATCCCTAAATGGAGGTCTCTCGTTGCGTATTAGTAGCTTTTGTCCCGGGGGTTGTCCGTCATGTAGATTCGGAGTTAGAAATTCAAATGAATCCCTCACATCTATTTACCCGATATCGGTCTCCCGTGCCGAGAGAGAATTGAATTCGTCTCGGTCTGTTCTGACTCGTGGGGAGTACACGCAAAGATTACGGGCGAAGGAAAGGGAGTCGAGCAGAGCTTTGA
>JBKGZK010000050.1:0-14100 GCA_046545615.1 Natronomonas sp.
GGAGGCTGCAATAACGTTTCTCCCGATCTGGGTCGATTCGTCCATCGAATGTGTTCGAGGCGACACGAGCGAAGCCCCGACGAGTAAAGACAGAGCAAAGGGCGTCGAAATCCTACCTGTGGTATGGCCTCCGTCGTCGCTGGAATTGGACTTCTTGTGCTTCTGGCCGTGAATACGGTTGTCGCGGCGGTGCTGACGCGATTCTTTCGCGTCCACATGAACACGCGATGGGGGCAGATGGTGTATGCTGTCGTCGTGACGCCGGTCGTATTACTCGGATTGACACTCGTGCTCGGAATGATCCTGGGACCGAATCTGGGGACGCCTGGGGCCGTGTTCGGGGTGACGATTCTGCTGCCGCTGTCGGTCGGGATCGCCTTCGATTACTTCTGGATGCCGGCACCCGACGAGGTCGAGGTACCGGACGCGCAGTAAGCCATTTGAGACGATTTCACGACAGGATTTCAGCTTCGATTGTTTTCCATCCCGGGGCGTACCGATCTCAGCCGATCTTTATTTCTTCGGGGAGTGCCTGCGTCGCACATTCGAGGATCTCCTCGATCGATCGCCCCCCATCGATCCGGACGAATCGATCGGGTTCGGTTTCGAGAATGCGCTCGTAGTTGGCGCGGACAGATTCGAGGTACTCGACCGTCTCGAACTTGTTGGTCGCACCCGCCCGCTCCGCGCCAACCGCTGGGGGAACGTCGAGGTACAGCGTGAGATCCGGAATTCGCGTGAAGGGTTCGTGGATCGATCTTACGTACTCGAGCGGATCGTCGACGATCCCGGCGAGGGAAACACCCTGGTAGGCGCACCTGGAATCGAGGTATCGATCGGAAATGACGGGCCTGTCCGCCTCGAGGGCCGGCTGAACGACGCGAGAGAGATGATCGGCGTGATCGGCCGTATAGAGGAACAGCTCCGCGAGAGGATCTGCGGTGTCGTCCGCGATCGATCGCTCGACGGCCTCGCCATACCACGAATCCGTCGGCTCTCGCGTGAAGGTGGCTGCCTCGACGCGATTCCGGAGTCCCTCCCACAGGGTGCTCTTTCCGCTCCCGTCGATCCCCTCCAGCGTGACAAGCATACCGGGACACGGTGGCGGGCCATTAAAGGAATTGTCCTCTTACTTACGGGGCCGCTCCTATACGCCTGTCCGTAGGGGGATTGTCTGCCTGCACCGTTCGTATTAGTAGATTTGCCTTCGCCCACGCCCGCGCGCACAAAGTTCTACCATGGAGGTACGGTCGCCAGGGGCACGCGATTTATCCGGGTCGCGCCCGTGATCATTGGTATGCATGTCCTCCTGGTTGGCGGATCCGGATTTATCGGTGAAACACTCGCTCGAACCCTCCACGATCGGGACCACGAGGTCTCTGTACTCGCTCGCTCGCCGGATGACACCGACCTGCCACACGAGGTTCGCCGTGTTCGTGGAGACGTCACGGCGTACGAATCGATCGAATCCGCCTTCGAAAACGTGGATGCCGTCGTCAATCTCGTTTCGCTCTCGCCGTTGTTCCGTCCGCAGGGTGGGAACCAGCGACACTTCGATGTTCACCTCCGCGGGACGGAAAACGTCGTCAAGGCGGCATCGGAACACGACGTTTCGAAGTATATCCAGGTGAGCGCACTCGGCGCTGACACCGAGGGAGAAACCGCTTATATAACGTCCAAAGGGAAGGCAGAGGCGGTGGTCAGGGAGTCCGACCTGTCGTGGGTCATCCTCAGACCGTCGGTGGTGTTCGGTGACGGTGACGAGTTCATTGGGTTCACCAAGAAACTCGCCCCGCCGTACATCACGCCGCTTCCGGGCGGCGGATCGACCAGGTTCCAACCGATCTGGGTAGGAGATTTCGTCCGGATAATCGCAGCTACTCTTGAGGAGGACAACCACGTGGGTGAGATTTACGAAATTGGCGGTCCGGACGTCCTGACGCTCGCGGAGGTAGCGGAACTGGCCCATGCCGCAGCGGGCCGACCGGTGAACGTGGTCTCGATTCCGATGTGGCTGGCGAAACTCGGGCTCTCGGTGTTGGAACACGTGCCCAGGGCCCCAATGGGGACGGACCAGTATCGATCGTTACAGTTCGATAACACAACAACCGAAAACGACGTTGCAGTCTTCGGGTTCGAACTCGACAACCTCACATCGCTTGCGGAGTATCTCGGCGTCGAGGCAGACGTCGACCATCGTCCATAGGGCGTTTCGAGACCGCTCGACCCCGTTCGAAGCGTCATCGCCACGTCCGACATAGGCCGAAAGCTTATCCTACCCCTGGACCGCTACCTTCGATAAGGAACGATATGAAACTCGCAATGATCGGCTTCGGGCAGGCCGGGGGGAAGATCCTCGACCGGTTTCTAGAGTACGATAGGACACGGGGGACGGCCATCATCGGCCACGCTGTTGCGGTCAATTCGGCGAAGACCGACCTGATGGGACTAGATTACGTACCCACCGAGAATCGAGTGCTCATCGGACAGTCTATTGCCAAGGTCAAGGGCCACGGCGCGGGGACGCGACCCGATCTCGGCGAACGGTGTGCGCGAGAGGACATGGAAGAAATCCAGACCGCCATCGACAAGATGACGACGAGCGAAATCGACGCATTCCTCATCATCGCGGGTCTCGGAGGGGGAACGGGCAGTGGTGGTGCACCAGTGCTCGCGGAACATCTCCAGCAGCTCTACGTCGAACCGGTCTACGGGCTCGGAATCCTCCCTGCCAAGGACGAGGGTGGTATCTACAACCGAAATGCGGCTGGATCCTTCCAGAAGTTTGTCGAATCAGTCGACAACCTGCTCTCGTTCGATAACGACGCGTTCAAGACTGGTGGCGAGAGCCTCACCGAGGGTTACGCGGAGATCAATGCCGAAATCGTCACCCGCTTCGGCACCCTGTTTTCGGCCGGGGAGGTCGAGGCGCTCGGCAATCACGTCGCCGAATCCGTCGTCGACGCCTCGGAGATCATCAACACGCTCGGCGAGTCGGGAATTACGAGCGTGGGGTACGCCTCCGAAGAGGTAGAAACGAACGAAGGCGGCTTGCTCAATCGGTTCCGAAACAACAACCACGATGGCGTTTCGGAGTCCGGCGACGCCACGAATCGGATCACCGCGCTCGTGCGGCGTGCCACACTTGGGAAGCTTACCCTCCAGTGTGAGGTCGACAGCACCGAACGCGCGTTGCTACTCGTTTCGGGACCGCCGGATCACATCAACCGGAAGGGGGTCGACAAGGCCAGAAAGTGGCTCGAAGAGCGGACTGGCTGTCTCGAGGTTCGGGCGGGTGATTATCCGCTCCCCAGCGAGGACCGTGTCGCGACCATCGTCGTACTCTCGGGCGTGACGGATGTCCCGCGGGTTCGAGAAATGCAACGGATGGCTATCGAGGCTGAGGAGAACATCGAGGAACTCAAAGCGGGTAGCGAAGAGGACCTCCAGCAACTGGTAGAATACAAAGACGATGAGGAATAGGACGCGAACGGCCCTCCTCGTTCTCGCGGTACTGCTGACCGTCTCACTGTTTGCGGTCCCGGTCGCCGGCGTCGAGTCGACGTCTTCGGATCTTCCCGACGAAACCGAGGTGGGCACGCAGACCGAGGCGACGTTCGAGGTGACGGACCTCTACGATGAGTTCGAAGACTGGACGTTGGTCGGCGAAACGAACCTCACAAACGTGACGTGGACCGTCGTACAGATGAATCAGGCCGGCGACCAAGTCAGTCAGGAATCCTATGACGGGGCAACCTTCGATTCGAGTATCGACATTGAGGACGGCACCGACTCCGTCGAGGTTCGTGTGACGGGAACCGTCCCCGAGATCGAAACGCTTCGATACGATCCACCGGAGACCTACACGTACGCCGAGTTCACCCTCGCCCGAAACGGGGGAACCGAGGGAACGATCGAGACTCACGAAGTCCACCACTACACCGACGCGAGTAAACCAAGCAGGGAGGCCATCGCCGTTGCAGAGGAATCTGTCGAAGCGGCGGATGACGACGACGCCCGCCGGACGCTGAACAACGCGATCTCCGCCTACGAAGCGGGTGACTTCGATAACGCGAACGATCTCGCAGACCAGGCTCAGGAGAGTGCGGATCGGAGTCAATTGATCGATACCGCAATCCAGTATGGCGTTGTCGCAATCGTGGTCCTCGTGCTCGTGGCTGTCGGTATCTTCACGTACCGCAAGCGACAATCGGGTCCCGGTCGGCTCAGGTAGATGGACGTCCTCGTCCCGTTCGCGGGTCGGGATCCGAAGACGCGACTGGGAAACACACTGTCATCGGACGAACGGAGGGCCATCGCGGCGTCGATGCGACGGGACGTCTGCGAGGCGATCCGGGACGCGGGATACGAACCGACCGTCCTCTCGACGGCCCCGATCGATGCGGACGTCCCGGTCGTGGTCGACGAACGATCGCTGTCTGTGGCGGTGAACGACAGGCTCGATCCTCCGATGGCGGTCGTGATGGCCGACCTCCCTCTGGCGACCCCGGAGGCACTCACGCGGATTTTCGATGCCGACGGTGACGTCGTCATCGCCCCGGGACTCGGCGGCGGAACGAACGTCCTGCTAGTCAGACATCCCGAATTTCGGGTCGATTATCACGGTGCCTCCGTTCGCGATCATCGACGAGCCGCAACCGAGATTGGCGCGACGATCGAGACGGTGGATTCGTTTCGGCTCGCGGTCGACGTCGACGAAACCGCCGATTTCGTCGAGGTCCTGTTGCACACCGACGGACGCACTGCCCAGTGGCTCGAAGACGTTGGCTTTCGCCTGCGGGTCGACGGCGGTCGAGTCGGGATCGAGCGAGCGTAACTTTTTGTAGGGCGGTTCCCCAGGTTTGAACGTGATTCCCGGGACGGACGCATACGATGTCGACGTCAGGATACGAGACGATGACGTCCGACGACTCCTCGATGTCACGCCCGATGACGTGGCGGCGGCCGACTCGCTCTCGTACGCCCGAAACGTTTTCGTCCCATTGACGACGGCCTGCCGGTACACCTGCACCTACTGCACCTACTACGATCCACCGGGGCAGGCCTCGCTTCTTTCGCCCGAGGAAATCCGGGACATCTGCGAGCGGGGTGTCGACTCCGGGTGTACTGAGGCGCTATTTACCTTCGGCGATGACCCCGACGACCGCTACGTCGAAATCTACGATCAGCTGGAATTCTGGGGCCACGAATCGATCCACACCTACCTGGCGGAAGCTTGCGAAATCGCGCTCGACTGTGGGATTTTGCCCCATGCCAATCCCGGCGACCAGACTCGCGAGGAGATGGCACAGGTGGCGGACTTGAACGCCTCGATGGGGGTCATGCTGGAAACGACTGCGGAGGTGCAGGCTCACGGTGGCCCACGCTCGAAGTCGCCAGGCCAGCGGCTGGCCACGATCCAAACGGCGGGAGAACTCGGCGTTCCATTCACCACCGGCATCCTCGTCGGAATCGGTGAAACCTGGCGCGACCGGGCGGAGTCGATCCTCGCAATTCGTTCCCTCCACGAGCGGTACGGCCACGTTCAGGAGGTGATCGTCCAGCCGGTGACGGACAACGAACGCTGGCGGGCCGGCTCTCCGGACCTCGAAACGATTCGACGCGTGACGGCGATGGCCCGGGCGGGTCTCCCCGACGAGGTGAGCGTTCAGTCACCACCCAACCTTGCACCAGTTCGCGACCTCCTCGACTGCGGTGTCGACGATTTTGGTGGTGTCTCGCCCGTCACGACCGATCACGTCAATCCCGACTACGAGTGGCCGGCCCTGCGCGAACTCGAACGGATTGCCAGTGAGGCGGGCGTTCCCCTCAAAGAACGACTCCCAGTACACGAGCGATTCGTCCCGGAATGGGTCTCGCCGAAAATTCGTGCGGCTATCGAAGCCGACGACGAGTCGGGTCGACGATACCGTGCTGTTCTCGACGGCGACCCGGTCCCGATCCAGTAACGATATCCACCGGTATGGATTGCTCGGATGTCACTCGAGGCGATCGGACGCTACAGGAGCGGCGTCCCGTCAGCCCGCGGACCGAGACGGGGACCAATGACGTCCGCGTCTGGGTCGACCCGTCGACGCTGTTCGTAATCGGTCGACCGTTCGATCGGAATGCGGCCGATTGCCGATATCATCTCGGCGTAGTCTTCGAACGAGCGGAACTCGCCGAACTGGCCGCCCGCCCGTTTGGTGATCTCTTCGGACAGTATTGTTCCCATGAAGTCGTCAGCACCGCAGTTGAGCATCTTCAATCCCTGTGCGTTGCCGTACTTCACCCAGGAGGACTGAATGTGGTCGATGTTGTCCAGGAACAGCCTCGAAACTGCGATCATGAGCTCATCTTCGTGGATTGTAGCGCCGTCCTCGACGAGTCCACGCTCTTTCAGGGGCGTCTCGTGATGGATGAACGAAAGCGGAACGAATTCGGTGATGTTGTCGGTTCGGTCCTGAAGATTCCTAATTCGTTCGAGGTGGCGGACGCGGTGGGCCTCATTGTCGACGTGTCCGTACATGATCGTCGAGGTCATCGGGAGACCAACGTTCGCTGCGGCCTCCATCGCGTCAAGCCACTCGTCGGAATCGATCTTGCCGGGGCAGATGACCTCCCTGACCTCGTCGACGAGTATCTCCGCTGCGGTCCCGGGAACGCTATCGAGTCCCGCATTCTGGAGACGACTATAGACGTCCTCGTATGACCAGTCGGTCCCCCGCCGGGCGTGATAAGCCTCTTCGGGCGTCATCGAGTGGAGGTGCACGTCGTCGACACTCATCGCCCGCATCTGTTCGGTATACGTCCCCGGATCGATCTCGTAGTTCGACGCGGGGTTGTAATTGAGTTCCGCGTCCCCACCAGTCGTGTCGTGTTTTGCCTCGAGAATCTCCAGGTGTTCCCGATCGAGGGCGAGTGCGGGGTGGAGCCCGGAGACGGACGTGACCTCGTAGACGCCACGGTCGACGGCGTCCGAGACGACTGATCGAGATTGTGTCGGCGTCTTCGTAAATCCTGGATTGTCCCCCCCGAAATCCGATTCGAATCGCTGAGCAGCGTCCTTGAAATTGCAAAAGAGACAGCCGGTGTTGCAGGCAGTCGTCACATTGTTATTGACATTCGCGACGAAGGTGACCTCCTCGCCTACCGTTTCGGCCCGTCGGTGATCTGCTGCCTCAAGGACGAGTTCCTTTCGTTCGAGGTCGATACCCGGGCGGTCCGTGCCGGTCGTCAACAGTTCGATGCCATCGGCAACCGTCAATCGGGTACCGGATCGGGCGTTGTCGAGCGCGTTCTCGAAGGACTGATCGGTCTCGGGTCGATGCTCGAACCCGAAGCGTCCCCGCGGCACGTTTGCCGTCGTTTCGAACGCGTCCATATCCTCCCTCTCGACTGCGGACTAAAAACCTCACCGGGTTCCGGAACCGATCGCCGCCGGTCGGTACGCCGGTCCCCCTCGACGAGCAAAGCGAGATCCGTTCGACGGGCGGTGTGGCGATCGAGCTGTCGTTTGTCGACGTACGATCAATCGACCGTGCCAGCCAGGCTTGTTGCCATCGCTGGACTATTGAAAGCCGATCCAACGTCTCCAGACTTCGTCAGGAGAATGATGCCCGCCTGGCTTCCTGTAAGGTCTTCGAACTCCTCTATAGCGGTCTCTGTGGCCGTGGTAGCGTCGATGCCAGTTTCGAGTAACTGGACGGCACGCCTCGAGAGCGTCACGCGGGCGATATCTTCGCCGGCACCAGTTGCGCTGGCACCGCCCGCAGGCGTACAGTAAAAACCCGAACCAACCTGGGAGACGTCGCCGACCCGACCGGCGAGCGCGAACCACCGGCCCCCACTCGACGTCGCGGCAGCAATCGACTTGCCGTCGGTCGCGACCGCCCCAACCGTGTCGTGGTCTGTTCCGGAAGGGACGGAATCGGTTTCCGATTCAGTCTCGTCGCCGAATCGGTCGTTCACCCACTTCGCTTGCGCCCGGACGTCCGCAGGAATCGGCACCCGGGACCTCTCCTTTTCGAATCGATCCCTGGAGGCAGGGGTGTCCAGGTTGACACCCGCCTCGACTCCGAAGCTCTCCGCCAGATCGACCGCGTGGACCCCACCAACAAGCACGTGTGGCGTCTGCGTTTTGACGATCCGTGCCACCTCCACGGCGTGTTCCACCCCGGGCATCGCACAGGCTGCCCCGACCTCGAGGTCATCCGTCATGAGCCCCGCGTCGGTCCTGGCGTAGCCGTCAGCCTGGATGGCGGCACCGACGCCGGCGTTGAACTGCGGATCGGACTCGAGAACCCCGATTGCGGAACATACTGCGTCGGTAGGGGTCGATTCGGCTGCTCCGCAGTCCGCTGCACGATCGAGGACCGCCCGTCTCGACTCCGGGTGCTCGGGCGGACTGTCGGCTCCACCGTGGACGATAACTCGCATGCTATTCGCTCTAGGGCGAACGGTCTTTACTCTACATGTGGGTCTGTGTCGTTTGATTCTGCCTCGGGATGTCACCCCACCGAAGTGACGTGATGGTGGCAATCGTCTCGTTATTTCGTTCAACGAGTGTACGGTCGACGAACGGTGAGGATTCTTCCTGGTTGTTCATCGGAAAATGAGCGCGGGAACGGTACGCCTTTGTTGGGTCCGGTCGAAACCCCGGGACATGGGTTACGATAAAGTCGACGTTCCCGAGCAGGGAACAAAGGTGACGGTAACGGACGACGACGAACTCGTCGTACCCGACGACCCGATCGTCCCGATAATTTATGGTGACGGTATCGGATCGGATGTCGGACCGGCGGCCCAGAAGGTTCTGGAAGCCGCTGCGGTCGAGACCGGCCGAAAGATCAACTGGATGCGGGTCTACGCGGGTGAATCCGCACGGAATCTATACGACGAGAACCTGCCTTCCGACACGGTGGATGCGATCCGGGAGTTCCGCGTTGCGATCAAGGGACCACTGACGACACCGGTCGGATCGGGATTTCGCAGCCTGAACGTTGCGCTCAGGAAGAAACTCGACCTGTACACGAACGTCCGACCGACGTACCACCTCGAGGGCGTCCCGTCACCAGTCAAGAAGCCCGAGCGGATGGACATGGTGACGTTCCGGGAGAACACCGAGGACGTCTATGCCGGCATCGAATGGGAGGCCGGAACAGACGACGTCCAGCGGGTCAGGGAGTTTATAGAAGACGAGATGGGATACGACGAAACCATCCACGACGGCCCGGTCGGTATCGGGATTAAGCCAATCACCGAGTTCGGAACTAAACGCCTCGTCCGTCGGGCGATAGACTATGCGCTCGAGCAGGACCGCGATTCGGTCACGCTGGTTCACAAGGGTAACATCATGAAGTTCACCGAGGGGGCCTTCCGTGACTGGGGCTACGAGGTCGCAGAACAGGAGTACGGTGACGAGGTCATCACCGAAGACACCCTCTGGGAGGAGCGCGACGGCGAACCGCCGGAAGATGCCGTGGTCGTCAACGACCGCATCGCCGACAACATGCTCCAGCAGATCCTCACCCGCACCGACAACTATGACGTCCTCGCGATGCCGAACCTCAACGGCGACTACCTGTCTGACGCCTGTGGCGCACAGATTGGCGGCCTGGGAATCGCGCCGGGTGCCAACCTCGGCGACGGTCGCATCCTCGCCGAACCGGTCCACGGGTCGGCACCGAAATACGAGGGCCAGGACAAGGTCAATCCCAGCGCGATCATCCTTTCTGGGCGCATCCTGCTCCAGCAGATGGGCTGGACCGACGCGGCCGATCTCGTTCGCGACGCGGTCGAGGAAACTATCCGATCGAAGAAGGTAACCTACGACATCGAACGCCAGATCGAAGGGGGCGAGAAACTCGCAACCAGCGAGTTCGCCGACGAAATCGTCGCAAACATCGAAACGCTCGCCTGATCGGTCCGATTTCTCGACCCGTCACTACGACTCGCCGTCCCGGTTCGTGGTAACGTGAGCCTACTCGTCACCCGAGTCTCCCCAGTCGGGATTCGACCGTGGTGGGGAGAAGATGTCGACGCCGAATACCGGCGTGTCACCCCGATTTTCGACGGCGTGGGGTTCATCGCCCGGAATCACGTACGAGTCGTTCGGGCCGATGACGATCTCGTCACCGTCGACGAGAAACGTCGCCGTGCCCTCGAAGACGAAGCCGCACTGTTCGTGCGGATGGCTGTGTTCGGGTACTAGGGCCCCCGGTTCGACCTCGAACGTCTGAATGCTGGTTCGATCGCCCGCCGCGAGCTGGGCGAGGTGGACGTTTTCGACCGGTTCGACCGCAACCTGCTCGTCGTAACTGACGCGTTCCATACGGGGTCATCGACGTGGACTGTCAAAACAGTTCCCGACCGCAGTCGGTGGATTCACGTTCGCCGACCGAGACGGTGAGGTATGTATGCGGTCGTGGGTTGCGGGGAGTGTGGCGCACTCTGGATCGTCGAGGGTCAGCCGGAGACTACGCAATGTCCCCGATGTCGAAGTCGACACCGCTTCGAGATGTTGAAGTCGTTTGCCGAGACTGAAACCTCCGACGCGGCAGCCCGCGTTCGGTCGGCGATGCTTGCTCAACGGAGCGAAGAGGGTGAGTTCGTTGATCCCGCAAAGATAGACGTCGACGAGGTTGGGATGGCGGAGGCCGAATTTCTCTCAGCAGCGGGTCTCGACGAGGAGGAAATTTCTGACGTCGAGGATCGGGTTCCGCCCGCATCGGGTGGGGATTCCCGGAGCCGAAAACGGGTGGTACTCGACGCCGTCGAGGATCTCGAAGAACCGACGGCTGCGGCGATCGAATCTTACGCGAGCGAGGCAGGGGTGCCGTCCGATTACGTCCGGAGGGCGCTTCAGAAGCTTCGGCAAGCGGGGGAACTCATCGAATGTGATGATCGTTACCGACGGGTATGAGGTGGTCGCTCGGTCGATTCGTCGTCGATCAGGTCGGGCAATTTTTTTAAAAGTTTGGGACAAATCATTGTCGGTCACGATGGAGCTGTAGCCGACAAATCTTCTATTCCTGACATTATCCCGTGGTCCGGCGTCCGACACTGCTATATGGCAACTCGCGCAAACTCTGAACCGGAAGACCTGGGGTCGCTTCCCGCTGATACGGACGGTTCCACGCCCACCACCGGCAAACCGGTGGGGAGTACGTGGTTCGGATTCGTTCGCCGTCCTCACAGTACCCCTACCCGTCACTGGAGACGGTCGGTAACGACTGCGCAAACGAGGGGGCGACAGTGTATCAAAACATACCCCGTTCGCGGTGGCACTTTGCCCTTGACGGCTGCGTATGGTCGATGGAACGGCCCTTGTAAACTGTCCCTCATTTCTGGGACCGACGTGTAAGGCACGAACCCGGTACTCACCACGTGGGAGATGAGTTGCCTTCAGGGGTCGCGTTTGACGGCCCTACGCCCCAACGAAGGAATCCTTGAGCTTCAACGCGGGGTGGTCACGTCCAGGGGACGGACCGCTCCTGGAGCTCACCGGCCAGCGGTCGTCCCATCGCCTCTTCGACGGATTCGACGTTCGCCAGTGCCCACATTAACTTCACATACGCCGTTTCGGGGAGCGTATCACCGGCCTCGACCACGCCAGCGTCGAGCAGGTCCCGTCCGGTGTCGTACACCCGGTCGCAGACTCGCCCGTCCAGACACTGGCTGGTCATGACGACGACCGTGCCGTCGTCAACGAGCGCTTCGATGTGGTCGATCCATTCCGTGTTGACGTGTCCCAGGCCGGTCCCTTCGATGACCAGGCCGGACGCGCCGGCGACCGATTCCAGGATCGCGGGATCCATCCCTGGAACGAACTTCAGGAGTTCGACGTCCCGATTTAGGTCTGGCGCGATCTTGAGTCCTCCACCGCGGGGTGTCGGTTCCCGCCGGAATCGGACCGTGCGATCGTCCCACCCCACCTCACCCAGGGGTTTCGACCCGACAGTCTCGAAGGCATCTCGCCGCGAGGTGTGGTTTTTCCTGACGCGCGTCCCCCGGTGGAGCGCACATCGATCGTCCGATTCCGTCGCGTGCATGCACACGAGCGTTTCGGCGTGGTCGGCCGTCGCCGCTTCAACGGCACATACTGCGTTCATGACGTTGTCCGACGACGGCCGATCGGCCGATCGCTGGCTTCCGGTCAAGACGATCGGTACCGGTGATTCGAGCATGTACGAGAGTGCTGCTGCGGTGTACTGCATCGTGTCGGTGCCGTGCATCACGACCACCCCTTCGGCCCCCGATTCGATCTCCTCGTAGACTGCTTTCGCGAGGTCGATCCACACGTCGGGCGACATGTTTTCAGAGAGAATGTTGGCCACCACGCGACCACGGTAGTTGGCACGACCTGCGAGTTCCGGAACTGCACGCAGCACGTCCTCGGCGTCGAACTGGGCCGTGACCGCACCGGTCCGGTAGTCGACGGTGGATGCGATCGTTCCCCCGGTCGAAATCAATGCGATCGTGGGAAGCTCCGGATCGATGGTGATCTCCGAATCCGTTTCCTCGACCTCCTGCGAGGCCTCGACGTCGTATGTTCCGTGTTCGAGCACATCCACCTCGGCATCGGCGCGATCGATCCCGACGTTGTATCCTCCCTCGACCTTCACGACGAGGTGGTCGGTCGTCGTGGAGGGTAACAGGACGCCCTCGTAGGTCGTCGCGGTGCGTTCGACGCGCACCCGATCCCCTGGTTGCATAACCCGGCTACCGTCCGCGAGGACTTCAAAGCCTCCCTTCGGCCCTCCGATTGATTCGCCGAACCCCGTGGGGGAAAGACCGATACCTTCCAGGATCCACGGATCGAGTATGATCGGAGATCGAACGCGAACGACGTCGACCGATCGGGACCGCGTCGATTCCGGGTCCTCTTCGAGGTCGACCGTCGACGAGACACCGTCTACACAGGCCCATGAACGTTCGGCCGACCGCGGCAATTCGAACGGTCTCGGGGGTCGGATCGGTCGGCGCGCCGGGCGCATCTTCTCGCCCCGCGTGTTCGTCGTGACACTGATCGTGACCGCTATTGGCCTCGTGGCGACCAGTGCGCTGGTTCCACTCCCGTTTTCCGGACTCCTCGGAATCTTTCTCGGGACGTTCGTGCTCGGACTGACCTCCGGTTTCGGTCGGTACGTCGAGACGACCGTCGCGGGTGCCGGCGTGGTTGCCGCGAGCACGCTGGCGGATTACTTCGTCGTCTCGATGCTCGGTGGATTCGGAGTGTCGCTTGTGGCCATCGGAGCCCTGCTCGGCGGCGTCGTTGGAGCGCTCGGCACCTACTTCGGTCGCGACCTCAGGGCTGGCATGGACCGAGAAATCTAGCGCAGTTGCCACTCGTCTCCGTCGCGTTCGACAACACCGTGGGCGGCCAGCCCCTCGAGGGCGTCCGCGACCACGGCGGCCGGCGCGTCGACCCGTCGACCGAGTTCCTTCGGCGTCGCACCACCCTTTGCGAGGTTCCGGATGATGTCGGCGTAGAAGCGGCCGTCGACGCCCTCGAAGTGTCCGCTGATTCGGTCCATCGTCTCAGTGAGTCGCCCGTGGACCCACCGCTGGACCAGCGAGAGTTCGTTTTCGAGTCGTTCGAGTCGCCTGAAATCTCTCGCGAGTTCGGTGAGTTCGGGATCTTCGTCGGTGGCGTCTCGGTCCACGTCGACCGAGAGGTGTCGGCAGGCGGTAATGTCGAGACTCGAAGAGGCCGAATACGCGCTCTTGGTCCCGAAATCGTACGGCGAGACGTTCACCTCCAGCCGGAGGTTCCGCGCGATCGAAAAGTACTTTCGTCGTCCGTCGTCGACGTGTGATTCGACGAGTCCAGCCTCCTCTAGTTTTCGGAGGTGGTCGATGACTGCTTTGGGGCTCACACCGAGGTAATCGCTGATCTCGGTCACGTAGCAGGGCTTGTGTGCGAGCAACCGGAGGATGCGCCTGCGGTTTTCGTTTCCGAGGAGGTCGAGGAACCCGGCGGAATCCATTGGGTGAACCTTCGTGTCGAGACGAAAAAAGGGTCACGCCCGCACCCATCCGGCAAAACCCTCCTTCCGGTCGAACCCGTCGGTTGGAGTGTAGTCGGTTGCAAGTGCG
>JBKGZK010000051.1:0-14041 GCA_046545615.1 Natronomonas sp.
CAGACGTTCGTGGACGTCGGCACCGATTCCGAGACCGGAGGGACCTCACTCGACGTCGGTCAGGGTGGCACGACGGCGGATACCCACGTTTCGAGCCCCGTCGATCCGTCACCACCAGCCGAACCGGAGGAGCCGGTCGATCGGCGCGCACCGGTTGCCGTCCAGGGCTGGCAGCTCTATCTCGTGGTCGTCGGCGCGTTCACCCTGGTGGCGAAACGGATTCAGCGACCACTCTCTTCGACGAACGGAGAGGGCACCCAGTAATCGTTCGAGACCCGTGACTCCGGTGACCTGGAATCCTAGGAGGGGGGGGGGAAACGCGATGACCTACCGGATGGCGTTCCGGTTCAGGACTCGACCGAGAGTCTCGATTCGCCGCCACGAGCCGCCGTCATGCCTGCGACCGCTCCGCCGAGTCCGCCAAAGACCAGGGGATAGATGATGCCGGCGAGGAGGATCGCCGTGAGAAATTCGGGTTCGCCGGTCGCCCCGAGTGCACTGACTCGAAAGAGGAACGCGCCGAACACGCTGAGGACCAGATAGCCGGGGACCACGAGCACGCCGGTGATCGCACCCCGATTCGGACCGGTGACGCCGTAGTACCTTCCAAGTCCCAGGCCGGCAGCGAACAGTAACGCCGGTGGAACGAGGAACAGGAGCACGGTGAAGCCCTCTTCTCCGCCGACGAACGATGCCGGAGGATTTCGGATGGGGATCCCCGTGTACACGACGTCGACAAAGTGTGCGTTGAAGAAGACCCATCCCACGAGTTCGTATGCAGCCGATTCACCCCCCGTGAACTCGATAATCGCGTTCAGCCCAGACTCCCTGAGGTCCGTCCCGGTGAGGGCGTAGGTAAAGACGTATCCGACGAGCCAGGCGAAGACGCCTGCGATGGCGCCGGGGACGATCGGCGGTGTGGTGTCGGACGAAGATGCGGACATTATACAGTAAAAAGGGGTGGCAGCCGAAAGTAGCTTGTGGCCAGCGCGAGCCGACGAATTCCTCGGAATCAGTCCAGAGGGCCGCCCAACCTACGCTTGATGAATACGATCTCTGTGGTCACGACAGCGTCGTCTCTGTATCCACACCGTACACCCGCGCGGGCGTCTCGACGTGCGCTCGGTAACACGCCTCTTCGTACCCCGCCTCGGCCAGCCAGCGGGTCCGCTTCGGGACGGTTTTCGGCCCCAGCACGGCCCCTGGCCGATCCGGATCGTCAATGAAGTCCGTCTCCATCAGGAATGGCCATTCGCCGCCCGCAGCTCGCTCAAGTTCGTCTCGATTCGCGAGGACGCTCGGGATCGGTCCGGAAACGTACCCACTTGAGTAGTGCTTGACGACCTGTTCTCTTGGCAGTCCCTCCTCCTCGGCCCACACCGTCACGGTCTCAAAGTCCTCGCCACCCTCGGTGTGCAGTTGGACGGCGCAGCCCACCTCGGCGGCCCGGGAGAAGGCGTGACGCATGACTTCGTTGGACGCCTCCCATACCGCCTCGGAGACATCGTAATGTGGCCGACCGGACTTTATCGCGAGCGCCGGACCGTCAGCCACGTAGGAGGCGGCCACGTCGATTCCGGTCTTCATCAGGTCCGCAGCCTTTGAGGGGTCGTACCCCCTGTCCGTGAGCTGAGAGATCAGCGCCGGATGGACGCCGAGGACTGGCCAGGCACGACCCGGCAGGACCTCGTCTGCTGCCATCGTGACCTCGACCGTGAGATCGAACGTTTCCCGAAACCCGTCTTCGTCGTCGACTTCGCCGACGAGGCTCCACGAGGGTTTATTGAGGACGTTGAGGTGGGTACCGCCGGCGCCCGCGAATTCCTCAGCGGCCTCGACGCCCCGGCCGTTGACCGGGTCGAGATGGAGGTGATTGTCGAGTATCGGCCCATCGTACATGATCGGCGCTTCGGGAGCCCCCGAGAAAAGTACAATGGGACCGGCGGTGGGGATCGCCAATCGGATCGAGCAGGGACAACGTTAACCTGGATCGGGGAGCCGGAACACCTGTGGGCGTTATTAGACTCGTCGTCGGCGAACACAGTGAGATACTTGCGGATCGACGGTTCCAGCTCCTCCTTTTGGCAAACGTCATGCCTCCCCTCGGTTCGGCGTTGCTGTCGCCAGTGCTCGAGTCCCTGATTGACCCGTTCGGAGCCTCCGCGGCCAACATCGGATTGATGATGTCCGCCTTCTCGGCCCCGGCAATCGTCGCCATCCCGATCGCGGGGGTACTCGCCGACCGCCACGGTCGGCGACCGGTAATGGTTTTCGGGCTCTTGTGTTTCGGGATCGCCGGAACCGCGATTTCTGCGACCACGAGCTTCCGGGTGGCACTTGCTTTGCGATTGCTCCAGGGTGTCGGCTTCGCGTCACTGACACCGATCATCATCACGAGTATCGGCGACCTCTACACCGGATCCGTGGAGGCGACTGCCCAGGGACTTCGGTTCACCGGCTCTGGCCTCGCCCAGATGGGTTTTCCGCTGGCCGCTGGCGTCCTCGTCACGGTCGCGTGGCAGTACCCATTCCTCCTGTACGCCCTCGCCATTCCCGTCGCCGTCGTGATTTTTGTCTGGTTCGAGGAGCCGACAGATCGCGATGACACCGACGCCGTCGACCGGGAACTCCGCGATCAGCTCCAACAGCTGTGGTCCCTAGTCCGCCAGCGGCGTGCGGCGGCGATGGTGATCGCCCGCGGTACACCAAACGTCGTCTGGATCGGGTTTTTGACGTACAACTCGATACTGGTCGTCGATGTAGCGGATGGCTCGCCCACACAGGCCGGAATTCTCGCGGCCCTGGGGAGTCTGAGTTACGCGGTTTCGGCCACACAGGCCGGTCGTATCACGGCACGGTTCGACTCCAGACTCTGGCCACTTGTCGCGATGAACGTCACCCTCGCTGCCGGTGTCGTCGTCGTATTCACTGCGGCCACCGTCTGGATCGCGTACGTCGGCGTCGTGGTGATGGGGGCCGGATTCGGTGTTCTTCTCTCGTTGTATCGGAGCATCGTCACCGACCTCGCACCTGTTTCGCTTCGTGGCGGATACGTAAGCCTGGCGGAGGGGATGGGCCGTCTCACCACGACGGTGACGCCCGTGGCCATGGGGGCAGGGATCGCAGTTGCCACGCCCCGGATCGGGTTCGCACCATCGATCCAGATTGTCGGGATCGCCACCGGTGTCATCGCAGCTGGCGTCGGGATTGCCTGTCTGTTCGTCGTGAGTTCGGCCCCGCTCATTCGCTCGACGGAGTGACGTGACCACTTTCCAGTTCGAGTACTGGAGTGACAGCTCACTCCCAGGACCGTATACCCGAATGGCACCCCATTCACCGGTTATCACACTGGCGTACCCTGGTACTCCTTAGTTCGTTACTCAGGTTCGGATCCTCACACGAAATCGACGACGCCAACGCTCTCGAGCAGGAGCCATGCCACGAATAGGCCGTACAGCACGAGCATGGCGGAGGCTTCGCGGTCGGTGATCTCCATCCCGGTTCGGGCGAAGGTAAAGAGGATGATCGTCGCGACGACGAGAAACGCCATCATCGGAACGGCTGCCGTAAAGGAGACGGGTGTCGGTCCGGCGAGAAGAACGCCGGCGGGGATCGCCACCAACAGGTCAAAGACGTTGCTCCCGAGGACGTTCCCGAGACTGACCGCCGCTTCGTCGATTCGCGCTGCCGAAACGCTGATGAGGGCGTCCGGGAGGCTCGTCGCCGCCGCGACCACGGTAAGTCCCCACAGGAAGGATGGTGTTCCGAAGGCATCGCCGAGCCCGATGGCCGAGAAGATCAATCCCTCGACCCCCACGATGATCAGGGCGATCCCTCCAGCGAGCATCATCCAGCTGACGAGCAATGATCGCTTCGACAGCAACTCGCCAGGCAGGTTGGAATCCGTGACGTCGAGGTATTGCACGAAGACGTAGAGCCCATACAGCGCAAGAAGCGAGAGCGCGAGGGGCCTGGTCAGGTATCCCTGCAGGTCGACTGTCCCCTCGATCGGGTAGTAGATCACCGCGAGCGCGAACGCGAGAAACAACACGGCAACGGACAGCATGTAAAATTGGGCCTCCTTGTAGACGACGTCCCGTCCGGTGTCGAGGCCGCCGTCCGACAGCAACGTCGCGAGCGCGGGAATCACGAGGATGTTGAACACTGCGGAACCGACGATGACGCCGATGCCGAGTTCGAATTCCCCGTAGCGAACCGTCGCGATTATCGCACTCGCGATCTCCGGTGCCGACGAGCCGATCGCGGCGAGTATGGCCCCCTGGACGATCCGGGGAAGTCCGTAGTGTCGTCCCAGCCGGTCGGCGGCTCGTTCGAGCCAGCGGCTACCGGCCCAGACAATCACCGTTGCGACGATAGCGACGCCGACGAGGACGGATATCGACGTCATCCGTCACCGTCGAGGGTCAGCGCGTGGTGTGCGGCGTTTCGGAGCGCGTCCGAGCGACCGTACTCGCCCGGCGCCACGGCGACCGTCCGGAGCCCCCGTCTCGCGGCGATTTCAAGGACCGGCTTGAAGTCCGTGTCGCGAGAGACGATCACGACCGTGTCGATGGTGCCGTCGACGGCCGCCTCGACGGCGTCGACGGCGAGGCGAACGTCGACGTCCGCGCTCGTGGTGATCACCTCGAACCCGCGTGCCTCGGCCGCCCGAATCAAGCCGCTTCCGGCGTTTTCGTCGACGTACACTCGCGCGACCGCCACCCGCCCCTCCGCCTCGCCGAGCGCCCGGAGTTCGTCCAGGTCCACGTCGAACTCCGACCGGAAGACGTTCGGCCCGTCGACGAACATCCCGACCTGCGGCGTCCGCCGGCGGAGCCGGTCGAGCAGTCCCATACCCCGTCGTCCGGGCGGCCGGGTCAAATATACTGGTATCCGCGTTTCGGCAAACGACCTGGCCCCCACAGCGACTCTCCTCACGTCTGTAACGAGGATGGGGTAGTAGCAACCGAAGGAATTTGCCGTCCCGGCCCGAGACGTTGGTATGAGCCTGCGACAGTCCCCGCTCACGTCGGTCCACGAAGCGGCGGATGCCAACCTGACTGAGTTCGGCGGCTGGGAGATGCCGGTCGAGTTCGACTCGATTCGGACAGAGCACGAGGCCGTCCGCGAGGCGGCGGGCAAGTTCGACGTCTCCCACATGGGCGAAATTATTGTAAGCGGTCCGGACGCCCGGGAACTCACGAATCGATTGACCACGAACGACGTGGGAGCGTTGGATCCGGGCGACGCCCAGTACGCCGCAATCACGAACCAGGCCGGCAACATGATCGACGACACGATCGTCTATCGTTTCCCCCGCCGTGGTGGAGCGTCCGGTTCAGCCGACGAGAACGACACCTGCGAGTATCTCTTCATCCCGAACGCTGGCCACGACGATGACGCGTACCACCGGTGGATCACCCACCGGGACGAGTGGGAACTTGAGGCGACCGTCGAGAACGAAACCGAAGCGTACGCGATGATCGCCCTTCAGGGCCCGGACTCGGTCGATGTCCTGGCGCCAGTCGCCGACGGCCCGGTCGACGACGTCTCGTTTTTCACTGCCGAATACCGGTCAGTCGCCGATGTCGACTGTCTGATCTCCCGAAGCGGCTACACCGGCGAGGACGGCTTCGAGTTGCTTTTCAACCCCTCGGGTGCCGAGGCGGTCTGGGCGGCGCTCGACTGCCAACCCTGTGGTCTCGGCGCGCGCGATACGCTCCGTCTCGAGTCGGGGTTTCTGCTTTCCGGGCAAGACTTCGACGTCGAGGAGAATCCCCGCACACCGTTCCAGGCCGGCATCGATTTCGCCGTCGATCTCGACTCCGAGTTCGTCGGTCGCGACGCCCTGGTTCGAGAGCGTGAGGAAGGTGTCGACGAACGGCTCGTTGGTCTCCAGCTCGTCGACCGGGGAATCGCGCGGCACGGATACGACGTGGCAGTCGACGGTGAGATGGTCGGCACGGTCACGAGCGGGAGTGCGAGTCCGACGCTTGGCGAATCTATCGCCCTTGCATACCTTCCAGTCGAATACGCCCATCCCGGGACCGACGTGGACGTGCACATTCGAGGGTCGCCCAAAGCTGCCAGGGTCGTCGAGCTCCCGTTCTACAGTCGGTAGTCGGAGGTGCGTTTCCTGAGGCGATTGTCGGACTCCCGTCCGGGACTCACCGAAGTCACATCCAATCCAGCGTCGATTCGTCGGCGAAGCATACTTTCGGAACGATAGCACTACGTAACTTGGCAGTGAATGGTCACATATGAGCTACGAGATCCCCGACGACTGTCGGTACATGGAGAGCCACGAGTGGGCGCGTCAGGAGAACGGCACGGTTCGAGTCGGCATCTCGGACTTCGCACAGGACGAACTCGGCGACGTGGTCTTCGTCGAACTCCCGGAGGTGGGCGACACCGTGGAATTCGACGAGGAGTTCGGCGTAGTCGAGTCAATCAAGGCCGTCTCGGATCTCTACTCGCCCATCTCGGGCGAAGTGGTCGCGGTCAACGACGCCCTCTTCGATGCCCCGGAACTGGTCAACGAGGACCCCTTTGGCGAGGCGTGGATGATGGAGGTCGACCCCGACGACGGGTCGGAGCTCGACGACCTCCTCTCGGCGGCCGACTACGAAGCCCAGGTTGCCTGAGCGCTGGCCACCTTTCGGTCGCCGAGGTGCGAATCCTTGTCTCCCTCGGCCCGTCGACGGGATACGTTCGTCACACCGGCTCGAACGAAAGATCGAGGACGAACGCGTACTCGACCTGATCGGGAGATGTCGACTGCCCTCTGTGTCCTTTCTCCGCTCGCGGTCGTGTCTCGAGCAGGCCGACCTCGGTCAGTGCGTCGAGACACAGATCGATCGTGAATGGCGAACACGTACACCGACGTTCGAGTTCGTCGGCCGTCGATGGCTCGTCGTGGATCGCATCGAGGAGTGCGAGGCAATCCGGATCGTTCAGGAGACGGGAGACGTCGTCATCCGGTCCATCGACCTGGAACTCCTGTGGGTCGGGTTCAGCCGGTTCGTTGCTCGCCGATAGTGTCGATGGCCACTCGGGGGTGGGAGTTCTCACGTGTCACATTTCGTTTCCTAGTGTGGGATACCTGATCCCGTTATCCTGTGGTGGCTTATCCGTCCACCCGGGAACCCGACGTATCGAAGCGAGCGCCCTCGTGTCACAGTCGCTGGGTGATTGTCCCGGATTATCGGTTTCTCTCGGCGACGAGATGACCGTTGAAGCACAGGCGCGGCGATCCGGATCCGATCACGGCTGTCAGATTCTGGACGCCGACGTAGTCCCGAATCTCGTGATCGATGCCCCGCTCCACGAGGACCTCGATGATGGGTCGATAGGGGGCGACGTTCGGACGGGGCTGACGGTGTCTACGGGGATCAACTCGCGAGCGAGGTCAAGTTCGTTTATTCCGAATACTCGGTCGACAGTCGTCACAGCCCCGTGGGATGGTCGATGAAGGTCGTCTCGAGTCCCCACTCGGCGACCAGCGATTCGAGAGCGCGAACCCCGAACGTCTCGGTGGCGTAGTGGCCGGCGAGGAAAATGTTCAGTCCGACCTCTCGAGCCTCGTGATAGGCCTGCTGTTTCCCCTCGCCCGTGACGAGCGCGTCCGCACCGACGGTTGCGGCCTCGCGGATCCAGTCGGTTCCCGATCCGGTTACGATCGCGATATCTTCGATCGTGTCGGGGCCGAACGCGAGGGTCCGACACTCCCGGCCGCCGGTGTCCAGCGCGTTGAGGCTGGATTCAAGTTTCGCGACTCCGAACGGTTCGGATGCTCGTACGAGCTGGCCGATGTGTTCGCCACCGATCGATCCGAACGGTTCGCGTCTCTCACACTCGAGGGTTGCCGCGAGCTGTGCGGCGTTACCGAGTTCGGGGTGCGCATCGAGCGGGAGGTGCGACACGTACAGCGCGAGGTCGCCTTCGACAAGGCTGGCGATGCGCTCGTATTCGACGTCCGTCACCCGTTCTAGACCGCCCCATACCATCCCGTGGTGAACGCAGCAGACGTCAGCGCCCGCATCGATGGCGGCGTCGAACGTGGCTTCGACCCCGTCGACGGCGAATGCCACGTGCTCCACCTCGACCTCCCCGCCAGGGCCGACCTGCAGACCGTTGCTGCTGGCGTCGACGTCGGTGAAGGCGTCGTGATCCAGCCGATCGTCGAGTCGAGCGGTGAACTCGGATAGCTGCATACGAGGCGTTCTCGATTCCTGGGGTTAAACCGGTTGGCTTCGACATCGGTCAGGCCACCTCGGTGTTCGCCTCGGCGTATGTCGTGGTCGATCCGGGTGAGTTGTACACGGTTACGTCGAACGTCGACGTCTCGAAGCTTGAATCGCGGTCACCGGTTCGACCCAGCACGTCCACCTCGAGGTGGAGTTCGTCCGGCGTCGTCAGGGATTCGTCCGCCGCAATGCCGCCCCGAAGTCATCCACAGTAACCGCGTCTCCCACGGCGGTGAGATCGACTCGATCGAATCGCACGTCTACGGTGCCAGGCGCGGCCTCGAAGGTGTCACCCGAGACCGAAACTGTCGTTTCGTCCTCGATCGATTCGATCCGACGGTCGTAGAGGCCGTCGACGCCGGGTTCGTCGACGATTCCCGCGCCGAGGACGATCTCGATGGCCTCGTTTCCGTCGGTAAAGTCGCGCCAGGCGATGGACATCGCCGCAGCGACTGACTTTCTCGATTGTCCCATCGTTTCGCTCGTCGCGGACGTCCGTTGCCACGAATTCGTCGTCGTGTTCGGCCGCGACGGCCGGCGTGCTCGCCCCCAGCAACACTCCCGTCCCAATTCTAGTTGCAGTCAACGTGGCCAATCCTGCGAGCGTTGCCCTTCGGGTACGGCTTTCTACAGGCATGGGCGGGATTGCGTCGGTTTGGTACATAAAAAACCGGCAATAAACGCCTTCTCTCATGTAAACTACGGGGTCGGCGTACAGTGATTACCGTTCCATCATCGGTCGGGTCCCTCCACCACTGAAATCTACTCGTCGTGGTGGGCGTCGGCGTGCGAAAAGACGAACTCGCGGGCCAGTTTCGCCCCCAACGATGCCGCCTGTCCGTCGTCTCGGTCGGTCACCTCGACGACGTCGGCCCCGACGGTACGAGGGGCGACGGCGCGAACAACGTCGCGAAGTTCTCGCGGTTGTAGCCCGAAGGGCTCCGGTGTGCCGGTTCCAGGGGCGAAGCCTGGGTCGGCGGCGTCGACGTCGATGCTGAGGTACGCGTCGCCGTCGAAATCCGGCGACCACGAAGAAACGTCCTCGGGTGGCACGACGGTGACGTCGGATTCGGCCGCGCGTGCCCACTCCTCCTCGCTACCGGTCCGGACGCCGAGGAGAATCGCGCTCTCTGCCACCTCCAGGGCGTGTCGCGTGACGGTCGCGTGAGAGCGGTCGTTGCCAGCGTAGGACTCATACAGGTCCAGGTGTGCGTCGAGACAGACGTATACGTCGGGTTCGGTGGCACGGACGCCGGCGAGGGACACCGTGTGCTCGCCACCGAGAATGATCGGTAACCGGTCGGCTGCCACGGTATCGGCGAGTTGGCCTTCCAGAAACGAGAGATAGTCTTCGGCGTCGTCCCATGGGTCAACGTTTCCAGTATCGATCACGCCGATGTCGGAGAATCGTCGATCTGTTTGTCGATCGTAGTCGTCGAGGGGTCGGGCAAACCGTCGCATCCGATCGGGACCAAACCGGGATCCCGGCTGGAACGTACTCGACACGTCGAGGGGAGCACCGACGATGGCGTAGGCGGCGTCCGCAGGGGTCGCGTTCGCGCCGGGGAACTCGCCCATGATCGTCTCAGACGACCTTTCGCTGCCCCTCGAACTCGAGGTACTCGATCTGGTCGTCCGACGAGGGATCGACACCGTCGGGAATGCGCATCGTAATCGTCTCGTACGTCTCGAGGTCCATCACCTGCATGTCGTCGCCAGTCACCGAGACGACCTGTCCCTGCTTTCGCTCGATGACGGGGACCCAGATCTTTGCGTCGACGGGCTGGGTGAAGTTGCGCTTCTGGCCGTCGAACACGCCGGTCCCTTCGACTCGAGCCTTGGCACTGCCATGCTTCCCGGGCTTGGACGTGCTATATGAGGTGATCTTACAGGGAACGCCGTCGATCATCACGTAGTTTCCTTCCTGGAGATCCCGGACCTCTTTCTGCTCTTTCGGCATACCCACCGATTTCGGTCGTGGCTGTATAAACGGTTTGGAACCGCCTCGAAACGGTCGAACTGGACTGTGGAACTACCGGATTCTCACCGTCACACCGTTTCGATTTCTGTCACCACGTAGCCTGTTTCGACGCGCTCGAGGAGATCGAACCGGACGCCCCACTCGAGCATTCGGGCGACCCGATCTCGCCAGATCCGCCCGGGATCGTCGTGGCGAAGCCGTTCCCACGCCGGGATGTACGTTTCGACGCCGGCGAACACCGTTTCAGCCGGGAGCGGCTCGTCGGCCGACTTGATTGCGTCGAGTACCTCTTCGACGAGATACACGCGTTCGCGAAATGCCCGCCGTCGTCCGTCGAGATCCGAATCGGTTCGCAATCGTCGGTACCCGTCGTCGGTCTCTTCGACGAGTTCCAGGGCCCGCAGGAACGTCAACCACTCCCGTGCTCGGTCTCGAGCGTCGACGGGGGTCCGGGCGACGAGCCTGGCACAGCACGTGTCCTCGTTGGCCGGAACCAGCGGGAGTGCGGCGTGAAATTCGTCGATCACACCGATCGACGTAGGCGGCTCGGGCACGACTTTGAACCTCACGTGGAGGGCTTGGCAATCCATGGGCTAAAATCGTCCGAAGCCCCGTCCCGGCGACGATCCACCACCGTCGCGAACACCGCTCCTGTGGTCCAAACCAAAGCGTTTTCTCCCGTCCACTCCGGATTCGAGTATGAATGGCGGCGGCTCGACGGACATGACGCTCGCGTTCGAACTCGAGGCACTCAAGCGGCTCGCGAGGCCCGAAGAGGTTTTCTCAGACGCCCGCACGTGGAGCGAATACGTCGGGGTCGTTTCCGAGAAACCGACGTACGTCGTCACGAACTTCACGCGAAAAAACCGGATCCGACAGGACTTCTTCTCCGGTCCCCGTGGCAGAAAGGAGAGCCTTGAGAACGTCAAGGCACAGTTCGATACCGAACGACACGTATTCCTTGGTGTCGACGATGAGGACGCGGCCCTGGCCGAGACGGTCGATTGGGAATACCTCGACCTCGAGCAGGCGGCCGCCGCCGCCGGCTGGGAACTTGGCGACCCCGAGGCGACCGCCGAGGACGCCGTCGCCGAAGAACGCGACGACTGGCCATAACTGGGTATTTGACGTGTCGCAAACCACCGATCAGCTGGCTTCTTCGGAGGTAGCGGTCGGGCTGGTTCACGTCGTGCTCGTTACGGTCATCGTCGTCACGATTGGTTCCGGACTGTTCGACGATTCACTGGCGCGGTCGACGACCATCGGCGTCGCGGTGGGGGTCGGGTATGCGATCGCTCATCGACTTGTTGGTCGGGGATAGGGACGGTTCGGAGACGAGAGTGAAAGCGACGGTGGTCGTCCCCGAACCATCGTTTCGTGAGTGGGGGTACCGTCTTTCGTCCGTTTCGATCACTCTTAAGGGGGATCCGAACGGGTGTCCGCATATGAGTCTCGACATCGGCCGTGCCTTTGGCGAGGGGTTCTCGCGGACAATCGCCCGGAACGGCCTGGTTCTCGTCGTGGTGTTTGCGGTGATTGCCTTCCTCACCACTGTACTCGTCCAGTCGGTCGCCGTCGGAGTCTTCGAAGCACTCTACGAATTTTTCACCGCAGCCGATCCCTCGGAACTCGGTATTCCGCCGGAGCAATACGAGACGAACGTCCAGGAACTCGAAACGGCTCTCGACGAGTTGCGTTCACAGATGCCGCTCGCCCTCCCGATTTCCGCCGGCATCGCTTCGGCGGGGCTTTTCGTTCTCGCGCTCGTCTCTGAAGCGGTTTCCATCGTTGCTGTCCGGGTCTTTGCGAGCGACGAAACTCGAACGATCCCCTCGGACCTCGTAACTCGAAACATTCTGCTCGCCACACTGAACGGGTTCGTCGGCGGAATCGTCGTCTGGGGCCTCATCGCAATCGGGCTTGCGATACTGGTGATACCGGGTGTCTTTCTCGCGGTGGCGTTCTTCTTCCTCCGACAGGAGATCGCGATCGAGGACAAGAACTTCGTCCAGGCGATGGCCGACTCCTGGCGGATAACGAAGGGTCACCGCATAGAGGTGTTCGCCATCGGCCTCGTCGTCGTCATCGTCTCCCAGCTCGAGATCGTGGCGGGATTCACCGAACCGATTCTGACGTCCGTCGGGTCGGCTGCCCTGGCGTCGATTCTGGCAGGAATCCTCGGCGTCTTCGGCGCAGCCGTGGTCACTCGAACGTACGTCCAGATCGACGACGGTGTCCCCCGACAGGAGCCCGAGGATCCCTACGACGCCGCGCTCGGCCCCGAAGATTTATAAGATAAACCGGACGCGGTGTGGTCGTCGACGTGGGAACATTCGGATGCCTACGAAGCGTCGATTTCGACGCCGGTTATCTCGAACCGGGCGCCACCGTCCGCCCCCTCGGTCACCCGGATGGTCCACCCGTGTGCGTCGACGATCTGTTTCACGATACTCAACCCGAAGCCGGTGTCTACCTCGGACGTCGAGTACCCGACCTCGAAGACGTCGTCGGTGGCAGCGTCGGGGATTCCGGACCCGTCGTCTTCGAGGTAGAAGCCCTCGTCGAGTTCGCCAACCAGTATGGTCACGTCGTCGCCCCCGTGCTGGACTGCGTTTCGGATCAGGTTCTCGAGGAGTTGCTGGAGTCGACTCGGGTCGGCTCGGATTCGGTCGTCGAATTCGACGGCCAACGTCGCCTCGGCAGTCTCGACGTTCTGCCAGCAGTTTCGAACCAGGTCACGGAGATCGACCGGTTCTGGCGTCCGGACCTCGTCGCCCTCGCGTGCCAGCGCCAGGAGGTCGTCGATGAGTTCGTCGATCCGGTCGAGTGCCCTGTCGGCGGTTTCGAGGTGTTCGCTGTCGCACTCGGTCATCGAGAGCCCGAGTCGGCCCTGGGCGACGTTTAGCGGATTCCGCAGGTCGTGGCTGATCACGCCGGCGAACTCGTCGAGTCGATCCCGTTCCTTCTGGAGGCGTCGTTCCCTCTCGACACGATCCGAGATGTCGCGGATGGTCCCGACCGTTCCGCGGAACTCGTCTTCGAACGGGAGGAGAGCGACGTGGTTCTCGCACGGGATCCGCCGGCCATCCGCGGTGAGGATGTCCATCTCGAAGGTGCCACGATCCTCGTCGGTCGACAGCAACGTACGAATCAGATCTTCTCCCCGTTCGATGTGGGACTGGGTCATGACTATCGAGACGTGTTCGCCGAGGAGTTGGTTCTCCTCGTACCCCGTCAATGCGACCATCGCGTCGTTGACGAAAGTCATGCGTCCGGTGTCGTCGAGCGTGTAGACCGGATCGCCGGATGCATCGACGATCATCCGATACCGTTCGAGTTCCGTCTCGCGTCGCTTTCGGTCGGTGATATCCCGAATATTCACGAGCAGACCGTCGATAAGCGGTTCGTCCCGATAGCTACTTCCTCGGGCTTCGATCCACTTGTAAGCGCCATCGCTCGTTGCGGCGCGAAATTCGACGGTGACCTCCCCGTCGGGATTTTCGAGACTGTCGGAGAAGGATTCGAGGGCGAGTTCACGGTCCTTCTCGTGAACGTATTCGAACGCGTTGGTATCGCGTACCTTTTCGGGAGTGAACCCGGTGACGTGCTCGACCGAGGGGGAGGCATACGAGATGTCACCGTATTCGTCGACGATGATCACGTAATCGGAGGAATGTCGCAGTATCGTCTCGTACTGGCGTCGTGTTTCGTCGATTTCGCGTTCGCGTTGCTTTCTGTCGGTGATGTCACGTGACGTAAACACGAAGCCCTCGATGCCGCTTACTCGCCTGTTGGTCCCGGTCGTTTCGACCCA
>JBKGZK010000052.1:0-13807 GCA_046545615.1 Natronomonas sp.
CTGGATCGAAAGCGTCAATTCCAACCTGTGTAAAGCGGTTCCCGATGACGGATTCCGAGGCAAATCTCGATGGGTCATTCCCATACACGTGTCCAATCGTGGTCAGGACCAACGACATCGATCGGAACGGACATGTCAACAACACCGCACATCCAATATATTTCGAGCAGGCTCGTGCCACCTACTTCAGGTCGCTGTTCGCGGACAACTGGGGTGCCTCGAGTGTGGTCGTGGCGAACATCGAAATCGACTATCTCGCCCCGATCGAACTCGACGATACCGTCCACGTCGACCTGAGAGTGCGCGAGGTGGGTTCGTCGAGTTGGACCATCGAATACCGCCTCAGGGCGAACGACCGGGTCGCTGCCACCGGTCGTTCGACCCAGGTCGCCTGGAATCGAGAAACTGCCTCCTCGCAGTCGTTGCCGGACGGGTGGCGAACGGTCCTCGAAGCCGAACTCGTTGCTCCTGAAACGTAACGGCAGGTGTCGAAAACGATAGTCGACGGTTACCGGGCGAGCCGGTTGATTGTCGATGTCTCTCACCTCCCGAGTTCGTCAGTTGGACTGTCGATGGCGCACACCTACCGAGTCGCTCAATTGGATTGTCGATGCGTCACCCATCGCCCGTCGGCCGAGCGTAGTTTTTTACCATCACGTCGCAATTTTGCCCTATGGAATACACCACTCTCGGCGGGACCGGACTGGACGTGAGTCGAATCTGTCTCGGCTGCATGAGCTTCGGTCGGGGACGATACGACTGGAGTCTCGAGGAATCGGAAAGCCGAGAAATCATAGACCGTGCGATCGATCTCGGAATCAACTTCTTCGATACGGCAAACATCTATTCGTTCGGCGAAAGCGAACAGATTCTCGGGAATTCGCTCGAGGGATACGAACGCGACGCACAGGTCATCGCTTCGAAGGTCTACTTCCAGATGGACGAGGCAAATCCGAACAGTGGCGGGCTCTCCCGCAAGACTATCGAGCAGGAGGTCGAACGAAGTCTCGACCGACTCGGTGTCGATACGGTGGACCTGTATCAGATTCATCGGTGGGACTACGACACGCCAGTCGAGGTAACCCTTCGCGCACTTGACGACGTGGTGAGTCGCGGGAAGGCCCGGTACATCGGTGCGAGCTCGATGTGGGCGTATCAGTTCAGCGAGGCGCTTCATACGAGCGAACGGCTGGGTCTCGAACGATTTGCGACCATGCAAAACCAGTACAGCCTGGCCTATCGCGAGGAAGAACGAGAGATGCTTCCACTGTGTGAGCGCGAGGATGTCGGGGTGATCCCTTGGAGTCCGCTGGCCAAGGGATTCCTCGCCCGTCCGCACGAGGAAATGGAGGCCACGGAGCGTGGAAGGACGGATTCCCTCCTGCATGATCGCCCCTATGACGCCGAGGGGAACATCGAGGTAAACGAGCGCATCCAGGAACTCGCCGATGATTGGGATGTCTCGATGGCCCAGATCGCGCTCGCGTGGATACTACACAAACCTCCGGTTGATGCACCGATCGTCGGAGTCACGAGTGTCGAACAACTCGAGGAAGCGGTGGAAGCCCTCGAACTCGACCTCTCCGACAGCGACGTCCAATACCTCGAGGAGCCGTACGAACCGCTCCCGGTAACCGGACACGCATAACCCGACACGAATCGGTGGGTATGGGTGTAAATGGAGGCGGACGGGATTTGGAGTGAAGATCCAAGGATAATTCGAAGGTCGACCCGAAGCGCCTGATTTCGGTGGCAACCCTTGCTGCCGAATCGGAGCGTATCCTGCCGTTTGCTATGGTTTTACGTTAGCGTATCACGAAGTTCCAGCCATGGAGTACCACGACTCCGAGAAGGCGAAGGAAGTCGCATCGCGCGTCGAGGCATTTATGGACGAGGTCGTGTTGCCTCGGGAGCGGGAAGCACTCGCCACTGGAGAGAAGATTACTAACGACGAAATCGAGGATTTCTGGGAAATGGCGAGAGATCGCGACCTGTTCGCCCCGCAGATGCCGGAGGAGTACGGAGGGCAAGGACTCGGGTTCCGAGACATGCTTCCGTCTTTCGAACAGGTTGGACGCTCGCTCGTCGGGGCAATATCCATCCGTGCGAACGCCCCCGACGAAGGCAACATGCACACCCTCGAAATGGTCGGTTCCGAGGAGCAAAAAGAGGAATGGCTCCGACCGCTGGTTCAGGGGGAGATTTCGTCGGGCTTCTCCATGACTGAACCCCGGCAGGGTGGCGGTTCGGATCCGAAGATGCTCCAGACGACGGCCGAAAAGGATGGGGACGAGTGGGTCATCAACGGTCACAAGTGGTGGACCTCCGGCGGCAAGGAGTCGGATTTTCTCCTCGTGATGGCCCGGACAGACCTGGATGCCCATCCGTACGCGGGCACCTCGATCATTCTCGTACCCACCGACCACGAGGACGTCAACGTGGTCAAAAACACGCCCCACCTGGGCGGCCACGGGATCACCGAACGTGAGTTCGGTCACGCAGAGATCAAGTACGACAACGTGCGCGTCCCGATTGAAAACACCGTCGGTGAGGAGGGGGAAGGCTTCCAGATCGCTCAGATGCGACTGGGTGGCGGTCGCCTGACCCACTGCATGCGGTACTCAGGAATGGCAGAGCGCTCGCTTGAAATTGCAAAAGCCTACCTGACGAAGCGGGAGGGCTTCGGCGAAACCCTTTCGAACAAGCAGGCCCTCCGCCACCGGATCGCCGACGCCGAAACGGAACTGCATGCAGCTCGGACCATGGTCCGCCATGCGGCCCGGGAACTCGACCAAAGCGAGGCCCGAATCGAGGTCGCGATGGCCAAGATGTACACGGCGAACGTCACGAACGAAATCATCGACTTGGCGCTACAGACGCTTGGCGGCCACGGGATCAGCAAGTACACCCCAGTCGCGTACTTCTACGAGAACGTTCGTGCGTTCCGGATTGTCGACGGTGCCGACGAGGTCCACCGGCGTTCGATCGCCCGGGATGCCTTCGAGGACGTCGCCGAGGAGGAACTCGAACCGACGCTCACCTTCGACGAGGATCTTCTGTCGGACGAGCTCGCCGACTGAACCTCGGTCGATCACTCCGCATTTGGTTTGGCAGAATTCGACGTCGGTTACCCTGATTCAGCTCCGTCACGCCTGAGCGACCTCCGCCGAGCCAGGACGTAGGCGATACTCCCGGCGAGGATGACGACAACGCCGACACCGAGTAGCAACGACCGATAGCCGATCACCGGGGTTACGAACGCTCGTTCTGCAGTAAACGTGAATCCGACGGGCCCGAGCGTCTGCCCGAGCCGGAGCATGCTCGTCCGCACACCCATGGTCCCGGCGCGGAGCGAATCCGAAACGAGACCCACGAGTGTCGTGTCGATGGACGGCATGGTAATCCCAAACCCGACGCCGAATCCGAGTAATGCCACGGCAACGAACACTGGTGAGGGTGCGAGCCAGATTCCGAGCAAACTCGCCCCGAAGAGGACGAATCCCAAAGCGACGAGTGCAGGTGGCGATCGCCACCTGGAGACGTGACCGTACTGTGACGAGACGACCGACATCGATACCGCGACCACGGAAAGCAATGGACCGATCCGTTCGGAAGTGAGGCCGAACTCGTCGTTCAAAAGCAGCGGCAAGGCGGTCAAGACCGCCCCGTAGAAGACGAAGAACGCGACGAAGAGCGCCAGGAAAATCGCGAGTGCCTCTGGCAGTACTGCAACGGCACCCAGGCGCCGAACGTATGTCCGAACGTCGCCCGTCGGTTGTTTCGTCGGTTCCTCAAGAGCCCACGCGGCGACGATCCCGACCAGGATCCCACACCCGAAAAACAGGAACGGCAGCTCCCACCGAATTGCTGCGAGACTCCCACCGATGAGAGGATACGTGGCGGCTCCTATCCCGATCGTACTGCCGTTGACGCCGATTATCGCACTCTGTCGGGGATTCTCGTACAAGTCGCCGATCAGAGTAACTGAAAGTGTGACGAGCGCACTCGCGCCGATTCCCTGGACGAATCGCAAAACGATGACCTGTACGAAGCTGTCGACGAAGGCGATAGCGCCACCAGCGATTCCGAACATGAAAAGCAGGGGCACAAGTACGCGTCGCCGTCCGATCCGATCGGCGACCAGTCCCACGAATGGCGTAAGGAAGATTCCCGGCAGCGTGTAGGTGGTGATAACGAGCCCTATCTGGGCGTCCGAGACCCCGAATATCGATCGAAGCTCGGGAAGCACGGGACTGATCATCGAGACCCCCATGACACCCACGAGCGAACTCGCGAGGATGACGAGAAGCGTCGGTGATCGCCATGGGATGGCACTCCCACCTCGATCGGTTTCCGTCGACGGGTCCGCCTCGAGGGACGGCATCGATCAGTTCGATTTGAAGTCGGGGGTCAATCCGACGAGGTCACGATTGAGCACGTCGGCATACCCGGTAAATGAGAGCTTCAGTGCCGGTACGCCGGTAAACGTCAGCGACGCGAGCCCTACCCGTGCGTCGCTCCGACCGACGTGTAATGCATCCATGACGGCACGTTGGGACGATCGCACCTCGGCAATCGATCGATCGGGTGCCGCACCGGCTATAGGTCGTGAATCCTCGGCCGTGATCTCGCCACCGTCGACGACGACCCAGCCGCCACCGATCTCGTCGATGCGTTCTGCGGCACTCGCCATAGCGTGGTCGTCACTGCCGACTGCGAGGACGCTTGGCAACTGCATCGTTCCCGTGGTCGCGACGGCGTCGGCACCGATTTCGAAGCCGGTTACAAATCCCACGAATCCCCACGATTCGGTGTGTCTATTGTATACTGCCGCCTTTAACAGGTCATCCTCGGGATTAGCCAGCAGTTCGCCGTTTGCCGACGGCGGTTCGACACTCGTCGACGTCGTAACCATGCCTCCAACGAACTCGATGGCCCTGACCGCACCGGTATCGTCGGTCGTGTCTGCAGGAATTCGAAAGTCCTCCCGGTGCACGGTCACTGAAACCGATTCGTAGAATGCCGTCGGATACTCGTGAGGTCGTGGCTCAACGAGCGGTTCTCCGTCCGTCACGACAACGTCCCCTTCGAACAGCACCGTCTTCACGGCCATCGAGTCGAGATCCTCGAGGACGACGACGTCCGCGTAGTTACCTGGGGCGAGGGAACCACGGTCCGTCAATCCGAAGTGTCTGGCCGGGTTGAGCGTCGCCATGCGAACCGCGTCAGCCGGTTCGATACCTGCCTCCACTGCGCGTTTGAGTACAAGATTCATGTACCCCTCGTCGGCGAGACGGCCGAGACCGATCCCGTCTGTCGAGAGGGAGAGTTCGGCGGGGCCGAGTTCGTCGTACGCCGCGGCGAGCGCGTCGATGTCGTCGCGGGACCCGTATCGACCGATAGCGTGCATTCCGTTTTCGACCCGTTCGATAAACTCCTCGGCCGTTATCGGTTCGTGGTCGTCGTCGGCCACCGTCGCGAGGGCTGTTAACTTTTCTCCCGAGCAGCCAGCACCGTGTGCCGTAACGAGTTTCCCCAATTCCCGGGCACGGGAACAGAGCCTTTCGACGGGGCTGTCTCGGCCGACGACGTAGATCCAGCTGATTTCGCCCACTCCCACGACCCGCTGGTGTTCGAGGAGTGACGCGAGTCGGGTAATCGTTTCATCGTCGGCAAGTTGCGGTTCGAAAAGCTCGAATGTGGACTGTGGCGGAATCGAAACGCCGACCTCCAGGGGGATATCGTCGGTGGCTTCGAGTAGCTGTGTTGGCCCCTCGATGGGGAAGTAATCCCCGAACGCGTTGGATTCGGTAACGATCCCGGTCGTGCCACCGCGGAGGACGTGGTGGTAAACCTGATCGATCGGGAGAACGTCCGCGTGCGTGTGAGCGTCGATTAGTCCTGGAACGACCGGTCGATCGTCGAGGTCCATAACGGTGGTCTCCGGACCGATGTGCTCTGTCAGGTCTCGAGGAAGCGCTGCAACTCGCCCGTCGCGGATAACTACGTCACGGTCCTGAAACTCACCGCGCTCGACGAGGCAAGCGCGGCCTCCACGCAGGACGACGTCTGCAGGCTCCGTTCCGAGAGCAGTACGTTGCTGGGTGTTCATTCGTCTCGGAGGCTCAGCCCCCGTCCTAACAAGTGTTCCTTCCCCGGAAAACGCCGACCGATCCGCCGTGGATGGACTCACGGACCAGCGGACCAATCAGCCTTCGAGCATTCCGGCTGCATCTAGATTCGAGGCCACCGTTTCGATTGCCTCCACGTGCTCTGCGACATTGTATCCCTGTCCACCGGTGTGAATCGAGACGTAATCCGCGTCGACCTCGTTCCAGGCGTCGAGTCGTTCGATAACCGTGTCGTCGTCGAGTGCTTCGAGTGCGATACGTCCGTGAAGACCGATCTCGTCCGGGTTCCTGCCTACATCGTCCGCGTGAGCTTCGATTGTTTCGAGCTGCTCGCGAAGTCCATTGCCGGGACGTCGCTGTGGAATCCAGCCATCTGCGTATCTCGCGACTCGACGGAGCACGACGTCGGCCGTCCCGCCCATCCAGATCGGAATCGGCTGCTGGACGGGCAGTGGGTTGATACCCGCGTCCGGAATCTCGTGATACGACCCATCAAACTGCGTCGGATTCTCGGTCCAGAGTTTTCTGAGGAGCTCGATCTGTTCTTCGATCCGTCGTCCGCGCTCATCGAAGGGTTGTCCGAGTCCCACGAATTCGATCGGGTTCCAGCCAACGGCGACCCCGAGCCGGAGTCGACCGTCGGAAAGTCGATCCACTTCAGCCGCCTGCTTGGCGACAAGAGCCGTCTGGCGTTGGGGCAATATGAGGATGCCAGTCGCGAGGGAGATTCGATCGGTTATCCCCGAGAGAAAGCCGAACAGGGTGAGCGGTTCGTGGAACTGATCGGTGTGGTCGTACGGGCCGCTCCAGCCGCCCTCCCGATCGGCGTTCGCACCCAGGACGTGGTCCGCCGCGAGTAGGTGTTCGAACCCAAGTTCCTCGGCGGTTGTCGCGAAATCGCGGATCGATGCGGAGTCGGGTCCGATCTCGAGTTGCGGAACGGTGACGCCGATTTCCATATATCCTCGAGGATCCCCGCCGGCAAAAATTGACCGTCACATGCCTATCGATTCCACGAATTCCTTGCCAGTTCGTCCGGGCGTTCGTTTTCGTGTTCCCAGCAAGTGAGAACCGCCAGAATGCTCATGGCGGATCCACCGAAATCTTTCGTTAGGAGGCAAACCCATGTCGAATTCGAATTCCGGCGATCGAGCATCTTCAGACCCGGAGTCATCGACTGCGCTCAGTGACGATGAGGCGATCGTTTTCTACGAAACCGAGGATGGAATGGTACTGCTCGATCGACGGAATTCGCTCGCCTGGATCGAATCCGACCTCACGATCGATCTAGATAAAATGGACTGACGACGATTCGGGGCGTGTCACTTCCGAGAGTACCGATTCAAAGGGGTCAATTCTTTACGGTTCGATTTCCGGAGTAACGACTACCACGTCCCGTGAAAGGTATCGAACGAGAGACTATCGAGGGGTTTCTCGCCGATCGCGATCCGGTACTCGTCGGGTGTCAGAAGCGGTCGATCGAATCGAGGGCCGTCGTCAGTCGTGATTCGGGGACACCCCGTATTCACGTACCCGTCGAAGCCGAAGTTCGTCAGGCGGTCGGGCGTCACTTCGTCCATCGTAAGGAGGTAAGCATCGTCGTTGTTTGTGACGATCTCCTCGGCGACATCCCACCGACCCTGCCCGATCTTCGTACAGTAAATCACGCCCCACTCCTCGACGTCCATCGCCCGGTGGACGGCACCGTATCGCTGCTTGACGAACTCGTCTGCGTCGGCGATGGTGACGGCGTTGTTGACTGGATCGGCAATAACGACATGCTTGTCGGGGTGTTCCATTGCAAGCCCGAGTGGGTGGAACTTCCCTCCGCCAACGTAGAGTACCTGCGAGGCGTCGATATCGGCCGATGCGTAATTACACCCGAGAACCTGCCCCTCGTGAGTGAGTCTGTCGTCGCCGCGGCGGGTGTGGACGGTATACCCCCTGTCCTCGAGGAAGGCCCGCATCTCCTCGAACTTGTTCATGTGTTGGGCCGTGGTGACAAGCCCCACGTCGGGATCGGTTTTGGGTGATTCGAGTTCTTCGATTGCCTCGTCCATGATGGGCGTGACCGACACGTTGGAAAACAGGGGTACGTATACGATGTTTTCCGATTCCTTCATCGGAGAGTGCCCGAAGTGGACGAAAACGTCGGTCCGACGAATCATCTCGGTGTCGAGATCGCAGGCGCCATAGCAGGGCTGTCCGGAGATCATGACCGTGACGTCATCGGGAAGCTCCTCGCGAAGGTCGTCTGTTACCCCTGCGGCGCGTCGTTTAAGCCCCTCTGGAAACTGGAGACCGACCGTCGTCGCGTCACGATCGTCCACAGCATCAAGAATGCGATCGAGTTCGTAATCCCACGTCCGATCGTGTTTGAGGGCCATCCCCGTCTTTCGAAGATCGCCCCCCGTAAATTCTGCGTCCGATTCCTGGCTCATTGACCCACTGTACCGGCTCTGGGCGTTTAACGATGTTCTTCGACATTCGATGTCGGTCTCCGGCAGGCCTTTACGCCTCCAGTTCGAGAATTCGACGATGAGCGTGGAGACGAAACCCACCGACCGGGTCGAGGATCTGGCGTCCGAACTCGGTGAAGCGATCGCCGAATCCGACACGTACCAACGATTCAAGGCCGCAACGTCGGCCGTCGAAGCAGACGAAACGGCTCAACAGCAGATCGAAGCCTTCGAAGACCGCCGCGACGAGTTCGTTCTCGCTCGACAGCAAGGGGACGCGACGGAGGAGGATCTCAGAGCGCTACGACGTGCACAGGCGGAACTCCACGACCTTCCGGTCATGACTGAGTACCTGGAGGCGAAAGCTGGTCTGGAACGAGAACTCCAGAAAGTAAATCAGATCGTCTCGGATCCGCTACTGGTCGACTTCGGAGAAACCGCCGGCGGATGCTGTCAGGACTGAACGGACACCGGACTTCTTTCGAGTATCATGGCGGAGTTGACTTTTCAGGTCGGGCCGATCGCTGCCGGTAATAGTCTGTAGCGAAATTCCGGGAGGAACTGGAGAGTCTCGATCAGATTCGTCCTGCACGTCCGGGATCGACATCGATTGCGTCGACCGGACAGACGTCGACACACAGCATACAATCGATGCATTGGTCTTCGTGGGTCGGATTCGCTTTGATCTCGCTTTCGGGATGTCCGGGGGTGTCGACCCATTCGAAGACATCCACGGGACAGTCCTCGAGACAGGCACCATCGGCGAGACAGATGTCGAAGTCGACGGCTACGTGGGTGCCCCGAATGCCGAGTTCCTCCGGCGGATCGATCGGTCCCCACACCGCTACGCCATGTTCTTCGTCGACTTTCTCCCGGTTGTCCTCGAACTGAGAATCGATTGCCATCGTGTGTGCGGTACGTGGACCGGCCGGAACTAAATCATTCCGATCAGCGGTGAGCGAAGTAGACAACAGATTCGGTGGGATCGTGCCTGTCGAGTCGGGCGAATCCGATACGCTCGAACTGAAGCATATCGTTGGGTTCGTACCTCTCAAGACCGGGCTCGGCCACCCCTCGGGTGTCCCCTTCCATCGTTCGCAATCGAACGGGGACGTTGTCGTCAGCTGGCGCCCAGTGGACGACATCGACGTCGCCTTCACGGACAATCTCGATGTCCTCGCCCGTGAACTCGAAGGCGTCACGCGTGTGACGCACCGGACCGAGTCCCTTGAGCCACACGCGCTTGCCGTTTGGGGGGACGTCTTCGGGTTCGACCACGACGGCCGAACCCACTGGAATATGTCGGACGCCTCGATCATCGTGTTCCGGATGAATGGGCGGCGTGGCTTCGTCTGGTCCCCCAATGAGCGGCTTTTCGATACCGTCACGGACGAGGAACGCCCTGTCGGCGTCATCGTCTACGATATCTCGGTTGTTCGCATAGATGGCGGACATGGCGAGGTCGACGTCACTCGTTGAGGTACCTAGTTCGATCATGGCATCGACGATCGCTTGCCCCCGGATCCCTCGACGGCGGACCGATGCGATGGTTGGAGCTTTCGGATCGTCCCAACCGTCGAGTTCACCCGCTTCGATCTTCCGTTTGATCGTCGATGTCGACATCGAGACGTCGTAGGCGTCGATCTGGACGTGTCCCCAGTGTATCACCTCGGGATAGTCCCAGTCGAAGTAGTCGTAGATGAACTGCTGGCGTTTCGCTGAATCCTGCAGGTCAATGCCCCTGATTATGTGGGTAATCTCAAAGAGCCGATCGTCGATTCCTGACTGGAAATCTAACATAGGCCAACATCGGTAGGCTTCTGCCTCGGGGCGAGGGTGTGGCGTGTCGACGACCCGGAACGCAACGAAGTCGCGAAGTGCTGGGTTTTTGTGTTCGATGTCTGTTCTGACCCGGAGGACCATCTCCCCCGAACTGAACTTGCCGTCTATCATCGACTCGAATTCTTCGAGGGTCGTCTCGATCGATTTCTCGCGATGTGGGCAGCCCTCGCCGGCGTTTTTCAGTTCCGAGAACGTCGAGGCGTCACACGAGCATGTATACGCACCTCCGCGTTCGACGAGATCCCGGCCGTGGTCGTAGTAGATTTCGAGCCGGTCGCTCGCCCGGACGACTTCGTCGGGTTCGAACCCGAGATAGTCGATCGCCGACAGGATCGCGTCGTAGGCGTCGAGGTCCGGCCGTTTCGTTTCCGGATCGGTATCGTCGAATCGACACAGCATCCAGCCGTCGTATCGTTCCTTGTAGGTGCCGATTACCGAGGGCATACGGGCGTGTCCGAGATGCCACGGGCCGTTGGGATTCGGCGCCATTCGCATCCGGACTTCACCATCGACCTCCGGAAGATCCGGGAGGGTCCGTTCCTCGGCGTCCGAGTCCGCGTCGAGTTCTGCGACCAACTCGGGTGCGAGCGATTCGAGGCGGTCGCGTTTGGCCGTCACATCGAGGTCGTTCACGCGGTCGATGACTGGAGAGATTATTCCAGGGATTTCGTCACCGAACTCGCGAAACTCGGGATTCTCGCCCATCATCGGCCCCATGATCGCGCCGAGTTGCGCATCGCTTTCGTGTTTGAGCGCGTTGAACAGGGCGGCGACTTTCGCCTCGCGTTCGATTCGCGTCCGAAGCTCCTCGTCCATTATCGACAGCTACTCCGGGAGGAAGGTAAACTCCCGGGATTCGACCCGGTGCGTGAGTGGCGAACAGGTGGATCGATCGAATCCGACGGCGGTGATCCACGATCCGGCCGCGGCCGATTGTCGGGGAGTCATCAACGCACAGGTGGTCTGGCCTCGATTTCATATATAAATCTCCACCTGGCTAGGGGATCGCAGGAAGCAGTATCGTGGGTCAATTCAGTCGTCGCCGACGCCCACAGCGGATTCGCCGATATCGGGGCGGGTTACCTCCCTATCGGCGGGCTCGCCCTCGATGTCGTAGGGGTACTCACCCGTCACACAGCCCAGACAGAGATCGATCCGCTCCGAATCGAGTGTATCTGCAATCGCGTCGATCGAAAGATACGACAGGGAATCGGCATCGATGATCTCGCGAATCTCTTCGACGTCGGTATTCGCGGCGATGAGTTCTTCACGGGTGGCCATATCGATTCCCATATAACAGGGGGCGACGATCGGCGGGGAGCCGATCCGCAGGTGGACTGTCTCGGCACCGAATTCGCGAAGGAGCGCCACTAGCTGGTTCGATGTAGTGCCGCGGACGATGGAATCGTCGATGACAGTGACCCGCTTGCCTTCGACAACGTCGCTGATCGGGTTGAGTTTCAGCCGGACGGCCCGCTCTCTGGCGTCTTGCGTGGGCATGATGAACGTTCGGCCGACGTACCTGTTCTTCATCAGTCCTTCGGCGAAGTCAACGTCTGCACCGTCCTCGGCCGCCGCTTCGGCATACCCGGAGGCGAACGCCCGTCCGGAGTCTGGTACCGGCAAGACGACATCAGAGTCGACACCAGATTCCTCCCAGAGTCTCCGCCCGAGTTCTCGACGGACGTCGTAGACGAGGTGGTCGTCGATCCTGGAATCGGGACGCGCGAAATACACGTGCTCGAAGAAGCAATGGGCGGTGGTTTCGGGCTCGACGAGCTGGTAGCTGTCGTATCCGCTACCGTCGTCTTCGAGAACCACCAGTTCGCCCGGTCGAACGTCCCGAACGAAATCGCCATCGAGGACGTCGATCGCTGCCGATTCCGAGGCGAGAATATACCCGTCGTCCAGCTTTCCGACGCAAAGCGGACGATTTCCGCGCGGATCCCGGAGTCCGAGGACCGTATCGTCGTGAGTGATGGTTAGCGAGTAAGAGCCATGAATTCGACTCATCGTCCGCTTTACCGCGCGAATGAGATCTGCTTCGAGGAGGTTTCGAGCAAGGTCGTGAGCGATTACCTCGGTGTCGCCGTCGCTCGTGAACGCGTGTCCCTTGGCAGCGAGTTCGTCACGCAGCTCGGCGGCGTTCACGAGGTTTCCATTGTGGCTCAAACCGAGCGAGCCGGATTTAAAGGAGACAGAGAAGGGCTGGGCACATGATGAATCGACGCTCCCGGCGGTGGGATACCGGACGTGACCGATTCCAGTGGGTCCGGAGAGTTCGTCTAGATCGGTTTCGTCGAAGGCGTCACCGACGAGTCCCATTCCGACGTGGCTGTGTTGTTGGAAGCCGTCGTGGGTGACAATACCCGCCGACTCTTGACCGCGATGCTGGAGTGCATATAACGCGTAGTATAGCGGTCGAGCGGCGTCTCGGCCGTCGAGCGAGATACCGACGACGCCACATTTCTCGATCGGCCCTTCGGAGTACCGCCCCTCTGGCATGGGTACCACTCTGATTTCCACCCCTAAAAACTCACTCCATCGTGGGTTGGCCACCCCCTGTCAGAGAAGAATATATACACATTCGTGTATATGTCCGGGAAGAAGTCAGGATCGGAGAACCCGCAACTCGTGATTGGGATCCGGAATCGATACCGAGAAACCTGCGTTACTCGCCTTGCTTCGACTGCCAGGCATAGCTGCGACGTTTGGCAGACTTGCCAAAGCCACAGGACGCACAGACTTTCGTTCGCGAATGATACGACTTCTCTCCGCACCGACGACACTTCACGTGCGTCGTTTTGTTCTTTTTGCCCTGGCTCGGGGTCCCTGCTCCAGTCATGGTCGTATAGTGACGACGTTATCGCCGCGGATAATGGTTACGTTGTCTGTTTCCTCCAGCACGAGGTTCATGTGCTGGTCATACCCGGCAAGGACGCCGTCGTGCGCTTCACCGCCTTTCAGGGTGACGGTTACTTCCGAACCCAGCGTCTCTTCGAGGAGATCGAGGGGGCGATTGCTCATGTCCGGTTCGGCACGCCCCGCAAGTATAAACGCACCGGCCTGTCGCTCTACCAGTGGGTAGTGGAGGGTTCTTCGTCCGTCTCTGAAGTTAACTGGACCCGTCGGGAGGCCGAAGGACTTTTCGCAAGACTGAATCGATTTTGGTAATGGGAGGTCCGTGTCACGTTGAATTCGAGAGATTTTGCTTAGTGAACGACGCGTATGTAGTCGGGAATCAATTGACACGGTTAAAGTCTCGAATCCGGAACTGGGTATGACGATTCGATTCAGGGAGCACGGACGAGGGTACGAAGTGAAGAAAGGATGGCACGGACGAGGGTACGAAGTGAAGAAAGGATGGCACGGACG
>JBKGZK010000053.1:0-13749 GCA_046545615.1 Natronomonas sp.
CGAGTCCGCGCCGTACCCCGTCGTCGTCAATGTTTCGACGACCGTTTGGAATGACCGAAAGAACGACTGGGGGCGACCTTCGATGGCTCCCATCCCCCAGTGATAGATAATAGTGTAGACGAGAATGATTGAGGTGAGACTACCCACATACGCGAGTAATAATCGTTGACGGTGTGTCAGATCCCGGGGATGCAATCCCTTGATGTCGTGAAGTGCACGCATTTGAAAGCCACCATGTCAACATCAATAGGTCCCTCAACAGATTAAATGGCTGGTTGGTGTCGGGTCGTCTCACGGCGGCGTGGAGTTGACATTTTTGCCGTCAATTGCTTAAGGTTATCCTGTAAGTAACGATATCTGCGTTTCTGACGAGTCTCTCTCTACATTTCACCGCATGGAACTACCTCACTTCGAAGACATCACTCAAATTTGCTGTGGCCTACTTCACTCACTGGTGGAAGTTGGTTACTCGGTCGTACAATTTTTCACGGTAACTTCTCCCGAGAACAACTGCGCGGAGGGGGAGCGAGCGCGGTATCTTCCTCGTCGAATTGTCGTTTAACTAATTGGCGGAAGTCGGAGCGAACGGCGAGAGTGCCGATGTTATTCAGGGCCTCGATCCAAAACTCAACCTGTGCTGTGATTGCATTTTCACCTAGTTCGAAAATCCGTGTATTCGGTGCTGGATCACTAAGAACTGACTCGTGGGTTGTGGCGACCTGTTGCAATTCCATCAGAGCTCGCTCGGTGTTCTCGTAATAGGCGACGTATACCTGCTCTGTGATTCGATATCTGTCCCGGCCGTAGGGACGGGTAATGGCATTGTTTGTGAGTTCAGTGGGATCGAGATCGTTTCGTTATCCCGTGTTCGGACGCGAGTGACACGAAAATCGACCACTTCGATGGTGCCTTCACCGCCTGGCCACTCTATCAAGTCGCCGACGTTGACGTCCGGATCGGCGACGAGGAACATCCCACTAATAAGCGACCCGAACACTTGCTGCTTGGCGATACCGCGGGCGGACGTGATCGCTGCGATGATGACCGCCGACTCAGAGAACACACTCCTGTAGCCAGCGGCAATTATGTCTGTCAGGGTTGCGAATTCGAGTATAATAACTCGGAGGTATGTTTTTGTTGCTGACTCGATCGTGGGGTTATTGTGATTACGCGATCTGACGATCCAGGTAGCAAGCGGAATGAGAAAAATTTGGCCCTGAAGATAAACAATCTCGAATCCTACAATGAGCCAAAACAATTCTGGCTGATCATGAAGGAACAATCGTTGGGATGATACTGGTAAAAACTCCAATCGCTGACTGCTCAATACGCTTCATAGGGTGTGAGGTATTGTCGATCCTTTTCCGATCGGTTGTGCAAGAGGCGTTGTATCTGCCACTGTCCTCCTGTCAACTACTGGAAAAATAAACAGAGCCAATAAGGATTAATCCCGCGCCAAATCTGTACAATTATTACCCCAATTGCGAGATCTCCCCCTACTCGAAGCGCAGTTGCTCTCAAAGGGGATTATGAGGAGTTGAGAACGCCGAATTTAGGCGAATCGGCGTTCTATAACTGTTCTACTTAATCGCCGAACATCTGGCGTATCATCCGCCGAACGGGGACCCATTGGGTCCCTAACAGACCGAGACACAATTCAACTGTATATGTAAAGTACCATGGGTCGGGTGACCCATGGAACTCTCGCTGTACTCTTTAGAACTCCGACGTCGTGGATCTGAACGCCGCGAACGCATGCTTGTTGAAATTTGGGTATATGGTTCATACCGAACACGACTGCGTGAACGAAACCTGCGACACCACTGCGAATGCCAGTGCGTATATAATCCATTAAGATCAAGTCACGAATAGCAATTTCACCAAACTCTGGAAGTTTTTATCGCATAATAGTTGATCAAAACAGAAGGACTATAACAAATTAATCACCAGTTCCAAAGGAACGATGAAAAATCAGCCGGATCGCCGCTCGTTTCTTGCAGTAACAAGTGCCAGCGCCATTGGAGCCATCGCTGGTTGCTCCAATCTTAACTCTCAAACTGATGGAGGTGAGGGTGATTCAGATGAAAATGGAGGTGATGAGCCAGATACGACGGCAACATTGACCGTACAGGTCCAACCAGACCAAGATGAACTCACATCCCTCCAAGAAGACCTTCAACAAGAAGTTGAAGACGGAGAAACTAGCCAAGAGGAGGCACGGCAAGAACTCCAAAGTAAACAGATAGAATTGACCGAAGAAGCCGTGAGTTCATTTGAGGAAACCGCTACGAGTGATGACACTATCTCGGTTGAAAACTCAGAATCGGAATACGGAATCCTACAGGTCGATGCACCTGCCACTACGCTTGTGAGTGAGCTCCAGAACGGAGATATCGCTGCACTCCTGCCCGAGGAGTACTACGAGCAATATATCCAGCAACAAGAACAGCAGCAGGCGATTCAAGAACAGATGGAAGAACAGCAAGAAAACAGTACTTCAGGTGATTGACCAATAATAAATACTGTATGCGCCGTCCATGCTCTTGAAGGTCAGCTGCGCAACTTCACTTGACAATGCCGGTTTGACCGTACCAACAACGAAGGTTTTGTATCCTCTGTAAGGAGCACGGCCTCAACATTTTATCATCAACATGACGATATAGAGGCCCACCAATATCTACCCGGCCGTCGTTTGCTCAGAACATCGTCGAAACTGCGGGCTCCTCCCCCGTCGTGAGAAGGAAACCTTTCCCTCAGAAATCAATTGCGAGCCGGTCAAGCTAAAATCGAGATGTTTCTCCACACCCCTAAAAAGTATTAGAATGGCTGAAAAACGGATTCGTATAACGATTAATACTTTTAATCATCAATCGCCAAACATCTCCCGCATCATCGGGTGCATCTCCATCAGTTGCTCTTCGGCGATTTCCTCGTAGAGCTTGTACGTGATGGAGACGGTAAGTAAGAGTCCGGTCCCCGACACCTGACCGATGGACCCGAGCATGTTGGTCATGACTGCAAGCAGGCCGACGAGCGCACCGCCGATGACCGTCACCTGCGGGATGTACCGCTCGAGCACTTTTTCCGTCACCCCGGGGGACTGTCGGAAGCCAGGAATCTGCATGCCGGAGCGTTGGATCTGTTCGGCGGTGGATCTCGGGCCCATACCCGTGGTTTCGACCCAGAATACCGCGAAGATGGCGCCCCCGATGATCATGAACGTCAGGTCGACCCCGACGCGGGCGATGATCTGCCAGGGTGCGGCGGCCGTTTCGCCGAGCCACCACATCCAGTCGTTCGGTGAATAGATCGGCGACAGGTAGTAAAACAGCCCACCTGTCGGTTCGGCAAAGCCCTGCTCGGTCCCGCTGTACTGGCCGAGCCAGGCCGGCATCCCCGCCCACTGTGCGTGGAGAATGCGGCCGAGGAACTGAACATTCGCCTGGAGCGCACGAACGAGGATCATGGGCAGGACGCTCGCATAGATGAGTTTGACCGGGAAGCGCCCTCGTGCTCCCTTCACACGAGCGTGCGAGAGGGGAATCTCGACGCGGACGGATTCCGCGTACACGACCACGACGAAGATAAACAGGGTCGTCAAGAGGGCGAGAATTTCTCCCGGACCGAGGAACAGATCGAAGAGACCGGTCTGGGAGATGGGCGACCCCATCTCGATTTGCCCGGTGAGGATACCGAACCAGCGAGGGAAGAATCCCACGTAGCCGGCCCCCAGATCGCTCCAGGCGAACAGCCCACCGATGAGTCGCTGGCTCACGCCGGCGATGATGAACAGCCCAATACCGGAACCGACGCCCCACTTGGAGATGACCTCGTCCATGTAGAGGATTAACATTCCACCGATGAAGATCTGGATGAACATGATCCACGCGAGTAGCGTCGGGCTGATTCCCAATCCGGTTGCAACCTGCGGGCTCGGCGAGAGGAAGCCGGCGAAGATCATCGGGAACGCGGTCGCTGCAGTCACGACGATGACGAGGAGCTTTTGGAGGCCCTGGTAGAGTAACTGGTCCCGGGGGTTGTTCTCGGTGTCCAGTCCGAGCAGGTTCGCACCGCCGAGCAACTGCAGCACGATCGAGGCCGTGACGATTGGCCCGATGCCGACCTGCAGGAGCGATCCCTGTCCGCCGGCAAGGATCGTCCGGAACTGTCCGAAAATGTCCTGATTCTCGCCGAGTCCGTAGATCCCGACGTTGGTCAGGAAGAAATACAGGACCAAAACGCCCGCCGTCCAAGTCAGCTTCCGACGAAACGGGACGTGCCCGGTCGGACGCTCGACTGCCGGCAGACGGGTGAGTACCGGTTCGGCGGCCTCCTTCCAGCTCATTACTCGTCCTCGTCGTCCTCGTCTGCTGTCTCTTCTTCGGCCTGCTGTGCCTCACCGCGTTCGGATAGTACCGCGTTTCCGCCGGCATCCGTCAGTGCCTCCGTAGCACGGTCGGAGAAGTCGTCGGCGATCACGGTTAACTCGTTGTGAACGCGTCCGGCACCCAGTACCTTCACGCGATCGGCCTCGTATCCATCCTCGACGAGGTCACGGGCGTCGATCCGGTAGCCATCGCCGTCGGATTCAGCGAGTCCGTCCTCGACGAGAACGGGAACGTCCTCGTCGAGTTCGCGAACGTTCACGGTTTCGACGGTTTCTCGCGTTTTCTGGGGGCGCTTGAAGCCCGATTTGCCGAGCGGTTCGTAGTTGTGGAACTCGTGTTTGTCGCGACCGGCACGCCCGCGACCACCGCGATGTCCGGCACCTCGCCGGTTTTTGTGCGTGCCACCTCCGTGCGTCCGAGAGCCGCGTTGTCTGCGTTTCTTACTGGTCATTGTTATCGCATCTTCCTGAGGAGCTCGTCTATCTCCTCGCTCGTGTGTTTGCCCAGCTGGCCACCTTCCTTCGTGGGATGCTTGACGCCGTCGTGGCCGCCACGTGGCGGGTGCAACCTGAGCGTCGGTGAGAGTCCTTGTTCTCTGAGCGTCGTTTCCTCTGCGACGAGTGCGTCGGCAAGCGACGCGACGTCGTCGTAGTCGGTGTGTGCTTCGACCCACTCGTCGTCGATCGACTCACTACCCTCTGTCGGTTCTGCGCGACGTTCGATGAGGGTCTCGACCACGGACACGGATGGCTCGCCGTAGGCGATCCAGTCGTTGACTTTCGTGATCATGCCCGAGTAGGTGTCCTGGTCAGGGACGAACGTGGCGTGGTTGACGCGGTGGAGATTCAGCATTCCCAGCGTGTCGCGGACTGCGCCACTTTGGTTTACCTCGCCGCGGAGTTGGACGACTGCTTTCATTGGCGGGCCTCCCGCTGGACTGCTTGCGCCCGCTCGGGCGTCCGGGATTGTGCCGCGTTCTCGAGGGCGTTGTAGGTCGCCTTCGCGAGATTCACCGTCGTTCGAGTATTCCCGTGGGACTTCGTCCACGCGTCCTCGATCCCTGCGAGTTCGAGCACGTGTCGAACCGTCGGCGCGGCGGCGAGTCCGAGCCCCCGTGGTGCGGGTCGGATTTCGACTTCGACCGAACCGGCCTTGCCCGTCGTCCGTCGCATGAGTGAGTTGACGCCGCCGGGTCGATCCTCCCACGAACCGGAGCCCCGGTCTACCGAGATGATGTTTAGCTTCGCCACCTCGATGGCTTTCTGGATCGCGCCGCCGACCTGGTCGTCGCGTCCCTGTGCGTAGCCGACATATCCGTCGCGGTTGCCGACCACAACGACACACCGGAATTTTACGCGTCGACCCGAGTCGGTCATCCGCTGGACCATGTTGATGTCCAGCACCTCGTCTTCGAGCCCCGGCAGGAGCTGATCGACGATTTCGGGCTCTTTCAGGGGCAACCCCGACTCGAGCGCCGCGTCCATAGTTGTGATCTCTTCCGCTGCAACCTTGCGTCCGAGCCGCGTTCGCGGCTCCCATCCGTTACTCATAGTTTTCCTCCAGGCGTTGTCGTACCGTATCGAAGTGTTCCGGGAGATCCGTGGCGTCGAAGTCGGACGAATACAGGCCGTCCGCCTGCGCCGCGTAGTCAGCTATGTGTTCGCCCCGAGTTCGCGACCAGTCCGCGAACACTGATTCGTTGTGTGGGATCTCCACTCCGGCGTCTATCGCTCCTTCCTGTACGGCGAACACCTTGTTTCCTGGAGTGGCCGTGTTGAGGCCGATGTCCAGGACGGCGGCATCGATATCCGCCTCGAGTGCTCGCTTGCCTGCGAGGAATCCGGTCAGGTACGCCGCTGGAAGGTTTCCAGTCGGTGCCTCCCAGCCGAATTCCTCGAGATCGGCCGAACTCGCACTCGCGAGTGTCTCGTCGCCGTTCACACCAATGTTGACCAGCTGCGCCCTGACGTGGTTGTTGCTCTTTCGAGCCACCAACCGCGGCTTGCCGGATTTCAACAGGCGCAACCTCTGGTGGTAATCCGTTCGTGCCTCGCGGCGTCGCCGCATCGGCACTTTGTATCGTGGTCCCGTTGCCATTATTGTTCACTCACGTTGTCCGTTATATACCGTCGAAGGTCCGCAACGCTGTCGAATTCGCCACCGCTGGCCATGTCGTACAGGCTGCGATACGTCGATCGATCGATCTCGCCGTCGTCGCGCAGATCGCGAAGTTCGCGACGCTGTGCGCGAATACGGCTCGTCCATTCCTCCTTCTTGTTCCGACGTGCGCCGGCGCGCCCCTTACGCGATCCGTGGCCCTTCTGGTGCCCATAGGCTCGCTTCTTGGCACGCTCTCGTGCGCGCCCCCGGGAGTTGCCGGACGGTTCTTCGGCGTCGATAATGCCGATGTCGACCAGTTCGCGAATGTCTTCGCGTGTGATCGCGTCAGCGATCTCGTCTTGCGCATCAGGATCGAGCCAGATACGATTCTTCCCGACGCCGAGAACGTCTGCCGCCAGTCGTTTCTGTGCTTTCAGATCGGTCATTCTTCCACCTCCACCTCCTCGTAGGTGGGATTGAGGACGCGGATTTCTTCGTCCGCGGCGACTTCTTCGATCCGTTCACGCTTGCGCGCGCCGACCGAAGCGCCGATTCTGACGGCCTCCCGGTCCGGATCGACGCCGTCGAGGTCCGCCGGGTTTTCGACGTGAACCTCCTCGAAACCGCTCGGGTGTTTGCCGCGAGCAGCTTTCGGGGATCGGAATCCGGCCTGTACCAGCTGACCTTTGCCCTTGACCCCGCGTCGTTGCTTCGAGAGGTTCCCTCGAGGTTTCCGCCAGGATGTCGGCGTCCGCTTTTTCTTGTGGTAGTCCTGTCGGTTGAACTGGGGTTTTCCTTCTCGTCGTCTTTGACCGAGCTGGCGAGATTCCTCATCGGACAGCTCCGGCGTTTTGTCAGCGTGTCCCCGGGGTCGAAGTTCCGTCTCGACCGCTTCCGCTTCTGCTTCGGGGGTCGGCTCCTCTGGCTCGGCTTCCTCGACTTCTGCTTCGGCTTCGTCCGAGATCTCAAGATCGCCCACGTCCGCCTTGATACGCGCGGCGAGCGCCTGACCGACTCCCTCGACCGACGCCAGGTCGTCCTGAGACGCCTCGCGGATGTCATCGATCGTTTCGAAGCCGGCTTCCACCAGCGTCTCCGCCTTGGATTCACCGACGCCGCTGATGTCGGTGAGTTCCTCGTATTCGTCGTCGCTCATTGTGCCTTACCTCCAGTCGGTTTTTGCGTGATGTACACACCGTCCTGGAAGACGCGCGTGTCCTTGCCCGGAACGCGCGTTAGCTGTTCGATGTCTGCCGCCGTCTGGCCGACGTCCTCGATGCTCGGCCCGCTGAGCGTCACCTCCTCTCCGTCGACGGACACGTCCGTATCGCCGTGGATGTTCGTGCGACGGGGAGCGCGTTCCCCAAGGAAGTTCTCGATGACGACAGCGTCGTCCTCTGCGCGAACTTGCATGGGGAAGTGTGAGTAGAACACCTCCATGGTGTAGGTCCAGCCATCGGTCACGCCGTAGATCATGTTCTCGATGTGACTCTCGAACGTGCCGACGGTGGCATGTGTCTTCGCGTTCGTGTCGTCGGACTCGACGACGATTTCGTCGTCCTCGACGGTCACCGTGACGTCGGGATACCAGAGCCGTCGGGTTACGCTCCCTTCGGGCCCCTCGACAGTGAGATCGAGGTGATCCATCGTCGCCGTGACCGATTCCGGAATGTCGATATTCTTCTTCATCGTTCTAGTAGACGTATGCGATCACCTGGCCACCGAGACCCTCCTCGCGGGCCTCGTAGTGGCTCATGACGCCGCGACTTGTCGTAACGACGAGTGTACCGTAATCGCGAGCCGGGAGGAAGCGTTTCTCCCACTTCTCGTACTCGTCTGTGCCCGCGGAGTAGCGGGGTTTGACCGCGCCGCAGCGATTGATCGCGCCTTTGAGTTCGACCTCGAACGTGCCGGCTTTGCCGTCGTCGACGAACTGGAAGCCGTCGATGTACCCGCGGTCGTAAAGGACCTCGAGGACGCTGCCGATCTCGTTCGAGGCGGGCTGTATCTCCTGTCGTAAGTGGCCGACGCTCTCTGCGTTGTGCAGACCGGAGAGCGCGCTGGCCAGTGGATCGTTGTCCGCCATGTTAGCTGTATTTTTTAAATCCCATGCTGCGGGCTACTTCGCGGAAGCACTGTCGACACAGCCAGATGTTGTACTTGCCGACGAGTCCTTGCTCGCGTCCACAGCGCTGACACGATTCGAGCTGACCGGTCCGTTTCGAGGCCTGCTCGCCCGTTTCCATCTCCGTTTCTGATTCGCTCATTCGGTCACCTCGACATCGAAGTGCGTTTCGAGGAACGCGATTGCATCCTCGGGCGTGAGACGATGTCGTGACGGAATCGCGCGCGACGCCTTGTCGCGTTTGCGCACGCGGTACCCGGGTCGGACCAGGTTTACCGTCACGTCGAGTCCGTAGATCCCGATGGTCGGGTCGTATTCCTGACTCGGGAAGTCGGTGTGTTCTTCGACACCAAAGCTGAAGTTGCCGGTCTCATCGAACTGGGTTCGAGACACGTCCGAAAATTCGAGTGCCGTGTCGAGGAACGATTCTGCCTCGTCACCCCTGAGGGTGACTTTCGCCCCGATCGGATCGCCCTCGCGGATATCGAACTCCTGGATCGTCTGTGCGGCCGACGTCCGGACCGGTCGCTGGCCCGTGACCTCTTCGAGGATCGCTTCGCCCTGTGAGAGGGGATCGCCACCCTGGCCGACGCCCATGTGGACGACGACTTTCTCGACACGCGGCGTTCGCATCTCGTGTCCCTGTCCGTCCGTGGCTTCGGAACTCATTCGTCGTCACCTCCGTTCGAATCGCCGTCGGTGAAGTTCTCGTCGATGACCACGACGTACGCTTCGATCGTCTCGAAGCGGTCGTCGCCGTCCTCGATGAGCACGTTGTTGGCAGAGGATCCCGGCGTGACCTGGATCTCGTCGATCGTGCCAATCCGTCCGGCGTGACTCCCGCGAACTGCTGTGACGAGGGCCCCTTCCTCGTAGGGGAAGTGGGCGACCACGCTGCCGTCGTCGTTGTCCACGACGATCGAATCCTTTCGGGCGTAGTCTTCGTCCTCGACGAGCAGCGTCTGGCCATCGTGAAGCGTCAGTTGGGTCTCGCCGCCGGGTATCTGAGACTTGCCGGCGATCTTGCCTAGTTTCGATCCCGCCGATGCCTCGTCGATCGGCGTCAGCGCGAGACGGCCTCCCTCGTCGGGGAACACACGGTAGTACTCTTCTCGTTCCATGAAGGCCAGGATGTCGAACATCCCGATAGGTTGGCGCTCGTCCGAAATCGACGTCCCGTTGATCAGGACGCTGTCCTGGTCGAGTGCATACCTGGCTTCCTTCTTCGAGTCGACATACCCGAGCACGTCCCGGAGGACGATGAGTAGCGGGACGCCGTCCCCACCGTGGGGTCCAGCGCCGGCTTTCGTCGTGTAGGTCTCCCGTTTGCGTTCGACCGGCCACGACTTGGGAACCGCCAGTCGTTTCTGGTGTTTCGTCATTGGTCACCCTCCGTCGTCTCGAGTCGTTGCACTCGCAGGTCGTCCGAAAGGTCCAGGTCGGTCACCTGAACGTTGCTCGCATCGAGGGGCCGGGGGACTTCTTCCCCGTCGGCCGTCTCGAGCGTGACGTCCTCGACGTGAATGACGCCGTCTCGAAGGTCCACCGTGAGTACTTCGCCGGATTCTCCCGCGAAGTCGCCTCGCTGGACTTCGACCGTGTCGCCAGCGTTTACGCGAACGCTTCGTCGTCCGTAATCGTCACGGAGGTCCGGCGAGAGCGGTGATCGCACCTGCTTTTGCTTTTCGTGCAACGGCGCGCGATCCTGTCGATTGCGTTGTTTTCGTGGTTGTGTCGTCATGATATCACACGATCATCGTCGCCGTACTCGCGATGCTCCCGAACCGTTCGGCCACCTCTCTGGCGATCGGTCCACGGAGTTCTGTTCCTCGTGGGTCCTCGTTCTCGTCGATGATGACGCCCGCGTTGTCCTCGAACTTCACCCGCAGCCCGTCGGGCCGCCGGATCGGTTTTCGCTGACGGACGATCACCGCTTCCAGCACCTGTCGTCGCATCTCCGGCGTTCCCTTGGTCACGGACACCGTCACCTTGTCGCCGAGTCCGGCTTTCGGATGCCGGTTCTTCGTGCCGGAGTAGCCGGACACGGAAATGACCTTGAGTTCGCGAGCACCCGTGTTGTCGGCGCAGGTGATCAGCGACCCCTTCTCGAGGCCCGGTGTGACGTCGGCATTCAGCGCTTCCATCAGGCGTCACCCCCCTCGCCATCGTCGATACCGCGTTCGACGACGACGTGCGATTTGGTCTTCGAGAGCGGTCGCGTCTCTGCTATCTTCACGTCATCGCCGAGCGAAAGCGGCTCGAGCACTTCCGGCACGTGTGCCGGGATGCGCGAACGTCGCTTCATGTACCGGTCGTACTTGGGTACGAACACCTCGTACTCGCGTTCGACGATGACGGTACGGTCCATGTCGTTCGAGACGACCGTCCCCTCGAGTATCTGCCCGCGCACGGGCAGCTCCCCGTAAAAGGGACACGTCTCGTAATCGTATTCCTCCGGATTTGTGGGTTCCGGAGGCATTGGTACGTCTAATCCTATTGCCATGGTGAACCACCAGTTCGTTCTGTTCGCCGGGCGGGTCGTGCGACGAGTCGGTCACCGTCGACGAGCACGCTCATGCTCGATCGCGGTTCGTTGTCGTGCTCCTCGGAGCCGTCGTTGGCGTCCGAATCGAGCGTAAACCGGAACGTCGTGCCAGCCTTCGGCACCTGTGCTACTTCGTCCGTCCCATCGTCTTTCGAGACGAGCACCGTCTGCTCGGTTTCGTCGATGATGCGTCCCGCGACGCCGACGAGGTCGGCATTGGGCGCGTCGACGACCTCGACGTCGAGGCCGACGATTTCGTGACGGACGAGCGTTTCCGGGGCCATCATTCCAGGTCCCCCGCCTCTCGCTGTAACGTCTTAATCCGGGCGATCGTCCGACGGAGCTCCTTGATGCGTCCCGGATCCTCCGGGGCACCACCGGCTGCCTGAATGGCCCGGGAGTTGAGCAGCTCCGTCTCGAGCTGTTCGAGTTCCGCCTCTCGTTCGGCGGGCGTCATGTCGCGAATCTCGTCGACGTGAAGAATGGCCATTATGCCTCGTCCTCCTCGTCGGCTGACGCGTCAGCTTCCATCTCTTCGACGAGTTCCGCGGCCTCGGCTTCGATGTCCTCGTCGAGGGGCTCGGTGGGTTCCTCGTCTGTCTCTTCCCCGCTCGACGGGGCGGCCTCCACCTCGGTATCGACGTCGGCGTCGATCACTTCCTCCGCGATTTCGTCAGTGTCAACCGCCGGCGTCGTCTCTTCCTCGATGAGGTCTTCCGGCTCTGCACCGACGGATTCGGTGGGCGCGTCTTCGGGTGCTTCGAGGAGGTCCTCGACGTCACCTTCCGGTTCCTCGATGAAATCCTCGACCTCGACGTCTTCGTAGACCTGGAAGTCGTCGGGGAGCTGTGCACCTGGCGGAATGATCTTCACCTGGACGCCGATCGTCCCGAGCTTCATTACCGCGGTTCCGATACCGTGGTCGACGATTTCCTCTGCGGGTTCGCCGTTGTGCTTTATGTACCCGCGGTTGAACTTCTCGACGCGCGAACGGGCACCGGTAACCTTCCCTGAGAGCACGATTTCGGCACCGAGTGCACCGGAGTCCATAATGCGATCGATCGTGGTGTGGCCCGCCTTCCGGAAGTACCAGCCGCGTTCGAGGGCGTTGGCCAGGCGGTCGGCGACGATCTGGGCGTTCAGATCCGGTTCGTCGACTTCCTGGACGTCGATCTGTGGATCCTCGAGATTGAATCGGTCCTCGAGTTCGGTCGTGATCTTCCGAATGTTCTTGCCACCCTTCCCGATCACCATGCCGGGTTTTTCGGCCTTCAGCACGATCTGGGTGCCCATCGGGGTTTTCGCGACCTCCATGCCGCCGTAGCCCGCGCGAGCGAGTTCGGCGGCGAAGAACTCGTCTATCTGGGTCCGCTGGAGGCCGTCGTGAATGAACTGATGTTCGTCGGCCATTATTCGTCGACCTCCTCGGTTTCGTCCGCTTCCTCTTCGGGTTCTTCGAGAACCAGTTCGACGTCGACCTGAGGTGTATTCCACGGAGACGCTCGACCCATCGCCCGGGGTCGCTGTCCGGGCGATTCGCCGACTTTGTGGGCGGCGACGTGATCGATCGTCATTGCCTCGCCGTCGAATCCCTGGTGGTCGGCGTTGTTCACCGCGTTCTCGATCAACTCGAGGAACGCACGCGAGGCCTTCTCTGGATATCTCCCGGCGTCCCAGCCGTCGATGTCGTTTCGATGGCCGACCCCGGAGTTGTGGGATTTGAAGGGGACGGAGCGGTCTCCGTCTATCACGGCCTCGAGGTATTCGCGTGCCTCGGCCGCAGTTCGTCCCTTGATCTCTCGGGCGATCTCCTTGCTGTGCTTGTGGCTCATGTGACGCTCCCGGAGCATGGCTCTCGCCGTCGTGTCCGGATCTGCGTCGACGCTGTAGCTGATTCCCATTGTCACTTGAGTGGCACGAACTTGGAAGATCGGGTCGCCCCGATGCCGGCCTGTCCGTGTTCGACCGAATTACGGGTGAGCTGGAACTCCCCGAGGTAGTGTCCGATCATTTCCGGTTCGACTTCGACTCGTTCGAAGTTCTGGCCGTCGTGGACGGCGAAGGTCAACCCGACGAACTCGGGGAGAATCGGCATGTCCCGGAGGTGGGTGCGGATCGGATTGTCCGCCGTCGCCTCCGGGTCTCGTTTTTGGGCCTTCTCCCGGAGCTTCTCGTGCTCGACGGACAGACCGCGTTCGATGGTTCGCCGCTGTCGTGCGGGAAGCAGTTCCGCGACGTCATCGATCGCCATCTCCTGCAACTCGTCGAGCGTGTGGCCGCGGAACGTAAACGTCCCTTCTCGGCCGGTCTTGTAGTCGGAACTCATTGGTTACCTCCTTTGCCGCCGCGTCCGGTCCGTTTGGACGCGATGTCGCCAACCTTGCGGCCCGGCGGTGCGTTCTTGGAAACGCTCTTGGGTTTCCCGGGGTGCTGTCGGCCACCGCCACCGAAGGGGTGGTCGACGGCATTCATTGCGACGCCCCGAACGCGTGGATACTTCGTCCCACGAGATTTCATTTTGTGGAACTTCTTTCCCGCCTTCACGAACGGCTTCTCCGTCCGACCGCCGCCAGCCACGACCCCGATGGTCG
>JBKGZK010000054.1:0-13722 GCA_046545615.1 Natronomonas sp.
GATATTCGGCACCTCTCTTGCGCCCGTCTTCGACGAGAAACTGTTTGAACGCCCCGAAGTCGAGCACGGCTCCGGCTTGCTCCTGGACGAAGTACTCCGTCGGGGATTCGATGACGACTTCGTCCGTGAAATGCATCACCACGTCGTCCGGTATGCCGAAGGCGGCCATCATCGACGGGAAGGTACCGCCGGTCGATTTGTTGCTCTGTCTGGGGAACTCCGCTTCGGATTCCGTTTCGAGGACCACGACGTCGTATCCGCGGGCGGCGATATCACGCGCACACTGCGCACCGGCCGGACCGGCACCAGCGATAACTACGTCGAAACGATCACGCATACAGGAGAGGCAGGCGTCATACTCATGAATTTTGCGTCGGCAATTTGGGCCGACGTAGCAGTAGCTCTCGGAACCGGAATCTTTCGTGGCGGTCCGTTTATGGATGCGACCATACCACTCACGCCTCGAGCGTCGATTCGAGTTCGCCGCGCTCGTCGAGTTCGGCCAGGATATCGCTGCCACCGACGAACTCGCCGTCGACGAAGGCCTGCGGGATCGTTTCCCACCCACTCCGAGACTGCAAGATATCGCGATACGAGTCGAGCGACGTCAACACGTTCACCGTCTCGACGTCGTCGCGGTACTGTTTGGTTAACTGGAGTGCACGTTGTGAATACCCGCACTGGGGCATGAGCTCCGTGCCCTTGATGAAGAGGACGACGTCGTTGTTCTCTATCGCGTCGTCGACTCGCGTCTGGACTTCGTCGGGGGACAGTTCTGGTTCGGGATCGAACGACATGGCGGGACGTTACAGCTACTCCGCAAAAGACGTTCCGGGGACCGACGGCCGTACCCGAATTTGATTGTGGACCGTCCGTTCCGGACCCTTCGATCTATTCGCGGGGGTACCTCATCCACTCGACTCGTCCGGCGTCAGCGTTTTGAGTTCCATTGCATGGATCTCGTTCGTCATCGCCTCGCCGAGTGCGTCGTAGACCATTTCGTGTTGCTCCAGGAGTGACTTCCCCTCGAAAGCCGACGAGACGACGACGGCCGCAAGATGGTCGTCGTCCTCGATGCCTCTGGGTCGCCCGACGTCGACGTCCGCGCCTGGGATCCCTGATTCGATGAGTTGTTCGACTTCCGTCGCGTCCATGGTTCCACCAGGTGTTCGGTCTACAAAACAATGCTCGTCCTCTGATGTCCGACGACTCTGCAGACAACTCAATCGGCCGACGGGTTTTTACGAGGTGGAACTGTAGCCATACTCGATCGAATGTACGGAAACACACCGTACGGCGGTTCCCCGGAAATCGACATAACTCCCGAACAGCGGAAAGCACTCAAACGTGATCTTACCGAACTCGCCACGTATACCCGGGAACTCCTTCCCGACGGATTCGTCGTCGGGGGAGAAATCTCGGTTGGGTCGGACGGTCCGAGAGCACAGGTTGCAGTTCAACCACCGGTGGGATCCATCGTGTCGGCCGGTTTCGCGGAAAGTGACGATGCCGACACGTCGACGATGGCCAGAGAACTCGCCGCGGGTGCTGTGGTCGAAGCTAAACGGGCAACGGAAGACGATTCCCGTCCGGCGAGCTAGTCGCTCCATTTCGCAGTATTCCTGATCACGGACGCTTTCCTGCCTGGGGAGCTGAACCCAATTTTTCGTCTCATTCGCGGCGACGGACGTTCGTGTCATCCCAGGTGGGATCGGATTCGATCGGCAGTATCCAAAAGAAGCGAACGATCGTCGGTGAACACCTCGATCGCCACAGTCCCGTCGAAATCGCCGAGATACTCGTTGACCCCGTCGTAGTCGATTTCGCCAGCACCCAAGGGGATGTGTGTATCGCCCCGACTTCGTGCATCGTGGACATGAAGATGTGATACACGATTGGCGTGGTGCTTCAGAAACCTGGTGATGCCATCCATGCCGTCCTCCATATATGCGTGACCGACGTCGAAACAAATCGGTATGTTGGTCTCTTCGGCCAGATCGCCGAGCACGGACAACTGCAACCCCCGTTTCTGGTGTCCCACGTTTTCGACTACGACTTCGACGCCGGCCTCCTCGCCAGCGGCCGCGATGGCTTCGAGCTGGGACGCGAAGGTCGGCCGCTGATCGACGTCGTAGGGGTCTCTGACCGTCGCGTGGAGGATCGCCTTCCGGGCTCCGGCCTGTTCAGCCCACTCGAGTAGTCTCGTGTGGTAGGATACGATCGCGTCGTTGTACTCCGGAATCGGCGTCGCGACCACGCCCTCGAACGGCAAGTGGACACAGAGGTCTGCATCGGCGTCGGCCAGAATCGACGATAGTCGGGATATCTCGATTGATTCCGGCGATCCTGATCCTTCACCGACCGAGAGTTCCGCAAAATCGAATCCCTTGAGGGTCGAGTGCATTCGATCGAGCGAATCTCCCACGGTGACTCCGACGTCCATACCGGAACACACGGTCACCCACCACATGGAACTGTCGCAGCAAACCGTCGGATTCGCGTCCTCGAAGCGATGCCTTACAGCCGGTTTGCAATCGCCGGCGCGACTGAGATTGCGGAAACCTGTCGTTCGATCGTGTCGGTCCCGAATATCCGATCGACACCCGCCGCAGCCAGTTTGAGCCGTGCGTTGGTTGCAAGCACAGGGTGGACGCACGAAACGTAGACGTGACGGGGATCGTCGAGCTGGGCAATGGCCGTGGCCATCGTCGACCCGGTCGCAACGATGTCGTCGACCAGCACGACGTCCCGCCCGATTGTTTCCGTGCCACTGGGTTGGATTTCGACATCGGTATCGCTGAGACGCGTCTTCTCAAAATAGTCGGTCTCCCCCGCCCCATATGCGTCCTGGACGGTCGCTGCCAGTTCGATTGCGCCTTCATCGGGGGCGAGAAACAGCGGGTCGGAAAGGGTGGGAAGAGGGTCTGCCAGGAGACTGGAGGCGTCGATCGTCTCACAGGGAACGTCGAAGAAGTCGGCTACCGCGTCGACGTGCGGATTAACCGTCAGGACGCGGTCGGTTCCGGTCGAAATTGCCCTTGCGATGGCTCGGGCGGTCACGGGTTCTCCCTGTTCGAACGCCTTGTCCTGTCGGGCATATCCCATGTACGGGAGCACCGTCAGGACTTCGTCCGCCTGACGTGCTGCTGCGTCCTGTAACTGGAGAAGTTCAACGTGTGTGTCGCTCGATGTCGTCGAGGCCACCACGATCGCTCTATCGTCGGAGTCGGGGATCCGAACGAGCATCTCCCCGTCGGCAAATCGATCGTATTCAACCACGGCGAGCAACTCATCGATGTCGGCTGCGAGCGCCGTCGCCAGTGACTGGGACCTCGATCCTGAAACGATCATGTGCTCCGGTCGTGTCCCGTAACTAAACCCGTTTTCGTTCGTCGCGTCGTTCGAGGTCGAGGTCCTCGATGCGCCGCTCCACGTCGAACGGTCCAACGGACGGGTTCGATGTATATTCGTCGGTCAACGTTCACGGAGCACGACGAACTCGGCAAGATCTTTCAGATATTCGACGGCCGGGGTACTGGTGGCTTCCGTCGCAGCCAGTGCCGCGAGGGCTGCATCCGATTCCTCGCGGGCCCGGTCATTGGCATCACTCGGGGTCATGTCCGTAATTCGAATCAGCGATGGCCGTTCCATCTCCACGTCCTGGCCGGTCGGCTTGCCCAGCGCCTCGGGTTCCGCGGTCGCGTCGAGGACGTCGTCGCGGATCTGAAACGCGATACCAACCTGTTCGGCGTACCGGCCATACGAGCGAATCGTGTATGGGTCGGCTGCCGCCGCGATGGCCCCGAGTTCGGCTGCGGCTCGAAACAGCGCGCCGGTCTTCCGGCGGGCGAGTTCCATGTACTCCTCCTCCGTGGTCGGTTGTGAAACGAGTTCGGTCGCCTCGCCTTGCCCGAGTTCGATCATGGCTTCGGAGACGACCTCCATCGCGGATTCGTCGGCAGAAAAGTGTGCGAACGCTTCGCCGAGAAGGCCGTCACTCGCAACGATGGCCGGGCCGTGGCCGAACGCTGACCATGCGCTATCGACACCGCGTCGGAGAGGCGATTCGTCGATTATGTCGTCGACGACGAGCGACGCGTTGTGGACCAACTCGATACCCACGGCAAAATCGACCGCATTCGCCGAGGCAGTCGTCCCACGACCGTCCTCCCCCACGAGTTCTCCGCCTGCAGCCTCGAATGCAAGGAGCGTTACGGTGGGTCGCACGCGTTTGCCCCCAGACAACGAGACGTGTTGGAGTCGGTCTGTCATCGCCTCCGGTGCGGTGTTCTCGAGCACCGCCTCAAGCCTGGATTCGACCAGTGCACGTCGACGCTCGAGGTAGTCCATACAGTCCGTAAGAGTTCTCCGAAAAAGTACGTGACGGAACCGAACGCCGAAATTACGAGATAGGCCAGATTACAGATCTGGGACTTCGCCGCCGAAAGCCTCGATGAGTTCGGGGACAACGTCGAAGAGATCGTCGACGATGCCGTAATCGGCGATGTCGAAGATCGGCGCGTTGGAATCGGTATTGATCGCGATAATTGTACCGGCACCTTTCATTCCGGCGACGTGCTGGACGGCCCCGGAAATCCCTATCGCGATGTACACATCGGGTGTGACGGCTTTTCCGGACTGACCGACCTGTCGATTCTTCGGCAACCACTCGTTGTCGACGATGGGCCTGGACGCGGCGAGCGTGGCGTCGAATGCGTCCGCGAGTGCCTCAATTAATGGAATATTCTCCTCGTCGTCGATGCCGCGACCGATGGATACGATGAACTCCGCCTCGGAGATATCCACGTCTCCACCTGCGACCTCCTCGTATCCGTTGACCGTCGTTCCGAGCGCGTCCTCGTCGATGGCGACGTCGAATGCTTCAACGGTCGCATCACCGTCGCTTTCGACCTGCGGCCACTCGGTCGGACGGATCGTGAGTGCGTACGCGTCGGCGTCGACGTCATAGGTCGTTTCGACTTTACCACCGTACTGCTCCCGTGTGACTTCGATGCTCTCGCCGGGTTCGAACCCGATGACGTCGGTGACGAGGGGAAGACCGAGCCGGTCTGCAACGGCCGGCGCGTAATCGAGTCCATTGACAGTATTGGGAACCAATAGTGCGTCGAGGTCGAGTTCTGCAACGAGCTGTTCTGTCGCTTCGGTGTAGATCCCGTGGTTGAACTCGGCTCCTTCGTCGATTGTGTAGATCGTGTCCACCCCGTCTCGGTTCATCTGTGAGGCGTAATCGTCCACGTCGCCACCAATGACCGCTACGGCCAGGTCGGTGTCGAGATCGTCAGCGAGTTCCCGACCCGCACTGACGAGTTCGAGCGAGACGTCCCGGAGTTCGCCGCGACGATGTTCGGCAACGGCCAAAACCGTCATCCTTCGACCACCCCTTGGTCTCGGAGGAACGTGGCGAGTTCGTTCGCGGTCTCCTCAGCACTACCCTCCCAGACGGTCGTATCACTTTCTGATTCCGGTTCGTACATCGAGGTGCGATCGATCGGCGTCTCGATTACGTCACTGCTCAGTCCGATATCCTCAAGAGTCTTGGCGTCGAGGGGCTTTCGCTGGGCTTGGCGGATTCCACGGAGACTTGCGTACCGCGGTTCGTTGATACCCGTCTGGATCGTAAATACAGCCGGTAGATCGACGTCGGTAAGCTCCTCGAGACCGCCCTCGAGTTCTCGGTGGACCGAGGCCGATTCCGTGTCTTCGACGTCGAGAGAATTCACCACGGCCGCCCACTCGAACCCGACACGATTGGCGAGCGCCACGCCCGTGGCCCCATTCGAATCGTCTCCCGCCTGGACACCACTCAGGACGAAATCGGGGTCCTCCTCTTCGACGATGGCCGCGAGAATGTCTGCTTTGGTCGCGACGTCGAAGAACTGCTCGTCCTCGAGGGCATCGTCCCAGATCCGGACGGCTCGATCGACGCCCTTGGCAAGACCCATTCGGATCGTCTCCTCCGTCCGTTCGGGCCCTATAGTTACCGAAACGACCTCGACGTCGTCGTTCTCCTCGCTAATCTGGACCGCCTCTTCGATAGCGTAGTCATCCCACTCGTTGAGATCGTATTCGAGGTCGTTTGGATCGATGTCGAGTCCAGCGATGCTGAACTCGTCATCGACCTCTGCAACCTCCTTTACTGTGACGAGTATTTTCATAGCAGCTAGTCATCGGAAATGACGAACGTTCTGGGTTAAACGTTTCCGAATCGGACGCACGAGTAATCGCGTTTATACGAGAAATTGCGATTAAGGTCGTTCGCTGGTGCGGTCACTTCCAACGGTTCGATGGGCACAACACGAGTACTGAACCCTGGCCATATTCGAAACGTACGACGGCGGTTATTGGAGATGCTGATATTCATCAGTGTGACGGCGACACCCATTTTTGTGACGGCATACAAAGACAGGCATGACCGGTCGCGAGAAAATCGACGAGGAAGCCGATACGGAGCAATGGGCCTTTACGCTGGACGACATTGAAGAACGCGAGGAAGAACAACGTCGTGCCGAACGCCTCGAGGCGGAACGGTCCCGACCGATCGAGTCGGGTAATCCCACGTTGGAAGGGAGCGTATTCGTCCTCCTCGGTGCCGCCGTCACGATCTTCGTCCTCTCGCGATTTTTTCTCGGGTAACTGTTAACCGGACTGCTTTCTTACTGTGGGTATGCCCGAGGTGTTCGGCTACTCGCTTCCGTTTCTGCTCGTCCTGGTCGGGGCGGCACTCATGGTGATGGAAGCGTTTGCACCGGGAGCTCACTTCATCGTGGCGGGAATCGCGTTGCTCGTCGCTGGGCTCGTCGGAATTGCCCTGAGCGGCGTACTTCCCGCTGTCGCCCTCCCGCTGGTTCTGGCAGCGATCGTCCTCGGAGCTGGGGGGACCGCGCTGTACATTTACCGCCAGTTCGACTTTTACGGCGGCAAGGGAACCGGACAGACGAGCGATTCGAAATCGCTTCGCGGGAAGACAGGACGAGTAACCCGGACGGTTACCGACAGCGATGGAGAAGTCAAACTCGACGGTGGCGGTGGATTCAACCCGTATTACCAGGCCAGACCCATCGATGACGAAATTCCAGAGGGGGAGGAAGTGATGGTTGTTGATCCCGGTGGGGGCAACGTACTCGTTGTCGAATCGATGGCCGCGATCGAAGACGACATCGATCGAGAACTCGCCCGCGATCGTCTGCGTCGCGAACGCGAGGATGCGGAGCGCCTCGAAGGGGAGGGCGAAACCGCGTGAAACGATATCCCGCCGATTCGGGCGTTTCTGTACCTTTTTCGAATGTCTCTGTCCACGATTCGGTCGTCTCTGTTTTCCCGTGTAGAGCGTCTCTATAGCTAACACTCGTTCATTCAAACCCGTCTTCACCAAATTCCCGTATTGGAGGGTCGGGCCAATGCTTATGCACGACTCGGTCCAACGTGGCTCATGCTCAGCCCCCTGCAATTCGGCGGTGCGCTGTTACCTGTCGTCGCCCTCTTGCTGCTCGTCGTCGCCGTCGTCGCGGTGTACCAGGCGGTCGAAATCGTCAACGCCTACGAAAAGCGCGCGCTGACCGTGTTTGGTGAATACCGTAGCCTGCTTCAGCCGGGGATCAACTTCGTCCCGCCCTTCGTCTCTCGTACGTACACCTTCGACATGCGGACCCAGACTCTCGACGTACCGAGACAGGAGGCCATCACCCGGGACAACTCCCCCGTCACGGCCGACGCCGTCGTTTATATCAAGGTCATGGACGCGAAGAAGGCGTTCCTGGAAGTCGATAACTACAAAAAGGCGGTCTCGAACCTCGCCCAGACGACACTCAGGGCCGTTCTCGGGGACATGGAACTCGACGACACGTTGAACAAGCGACAGGAGATCAATGCGAAGATCCGAACTGAACTCGACGAACCCACGGACGAGTGGGGGATCCGGGTCGAATCAGTCGAAGTTCGCGAGGTCAACCCATCAAAGGACGTCCAGCAAGCGATGGAACAGCAGACGAGTGCCGAAAGAAAGCGACGGGCGATGATTCTTGAGGCACAGGGGGAACGTCGCTCAGCGATCGAGAAGGCTGAGGGTGACAAGCAATCCAACATTATTCGCGCCCAGGGAGAAAAGCAAAGCCAGATCCTCGAAGCTCAGGGAGACGCCATTTCGACGGTCCTGCGGGCCAAATCTGCGGAATCAATGGGCGAGCGTGCGGTGATCGAACGGGGAATGGAGACGCTCGAGGAGATCGGACAGGGGGAATCGACGACGTTCGTCCTGCCACAGGAACTCACGTCGCTCCTAAGTCGGTACGGCAAACACCTCACCGGAAGCGAGGTCGAATCACAGGCGGAACTCCTCGACACCCTCGAGTTCGACGACGAAACGCGAGAACTGTTGGGACTCGACGATATTGAGGAGATCCTGGGACAGATCGATGAGGAAGCAGAAATGGACGTCGAGCAGATGGAGCAGGAGGCGCAGGCTATCAAGGCAGGCGACGAACCTGCGGATATCAAGAGTCCGGACGAAGTGATTGCCGAGATGGATGCGGAGATGGCGACCGAGGACGATTCGGAGCCTTCCCCGGGCGACGTAGAAGAGGAGCTTGAGACTGAGGAAGGATAAGCCGAGAGGCGCTCGCTTCGCTTGCGCCTCGGAATAAGTGAGCGGTAAAACCACGAGGCGCGAACTGACCTGAAAGCCGACACCACCGACGTCCCCGGAATAAAGGGAGCGAAGGTTTTTACCCGGCAGTGTCTAACCCCGGTCAATGGGAGACCAGGGCGTCGACGAGAGCAAGCGGGCTACCCTACGCAGATTTGCCGCGTTTGGAGCGGCGACGCCGCTGGTCAAACTATCCGCGGACGACGACAGCGACGTACGGGAGGCGATCGTCGGGTATCTCGCCTCGACGCCAGGCGCACACTTTTCGAAAATCAGGGACGATCTCCAGCTCGGGACTGGCGAAACCCAACACCACCTCCGAAGACTCGAAGTCGCGGGGACGATCGAACACCGCACGGACAGCGAGTACAAACGATACTATCCCACGGACCGGTTCTCGACTTTCGAACAGCAAGCGCTCGGCTATCTCAGACGCGAGACTCCACGGCGCATGATACTCGCGCTGTTGTCAGATCCCGAAACGACAGCGAGCAAAATCGCCGATCGAATCGAAGTCTCTACGGCAGCGATTTCGAAATACGCAGCAGACATGGAATCTGCAGGATTGCTCTCGCGAGACGAAGGCTACACTCTCATTCGACCCGAGACGTTGCTGACCCTCGTTCTCCGGTATGCGGATTCGTTCGGTCCGGCCGCGGTCTCGATGGCGAATGACGCCGACGAACTTCTCACCTACGATCCCTGATCGGGTTCAGGGTACCTGATTTCTCGCCTCGTTTACCGATTTGGCGCGGAAACCTTCCAGGTCGTTCCCGACGAGTAGCCCCACCGTTCGACGTGTACGTCGAAATCGCCCTCGCAGATGGCGGTCATGTTGGTCCCCACTTCCTTTGCGGAGAGGTCCAGCTCTTCGCCGATGAGTCGTGATTTGAAGTACGACGTCGTCTCGACGTGACTGCGCAGGTACTGCAGGATACGCCGTTGTTTGTCGGTGAGGTCGGCCGACGGTGCAACTGTCGCGCTCATATGTCTCTGGACGGGATCACGTACAAAATGCCGTTTGGTACGATCGGTTAACTGGCCGACGTCATTTGATTTTGGCATAATACGGACACCCCCGCCCGGTTACGGGCATCGAGATTGGTACGTGGTGGAAACGGGAAATCGGGTTGTTGGGTTGGAGCAATTTCCCGAATCGTAAACGAGATCAGTGGGGTCGAGAATCAGAAACTTCTACAGGCGGAGCAGGCCGAGTGCCTCGGGGCTTGACCCCGATGTGGTTCACTCCAGAACTTCGCCCACGGCGAAGTTGGATTTTACCTCGCTGATCTCGATTTTCACCCGCTCGCCGATGTCGGTCCCGGGAACGATAATGACATACCCGCGCTCGACCCGCGCGATGCCATCACCCTGTTTACCCAGGTCTTCGATCTCGACGTACCGGATTTCCCCTTCTTCCACGGGGGGCTGGGGTTCTCCGGATGGAACGGCGTCTCGCTCGTCGGACCGCGGCTCAGCATCGGTCGCGATGACTGCAATACGATATGCCTCGTCCGCTTCGACGGCACCGGTTTCGATCTCCCGCCGCGGCACCTCGACGACGTAGCGGCCATCGGTCGATTCGACCTCGGCACTGAACAAACATAGGAGCTTATCGGAGACTTCCATAGACCTTCGCTCCGGACATACGAGGGGTGCCTATAGAAGCTACCGATCACAGGGGGCTTCCGTCGGGACGTTTGGCACCTTCCGAATCGTGGACGACCACCCCGTCGACGTCGGTGGGTTCGTACCGATCGACGAGAGCTATGGCCTCCTCGAGTTCGCGAATCGCCCGATCCTTGAGAACCCGCGCCAGCTCCTTCGCATCGTCTCGATCGATGTCGCGTCCGAGTCCTTCGCACTCGTGTGCCCTGACCGGCCCTTCCCGGTCGACGGGACTTCCGAGCGGTGCCGCGAGTTCGAAATCGTCTGAGACCACAAGACTGAACGGATACGTCCGGCACACGAGAGGCCGGTCGTCGTGAACGGTACATTGGCCGATCCCTTCTTCCTCGGCATAGAAGGCACAGTTCCCACATTCGTCCACCTCGAGTGCCCACTCGAACGTTTCCCCCACGAACCGATCCCCGGATGTCGAATCAGCCTTCGGTTCGGCCGATCGAAGGCCGTACGGCATGGGACGTGCGACGTCTCGCCAGTCGTATGAGCGTTCGAACGTATTTTCGGCGGCGTCCTGCAGACGTCGAATCTCGTCTGGAAAGATTGTCGCCGTGTGTTCGTCGGCACGTGTTCCATCTGACGAGCCTTCGCCTCTGGCGTCATTCTCGGGAGCATCAGCGATATCGGACCTGGACGAGATATCATCACTCCCGGTGCTACTTTGTGGACTTGTCCCGCCCTCGTTCCCACAGTTGATCGCTTTACAGCACGCCCCACAGCGGGTGCACTCGAAGCCGATGGATTCGATCGCCGTCATGATCTCATCCGTCGACAGTCGACGGGCCCGTTCGAGCTCGGCCTCGAGAGACATACCCCTCGTTACAGGTGGACAACCAAAAGAGAGGCGTTACGACGAAGTTGCGCGAGATCCGTTCCAGTTGATCCGACCCTCGTGTGCGAGTTTGTCCAGGTGAGCGTGGATTGTCGCCCTGGCGAGGTCACGGACCCCGGTGAGATCTTTGTCGTAGGCTTTGTCGAGAATGGAATCTACGTCCATTGCACCGGTTTCGACGGCAGTCAATACGCGGGTCTCCCGTTCGAGTCGATGCCGAATGAGTCGTTCACAGGTCGAGCGAGAATCCTCGATGATTGGCCCGTGAGCGGGGAGTAACCGTTCAGGATTCATGACCCACACTCGTCGTAGTGAGCAAATATACGAGCGCATGTCGCCGTGTGGAGCACCGACCACAACGCTACCCTCCTTGACAGCCAGGTCACCCACTACGAGCGCGTCTTCTGTCGAAAAGGCGACGTGTTCGGGGGCATGTCCGGGAGTATCCCGGACCATGATCGGCCCACCGTCTGTCGAAATCGTGGTTCCCTCTCTGAATCGTCGATCCGGTTCGACGCCGGTCGCATGGACGAAATCATCTTCGCGTCCGTACCGACACCAGACGGTTGCATCGCTGACGTTGGCATAGTGAGCGACCGCCCCAACATGGTCGCCGTGGTGGTGCGTTACGACGATGTGAGCAACGTCCTCGATGCGTTCGTCGATCCGTTCGTGCCGCGCCGCTGGATCGACGAGCAGGGCCTGCCGATTTCCGAGGAGGTGACAGCCAGTGTCACCACTTGGAGCACGGGTGCCACCGTCGACGAAAATCCGATCGACATTCATAGGCAGTGCTCGAACAGGATAGGGTTAATTGTACTGTCTCGAACCGATCGAAGGAAACGAATCGATGGAATGTGATGATTCCGAGTTGATGTTGGTTCGCACTCAGGCGACGAGGAAATACACTTGTTTGCGGGCGTCGGTAAAGGAGTAGCGCGATTCAACGAGGTCGGCTTCTTCGAGCCTGTTGAGTGCGTATCGAACCGTCCGGTCAGGAAGGAGCGATTCCTCGGCAAGTTTGCCCTGGGAGAGGGGCGTTTTGGTTTCGAGAATCTTTGCAACCAGTTTTGCACTCGGTGGCAATTCACGTAACCGTGCTCGAAATTCTGGATCCGATAGCGGGGAATCATTCGATTCTGTGACGCCATCGGGAGTCGTACTCATGTCAGAGTAACTGGCGACGCCTTTCATAAATCCTCTCTATATGTGTGTCAAAACAATACGAATAATTAGATGAGTATAATGGGTCCTTATATTTCCACCACGAAACGTCTCGTAGTGGTCATGTCCCGGGAGTCTTGAAGTACCTGAGTCCCGCGAACGTTAAGCAGCTTCCGTGAGCAGGTCTTCACATGGAACACATTCCGGAGTCCTTCCACGACTTGTTTGATCGTCGATCATTTGCACACCTCTCGACCCTCATGCCGGACAAAACGCCGCAGGTTACTCCAGTCTGGGTCGATTACGATGCGGATACTAATTATATACTGGTCAACACCGCCCGGGGACGTAGAAAGGAACGAAACGTCACCGAAAACCCGGACGTGGGGATCAGTATACTCGATCCCGACGATCCGTACCGATACCTCTCCATCCGAGGTCGGGTCGTTGCACTTACCGAGGATGGGGCCCGCGAGCACATCGACACCCTGGCCAGGCGCTATCTGGACGTTGACGAGTATCCCTATCACGACCGCGATGAAGGGGCCAGAGTCATCGTTACGATCCGTCCCGAACGCGTCATCACGAGCGAACCATAAGGGACCCGACAGACCCACCGAATGCGGTGCGTCGTAGCGGTATCCAGCATCCTTTTATGGTCGGGGGCGGCAGTTGCACGTAGCGTGAAGGGACAGGAGTGGTATCAGGCGGACGACATCGCCGAGGAATACGACGACAAGCGGTTCTCGCAGGGTGGGCAATACATCGACCGCCGGGAGAGTGAAGCCGTATTCGAAGCGCTCTCACCCTTCGAAGACAAACACATTCTCGAAGTGGCCTGCGGTACCGGTCGATTCACAGTGCGAATCGCCGAACGAGGTGCGAACATCGTCGGTGTCGACATTTCTGCTGCCATGCTCGAGCAAGGTCGAACCAAGGCACAGACGACAGGCGTCGAGTCGACCATCGAGTTCATTCTTGGTGATGCCGCGAGACTCCCGTTTCCCGATGATCACTTCGATTCGGTGTTTGCGATGCGATTTTTCCATCTGGCAGACGATCCCGTGACGTTCATGCGAGAACTCCGCCGGGTCGCCTCCAATCAGGTGTTTTTCGATACGTTCAACCGGTATTCGGCCCGATCCATCTACAACTGGCTCCTGCCTATGGGTTCGCGCCTGTATTCCGAACGCGAAGTCCGTGAACTCTTACTCGAGGCTGACCTCGAACTTGCCGATGCGAGCCACGATTTCGTCGTCCCGTACGGATTTTACCGGAGTATCCCGGGCTGGATCGCACGGCCAGTACGTGCTGGCGACACGAAAATCGGTCGAACGCCCATCGGTGACCGCATCGCCACCGTCTCATACTGGGATGCGCG
>JBKGZK010000055.1:0-13691 GCA_046545615.1 Natronomonas sp.
CGGTTGCCATACGGATAAGTTCGAACGAAACTTGGCAAATTTTTCTACTGATTAGTTATATATGCGGCCAGTTGTGTGATTCAAATAACGTGACGGGCCCCCTCGGCCTGATGAATGAAAATTCTGCATGGATTACGTCACGTTCGCCTCGACGCTTCCGATGGATTCGACCTCCGCTCGAACTCGATTGCCGGGCGATATTACATCCGCTCCGGGGGTTCCAGTGCTGAACAGGTCACCCGGTTCGAGCGTCATCACGCGCGAGTGGAAGGAGACGAGTTCGTCCGGGGAGAAGGTCATGTTCCGAATTTCGTTCTCGGCTACGACCTGCCCGTCGACGACCGTCCGGACCGACACCTCGGAGAGGTCGATCGACCCATCGGGAACTGCGATGGCCGAGCCCACGACCAGGAAGGTGTCGAAGCTCTTCGCGCGAGTCAAGAATCGCGGGTTCCGCTCGAGGATATCTTCCGCGGTGACGTCGATCACCGGCAGGTATCCCGCCACCACGTCGTCGACCGAGTCCGTGGATACGTTGCGACACGTTCGACCGACGAGAACTGCGAGTTCCGCCTCGGCCGTTATCCTCTCGCTACTACTCGCTTTCGGTAGACGGATCGGACCTCCCGGCCCCGCGAGTGCAGAATTCGGTTTCATGAAGCTCGCCGGTTCGTCCGGTCGCGGTTCGTCGAGATCGGCGGCGTGTTCCGCGTAATTGATCCCGATCCCCCAGAGTTTGCCGAAGCTGGCCAGCGGGGGTCCAAACGTGATGGCGTTGGGAGCGATTCGATCTGCGGTTCCCGACGACACCGCAGGAAGCGTCCCGGCGGCTGCCCGAGGTAAGGCATCACGAACGCTACGAAGTCCCGGATCGACTGCCGAAAGCGGCACAAAGCCCTCTTCGTCGCCGAGTAGCGCCCGTCCGTCGACCCGCCGGGCGAGATACTTCATTCGCGGTCGGTCCAGAAATCGAACGACCGCCCCGGCGCGAAGACGTCGAGGCCGACCGCTCGCTGTGAACCGGTATTCTCGACCCGGTGTTCCTCCCACGACTCGAGGTGGACGGAGTCATACTGTCCCAGCGTCGCATCGTCGCCGGCCTCTGAGGTAACGGTGAGTTCGCCCTCAATACACAGACAGACCTGTTCGTTCTCGTGGCTGTGCATCGGCGAACTGTGGCCGGGTGGTTTTTCAAACCATTCAAACGTGAACGCGTCGCTGCCCGCCATCGAAACCCGTCTCCATCCATCCTCGGGTTCGTAATCTTCGGCATCGACGAACGGGACGACCTTCATAAGTTCGCTCCAGTCGCCCCACCGTCGATCGGTATCGCCGTACCGTTGATGAAGCCCGACAGCGGCGAGCAGAGGTAGGCGACCGTGTTCCCGAGTTCCATCGGATCGCCCACGCGCTCGAGCGGGTTCCCCGACCACGCGTCGAGTCCGTGCTCGTAGGAATCGAACTCGCCGCGTTCGACCGCCGCATCCACGAGTTCACGGATTCGGGCGGTTTCGTGGGGGCCCGGGAGGACCGCGTTCGCACGGATATCCGGTGCGAATTCCTTCGAGAGGGTCTTCTCGAGGCCGATAACGCTCATCCGGACCGAGTTCGATAACACTAGGTTGTCCAGGGCTTCCTTTACGCTCCGGGAAGTAATGTTTACGATGGTTCCCTCGCCGTCAGCCAAGTACGGCTGCGCTTCGCGGGCAAGCCTGACGACGCTCATCACGAGCAGGTCGTAGGCCTCGTACCAGTCCTCGTCGCTGGTTTCGAGAAACGGTCCCGACGGCGGACCGCCCGCGCTCGTCACGAGGTGATCCAGGCCGCCGAAAGCGTCGACCGTCGTCTCGACCAGATCGGTGAGATCCGCCTCGACCGTCAAATCGCCCGTCCGGGTGAGCACCTCACCGGTGGCCACTGCTTCAACGTCCTCCCGTGCCTCCTCCAGTCGGTTATCGTCACGACCGTTGATCACGACATTCACGCCCTCGCGGGCGAGCGCCTTCGCCGACGCCTTTCCGAGACCGCTCGATGATGCCGTTACGAGTGCCGCATTGCCGTCGATCTCTAAATCCATAGCGTGTGTAGACGCACAGTTACTACCTAAATCCTTTCCGTCGGGTGCAGTAGCTCTCCAACCCTTCCCGTCGAGTGCCGACGTATTTCACCGGTTCGAGATGGGATCACGGACGAAAGGAGAATCGATCGGCTACAGACGAAATCGCCTCCGTTGTGCGTCTCGATCAGTAGACGAAACGCACGACGTACATGAATACGACACCGAATACCACGCTGGCTACGACTGCAAACGCGAGTCCGGCGGTGAGGTTCCACTCGAGTACCACGAGTAACATCACGACGAAGACGGCCCAGGCTATCGAGATGACTATCCCGAGTCGGTACCACTTTCGGGTTTGGGGCGGGACGATCGAGTCACTCGGTCCAGGTGTCACAACGACAACTCGGTTCGCCAACCTCCTATACACGGGGGCCAGATTCGACTTCGGCACGTACTCGCCCCCTCCCCCAATTTGGTGTACCCATTTCCGACAATCCTATGTTCGAGAGGGACGGTGTCACACCAGATCACACGAGTGTTCGATAGACCGTTCACGAGTCGCTCCATCTCGCGGTTCGTCCTGGTCCTCGGGATCCTGGCCGGGATGGTTTCCATCGCGACGGCCCCGCTCCTCAATCCGGATCAGATCTCGCTGGCCTCCGACGTGTACGTTTACGCCGCACGGTCGATGCTCGATGGTGAGAGCATTTACGGCGTGCATCCGCCGGATCGCCCCGGCTATTTCTTTCTGTATCCACCAGTCGTGGTGTACCTCTTCGTTCCCCACGCCCTCCTCGGTAGCGACCGGGCTGCCTTTCTGCTCCAGACGGGGCTCAACGTACTCGCTGCAGGCGGGACAGCCTGGATCGTTTATCGAGCCCTCCGTCGACGGGGCATGAACCCGACGACTCGCGACCTGGCGATCCTGTTCGGGTTCGTCCTCGTCTCCCCGTATGGAGCGATCCACCTCGTCAACGGACAGGTCACGCTCTGGCTAGGGTTGTTGCTAGCACTTGGACTGTTTTCCCTGGAAGCGGGTCGCCAGCGTGTGGCCGGTGTGGCCTTCGCAGTCGCAGCCATATTCAAGGTATTTCCCGCCGTGGTCGGGCTGTGGCTTTTGCGACGACGAGCATACCGTGCAGTACTCGTCGCGCTCGCGACGGGGATCGGGGCGATCGCCATCGGATGGATGTTGCTCGGAACCGATACCACCAGTACGTACTTTTCGGACGTTCTTCTGGGTCGATACGGTGGCTATACCTTCGAGGGAACTCCCGACCCGGGACGGAGCACCGGGGGAATTCGACGGCAGATCGCGGCCGTATTCGGCGTCGGACCGCCGATATCGACGGCAATAGCCCTCGGAGTGCTCGTTCCCGTACTTGGATATCTCTACCGAACCGTCGACACGGATCGACAAAGACAGGCAGCAGTCCTCGGCACGGTGGTGTGTACCCTGTTGTTTCTCCCCCTGCAGCCACTCTACTTCCCGCTGCTAGTCTATCCTCTCCTCGTCCTCCTCTACGCCCTCCCGCCAGGTCGTCCCCGATCTGTGGTCCTCGTCGGAACCCTCGTTTCGTTCATTCAGGTGGGATACCAGGAGGCACTTACGATGGTTTCCGTTGTCGTTTCGAATCCACCACTTCTCTCCGTAATAGAAACCGTCCTCGGCAGTGCGTTCACGTTCATCTTACCGCCCACGGCGGGGTTGTGGCTGCTCCTTCTCGGTTGTATCCTCGTTGTCCGTGAGGCGAATCATTCGACTGGAGATGAATCTCCTGTCGGATACAGGGAGACGACTCACAACACCAGATGACCACGTCTTCAAAGATTTCGGAACGTATCCGAGATAGGTGTGTCACCGTCGATCGAGGGAGCAACAGAGACGCCGATCTCAGAATCGACACCACCTCCACTCGACGCTCACAACACCGGCAAACCGAAGTGTCTGGTGCTCCAACATATTACTATGGCCAAAGCAACCTTCGAGATGTACGAGGACCGCGCGGGAAAGTGGCGGTGGCGGCTTATCCACGACAACGGCAACATCATCGCCGACAGTGGGGAAGGGTATGCCAGCCGGCAAAAATGTGAGCAAGGGCTCGAAAGCGTCAAACGGAACGCAGCGGATGCCGAGGTCGAGCAGGTCAACAACCCGAGCGGCGAGATAGAATAAACCGAGGCGCCGGTTTTTCGAGGGACCTCGTAGGGTCCAAAGCGACCGACTTGAGACGACGGACCGACCGGTCAGTTTCTACATCACCTCGACCGAGATTCAGTATCAACCTATCTCCCGTCCCAGAAGCTCATGAGGCGAGGTACCAACCGAAGACAAGCGGCGAGAGGAACAGCGTAAGCGGGACGGCGATCCAGACCTGGCCGGCAAGGACGTTGTACTGGGCGATTGTTACCGAAACCGGTGTGCCTTCGACGTATCCCACCAGGAATTCGAATCCCATCGTGAGCATCGTCCAGAGTGCTCCGACCAGAATCAATTCACCATAGGCGTACTCGATCGACGTGAACCGAAAATACAGTCGCGACGTCACGAGGATTGCACCGACCAGCATCGCCGTACTCAGTACGTGACCAGGATAGTCGCCGACGCGGGGAATCAAGACAACCTCCCGAAAGCCACCATTCACGACGGCGAGGATTGCCATGATCACCCAGACACCCAGTGGATACAGGAACACGAAGAGACGGACGGAGAGGTTGTCAAGTGGGGGTGCAGAGCTCATACCCGCCCTATACGTCAAGAGACAGAATAATTGTCTTGGTTGGTAGTGACGGTTGGATTTTCGTTAATCTGGCAGTTACCAGGCGACGAAATCAGACCAGGGTTGTGTAATTTGTAAGACCGTGTCGTCAGCTTTGGCCATCAAATAATAGGAACGTGAGATGCCACCTCCCGGATTTGAACCGGGGACAGCTCGATCTTCAGTCGAGTGCTCTCCCAGTCTGAGCTAAGGCGGCTCGCGTCAAAAACGACGCGAATGAGTGCCAAAAGGATTTCGGAACGGAAGCCGACGCCGTCGTTCGAAACTGCCATGGGTCCGGACGGGGTCGAACCGTCGATCTCGGCCTTGTAAAGGCCGCGTCATAGCCACTAGACCACGGACCCGTATTCGGATGCAATTGCCCGTCCCGGATAACTGTTGCTTTCCACACGCGAAGCGGTGCGCAACCCTTACCGAGCTGCACCGCCAGTTTCCTACGAATGCGCCCCCAAACGAGTCGAATCCTCGCCGGCGGACTCGTCGCCGGCATCCTCATCGCAGCCGTCCTCGGGTTCGCACCCGGGTTGGTGCCGTCTCTGCTCGGCGATGACGTAGAGAGCAACGGTTACGCCACCACGACGGTTACGATCCTCGACAACGATACCGAGACGAAACTCGCCAGCGTCGACGCTGCCGTCGCGGACACCTGGGGAAAGCGCTACGTCGGCCTGAGTGAAACGGAAGAGCTGGCCGAGAATCGCGGGATGCTGTTCGTCCACGATGATGTCGACGAGCGAACCTACGTGATGCGGAATATGTCGTTCGCTATCGACATCGTCTTCGTCGACGCCGACGGCAAGATTACCGAGATCCACAGCGCACCCGCCCCGGAGCCTGACGAAGATGGAAACGACCAGCAGTACTCCGGTCGGGCAAAGTACGTCCTCGAGGTCAATTACGGCTGGACGGACGAACACGAAATCGAACCGGGCGATCGACTCGAGTTCGACCTGTGACGGTTCCAAATATGGAGACCGAATCACTGTACCCAAAGCCCTTTACTCGCTACACGGCCACACTGAACAGATGAGCATCGACGACGTGGCGTGGGACGAAGACGACCCCTTTGCCGAGCAGCGCGAATCGGTCGAGAATCCGATGCGCCGACTGCTGTCGGTGTATGGACGTCCATACAGTTTTTCGGTGACGGTGGGGATCGTCGGAAGCATCTTCGCCCGGCTCCTCGATCTCGTGCCGCCGATACTCCTCGGCGTCGCGGTCGACGCCATCTTCCTCCAGACGGAACCGTTCAACCTCGCGTTCGTCCCGAGTTCCTGGGTGGCCGGACTGACCCGAACCGAGCAGTTCGGGCTGACCGTCGTAATCATCGCCGGTTCGTTTCTGGTCGGGGCGGGATTTCATTGGATCCGAAACTGGGGATTCAACGCCTTCGCACAGGACATCCAACACGACGTCCGGACCGACACCTACGACAGGATGCAACGGCTCGACATGTCGTTTTTCGCCGACAAACAGACCGGCGAGATGATGTCGATCCTCTCGAACGATGTCAACCAGCTCGAACGGTTCCTCAACGATGGGCTCAACTCGTCGTTCCGACTGGGCGTAATGGTCCTCGGCATCGCAGGCGTGCTGTTCTTCCTCAATCCGCAGCTTGCATTGGTGTCGCTCGCACCGGTTCCCCTCATCGCTGGCTTCACGTACGTGTTCGTCAAGAAGATCCAGCCGAAGTATGCCGCCGTGCGGTCGTCAGTGGGGAAGGTGAACTCCCGCCTCGAGAACAATCTGGGGGGCATCCAGGTCATCAAATCCTCCAACACCGAGGACTACGAATCGGGGCGCGTCGATGACGTCTCCCGCAACTACTTCGACATGAATTGGGGAGCGATACGAATTCGGATCAAGTTCTTTCCCGGCCTTCAGATTATCTCGGGGATCGGCTTCGTTCTCACGTTCCTCGTCGGCGGATATTGGGTGTTCGCCGGTGCACCGGGACCGTTCACCGGGACGCTTCAGCCCGGCGTCTTCGTCACCTTCATCCTCCTGACACAGCAACTCGTCTGGCCGATGGCGCAATTTGGTCAGATCATCAATATGTACCAACGAGCCTCGGCCTCTGCCGAGCGTATCTTCGGATTGATGGACCAGCGACGCGGTATCGAAGCCGACGGGACGTCTGTAGATCTCGTCGTCGACGAAGGACGCGTCGAATACGACGACGTCACCTTCGGTTACGGAGACGAGTCTATCGTCGAGGACATCGACTTCGAGGTTCCCGGTGGCGACACCGTCGCTCTGGTGGGTCCGACCGGTGCCGGGAAATCCACGCTGTTGAAACTCCTGCTTCGACTCTACGATGTCGACGACGGCGCGATTCGAATCGACGGCCAGGACGTCCGTGACGTCGACCTATCGAGCCTCCGACAGCACATTGGCTACGTCGGGCAGGAATCGTATCTCTTCTACGGGACCGTCGAGGAGAACATCACCTACGGCACCTTCGAGGCCGACCACGAGGCGGTCGTCGATGCTGCTGAGGCAGCGGAGGCCCACGACTTCATCGCCAACCTGCCCGACGGGTACGACACAATGGTCGGTGAACGTGGGGTGAAGCTCTCTGGTGGCCAACGGCAACGGCTCTGCATCGCCAGGGCGGTTCTCGAGGATCCAGAGATACTTATCCTCGACGAGGCGACGTCGGATGTTGACACCGAAACCGAGATGCTTATTCAGCGTTCGTTGAACCGGCTTACAACCGACCGAACGACGTTCGCGATCGCACATCGGCTTTCGACCATCAAGGACGCCGACACCATCCTGGTCCTCGAAGGTGGACGTATCGTCGAACGTGGCACCCACGACGACCTCCTCGAACGTGGCGGTCTATACGCCCACCTCTGGGGTGTCCAGGCCGGCGAAATCGACGAACTCCCGGAAGAGTTCATTCAACGAGCTGCCCAACGACAGGCACGACTCGAAACCGACGACTGACGAATATCTTCGGGACGACTGTTATCCCCCTCTCCAACCTACTATAGCATAATGAGCACGCAGGAGACGCCAACATCTGGAGATGAATCGGGGCAACGGAGCGAGACGACCACTGTCGCTGTACACTCTACCGGTCACGTTCGTCGCGAAGTCGGCGAGCGTCGAATGAGCTACACCTTCGAGGGGGAGACACTCCGCGAGTTTCTCGAGTCGTTTTTCGAGGAGTACGATGTCGAGGACCTGCTGATCGCGGAGACGGAGGCAGACGCGACGGCCCATGGCTGGGCACCGACTAACGGCGATCCGCCGGGCTCGTGGCGAAAGAATCCCGAGGGCGAACAAACTCGCTCCTTCGCCCGTGTGGCGATCAATGGCCGCTTTAACGAACATCTCGACGGCCTGGACACGGTCCTCGAAGACGGCGATCGCGTCTCGTTGATGTTCCCGTTCATGTTCTGTTGTTGAACTGGATTGTTGGCGGTCGACGGGGCACCTGAACGGCAAGCAGGGAGAACACCGCTTTCGACAACACGCATCTCACGCTCCAGCCTCGCCGGGTCGTTGGCAAACTACTCCCGTATACGCGCAATGATTCGTTTTCGCTAAGAATTCGGGGTCGCGTGTGGAGACCAACGGGAAATGGGACGGTCGAGCCTGATAAGAATGATTAGAAGGAAACGTTAGTTTCCATTCCCTCGGTAGCGTCCTCCAGGCCGTCAGCAGTCACGTCTTGCGTGAGGGTATCGCCGAGGTCGGCGTCCACGAGGACGTCCTCGAACTCGCTTCGAAACCGTTCGCTGACGCGGCGCATCTCAGTTTGGGCCTCGATGACCCGGCGATAGCGACGAACCGTCGACGCCGAGACGTCGAGCCGGGATGCGATCTCCTCGTTCGAAAATCCGTCCCGATGGAGGGTTTCGAGTGTCTCGAAATCGAACGGCGATTCCCGGTCTCGCTCTCGAATCAGATGAAGGTCAAGTCGGGCACGGACGATCGTTCGTCGAGAAACATCGAGGTCGTTGGCCATCTCCGTGTCCGAGGCACCTCGATAGAAGTCCTCGACGATGTGAACGAGATCCGAATCCGGAAGTGACGTCGCGAAGTCGAACTCGTTGCGCATCCGGGTGACCACGTCCCCGAGGGCATCCGGAGCCGATCGTTCGTCCGTCAGGGACCCACGTGATTCCGTTTGCGTTTCGGTAACCGTGTCCTCTTCGGTAACCTGGACGAAGAGCTCCCGAAGCGCCTCGGTTTTTTCATCCATGGCAATTTTTTGTATACGTTTCGAAGATATTTAAGGATTGTCGAAAATTTTTGTTATGGAGGACCGCAGACCGGTGGATCCCGTTCCAGGACCAGACTCGTAAACCAGTACTATGATTACGGTTGACGGGAACACGGAAGCATGACGGATATCGCCACGAACGATGTGGACCTGGTCCCCGACGCCACAGTGAGAAATCTAGCGCGTTCAGCCCTTTTCGCCGCACTCATCGCAGCGTTTGCCTACGTTTCGGCTCCCTGGCCACTGTCGCCGGGCGTTCCCGTGACGTTGCAGGTGCTCGGCGTGTTTCTCGCCGGGATTTTCCTGGGCCCAGCGTGGGGCGGTGCGTCAATGGTCCTGTATCTGACCGCCGGTGCGCTCGGTGCCCCGGTTTTCTCCGGCGGAACGAGCGGGATCGGAATACTCCTCGCGGGAACCCCGACGTTTGGCTTCCTCTGGTCATATCCGCCAGCCGCGGCCCTCGTTGGACTCGTCGTCCACGGCGGATTCGACCTCCACGAACCGGAAGCCGTGTGGATGCCCCGACTCGTCGCGGCGATGCTCGCGGGAATCGCCCTCATTTACGGACTGGGAACCCTCGGATTCGCCTACGTCACCGGTGCCGGAGTCGTCGCGTCACTCCTTGCGGCGGCCCTCCCGTTCGTTCCTGCAGAACTGTTGAAAATGATAGCCGCTATTGCCATCGTTCGAAGCGACGCAATTCGCGCAACCTGAGATGATCGAAGCCCGGAATCTGATCCACCGGTACGACAAAACGACGGTACTTGAGGGAATTTCGTTGACCATAGACGACGGCGAATTCGCCGTCATCACCGGGGCGAACGGGTCAGGAAAGACGACGCTCGTCCGGCACTTCAACGGTCTTCTCGAACCCGATGAGGGGTCCGTGCTCGTCGACGGTCGGCCGGTCGCGGAGGATTTGGTAGCGGCCCGGACGAGGGTCGGTATGGTGTTCCAGAATCCCCGCGATTCCTTCGTGGCGGCGACGGTCGCCGCCGACGTCTCGTTCGGCCCGGAAAACCTCGGCCTGCCCCGGAGCGAAATCGATCGTCGCGTCGACGACGCACTCGAGGCCGTCAACATGGCCGACCGACGGGCGGAGCGAATCGATCGACTCTCTGGTGGCGAACAGGCCCGCGTCGCCATTGCTGGGGCCCTCGCCATGGAGCCCGAACACCTCGTCCTCGACGAACCCTTTACGGGTCTTGATCGGTGCGCTCGCGTACGCGTCCGTGAACGACTCGTCGAACTCAACGAGACTGGAACGAGCATGGTCCTTGTCACGCACGACCTCCAGGATGTGGGACAGCTGGCCGATACCCTGGCGGTACTGGCAGACGGAGAACTCGTAGCAAAGGGCGAATTCGAAGCGGTTCGAGATCGACTCCCTACGTTGAACGTCGGTGCGCCGTGACGTTTCGATACGAGCCGGGAAAGTCCGTTGCCCATCGACTCGATCCACGGTCCAAACTTGCCTTCCAGGCATCGTTCGCGATTACTGCACTCGCGTATACCACGTCACGGGGGCTCCTGGCCCTGACGGGGATAACCGCCGCCGTTCTGGTTATCTCGAGAACACCACCAATACGGACCGTCAGATCCGTCCGCTTCGTCATACCTTTCCTGATCGCAGTCCCGGTTCTTGAGGGGCTTACGATCGGTCCACCGTGGTTCGTCGTCGACGACGTAGCGAGGTCGGCACTCGCCAGTTTCAGAATTATGCTCGTTCTCTTCGTGACCGCTGGGCTGGTCAGGACGACTCCCGTCAGGGAAACCCGGGCGGCGGTCCAATGGCTCGTGCCCGGAAAACCGGGACAGTTCCTCGGCATGGGAGCGAGCTTCGTCGTTCGGTTTCTCCCAGTGCTTCGAAACGACCTCCGGCGAGTTCGAACCGCCCAGCGTGCCAGGCTTGGATCGTCGCGACCGGCGCGAAATCGAATCCAGTCCCTCGTTGGAATGACGTTACAGAACGCGTTCCGTCGATCCGACCGGTTCGCTCTGGCCCTCCAGGCCAGGTGTTTCTCCTGGAATCCGACGGTCCCCGCCCTTCGATTCTCGAGACTGGATGGTGTCGTACTCCTCGCCGCCGGGTTGCTCACATTCGCTGCCGTGCTCTCAGTCGTTTAACAACGACCGCAAACCGCCGGACGCATCGACCGAATTCGTGTGACAAAACTTAAGCGGATTCGCGCCGCCGCTTTCCGTATGTTACCGAGTCTGCCACTCCAGGCGGGTGATGCGGCCACGCGTGAGACGTTCTGGCTCATCGGCCCGGTGGGGAAGGTGGTGTTTTACTTCCTCGCAACCCTGACGATGCTCGTTCTCGCGGTCGGCGTCTATCGCCGGTTCGCACGGTACACCAGGGGAACCGACGACTGGTTCGACCGGCTCGACAATCTGCCCGGTCGAATCGTCAGCGCCGCCAAGATCGTCCTGTCGAACGAAAAGCAGTTCAACCGGGACCTGGTCGGCGGGCTGATGCACTCGTTCATCCTCTGGGGATTTCTCACCTTGTTGATTGCGACGACGATTCTTTTCGTGGACATGGACATCTACCGGATCGCCACCGGTGACTCGTTCTGGGTCGGGGACTTCTATCTCTCCTACCAGCTCGTGACCGACGCCCTCGGATTGCTCTTCGTTGTCGGGCTTTCTGTCGCAATGTGGCGTCGCTACGTCGCCCGGAACGACCGGCTGTGGGGAAAACATACGGACTGGGAGGACGCGTTCCTTTTGTGGTCGCTGTTCCTTCTCGGTGTCGGCGGATTCCTGATCGAAGGCATGCGGATCCTCGGCACAGGGACAACGGAATCCGTGAGCTTCGTCGGCACCGCCGTGGCGATCGGACTCGGTGCAGCCGGCATGGACACCGCAATGGTCGAATCCGTCTACCCACTCCTATGGTGGTCGCACGCCCTCCTCGCGTTCCTGTTCGTCGCCGCCATTCCATACGCCAAACCGTTCCACATGATCTCGTCGTTCGCCAACGTCGTGACACGCGACGAAAAAGCGGGGGCGAGACTCCCGGGCGTCCCGGCAGACCTCGATGAGACGAACGCCGAATCGATCGACGACTTCAGCTGGAAGGAACTCCTGGACCAGGACGCCTGCACGAAATGCGGGCGGTGTTCGTCCGTCTGTCCGGCGAAGGCGTCCGGACGACCTCTCGACCCACGTGACGTGATTCTCGACCTCAAACAGTATCGTGAAGGCATCGAGAGCGGTGGCGAGACTGCAGAAATTATCGCTGACGGCGGGGTGATCAAGACGGAGACGATGGAGTCGTGTATGGCCTGCATGGCGTGCATGGACGCGTGTCCGGTCGAAATCGAGCACCTCAAGAGCTTTACCCGGCTGAATCGACAGCTCGCCGACCAGGGCGACATCAGACCCCAGGTGCAGGACGTTTTCCAGAACGTGATGACCCGCGACAACACCTTCGGCGAATCGCCCGGCGACAGGGCTAACTGGGCCGAGGAACTCGATTTCGAACTCACCGACGCACGAGATGAATCCGTCGAATACCTCTGGTACGTCGGCGATTACCCGAGCTACGACGATCGCAACAAGCAGGTCGCCCGATCGCTCGCGAAGCTCTTCAAACACGCCGACGTCGACGTCGGAATCCTCTACGAGGACGAAATTTACGACGGAAACGACATCCGACGGATCGGCGAGGAGTTCCTCTTCGTCGAGCAGGCGGGGACGCTCATCGACACCTTCGAGGAGTGCACGTTCGATAAAATCGTCTGCACCGATCCTCACTCCTACAACACCTTCGAGAACGAATATCCCGAGGTCGACTTCGGGGAATTCGCCGACGACCCCATGATGGAATTTGAAATCGAAGGGCAATGGAACGAATCCGGCGACGTGTCGGTCTACCACTGGACACAGGCGATAGAGGAGCTGGTCGAACGTGGTGCGCTCGGCCTCGACGGGACGGAACTCGACTATACGGTGACGTATCACGATCCGTGTCACCTCGGACGGTACAATGACGAGTACGAGGCCCCGAGGGAACTCGTCCGTGCCACGGGTTGCGACCTCCACGAAATGCCCCGGAACCGGGCGAACTCCTTCTGTTGCGGTGGCGGTGGTGGTGGTCTCTGGATGGACCTCGAAGAGGAGACAAAGCCCAGCGAGGAACGCATCCGTGAAGCACTCGAGGACACGGATGCAGGGTCCGAGGTTGAGAAATTCGTCGTCGCTTGTCCGATGTGCATGACGATGTACGAGGACGGACGAAAAACCGGCGGATTCGAGGACGACATCGAAGTCGTCGACATCGCCGAGTTGCTTCTCGAGGCCATCGAATCGAACGGGGTCGCCGTCGCAGCAACGGATGCCGAAACCGGAACGGCCCCGGCTGATGACTAGGTGCGATTGGATACTATTTTTCTCGGGTGGAGTCGTCCGGAAAGAGAAGGTGATTGAACGGAAGTGGATGAAAACGAGGGTGAGGGAACGGTAGCGGATGAAAGGGATGCGATGCGCGAAGGGTTATTAGCCAACATGGGACCATACATCTCGTGCAAACCTTCAGCGACGTGACGACCGCCGCCTACCGTTTCCGAAAGCTATACTATCGGCCCCGAAACGATGACTTCGAAGC